>SYIM01000299.1 GCA_005798775.1 Burkholderiales bacterium
CCGTGGTGGTGCCACCAAACGCCGCCGATACGGTAGCGGAATGAAAGTCGTCAGCGCACATGATGCCGAAGGAAGAGACCTGCTCAACGTGGCAGTGGCTGTCGACCCCACCCGGGATCACCAGGCGGCCCCGCGCATCGATCTCGCGCCGGGCCGCGGGGAGCGCGCTTCCGAGCGCCACGATCTTCTCGCCCACGATACCCACATCGGCGCTCGACAGACCGTCGGCGTTAACGACGGTGCCACCACGAATCACGCAATCCAGTTGCATCAGAACGGTCCTTTCACGCGCCGGGTTTCGGCGCTGATGACAGTGCGCAGGCTCAGGCCTGGCGACCGCGAAGCACCTCGAGCTTGATATCGATTCTCGCCATCATCCGGGTGAGATCATCATGCTCGTCAGCGTTCAGCTGCACCCCGGGCGCGCGCACGCGGGCACTACGGATCGCGCCCCGGCGACGCAGGATCTCCTTGCGCCAGGCAAGCGAGACGCCCGCCTGGGTTTCATAGCGAACCAGTGGCAGGTAAATTTCGAACAGGTCATCGGCCAGATCTCGACTGCCCGCCTGCATCGCGCGGTACACCTCGGTCAGCATCTCGGGATAGGCCACCCCGGTCATCGGACCGTCGGCTCCGCGTGCCAGTTCGAGCGGATAAAAGAGGCCGTTGTTACCAACCAGAATCGATGAGCGCCGCAGGCCCTTGGCCTCGAGCGCCCGGATCCGGGAGATCTTGGTGAGCCCAGGACAGTCTTCGGCCTTCAGCATCACCACCTGCGGCAGTTCCTCCACGATGCGCTCAAAGACCGGCACCGACATCCAGGCCCCGGTCACCGCAGGATAGTCCTGCAGGCACACCGGCACATCGGGGCCCAGGGCCCGGCACGCGCCAGCAAAAAAATTGAAGAACTGCTCGTCGGTTTTGACGGTGGCGGGCGGCGCGATCATGACCCCAGCCGCACCGGCTCGCATCGACTCACGAGCAAGCGACACCATGGGATCGTACGCCGGCGCCGAGACCCCGACAATCACCGGAATGCGCCCCGCCACCCGCGCCAGGTAGCGCCGCATGACCGCGAGCGATTCCTCTGCCGAGAGCTTCTGGGCCTCGCCCATGATGCCGAGAATGGTGAGGCCATCGATCCCGAAACTCAGGTAGAACTCGGTGAGCGTGTCAATGCTCTCGTAGTCGACCTCACCCGAATCGGTAAACGGGGTGGCGGCGATGATGAACACGCCACGGGTCTGCGGGCTGATCAGCTGCGCCATCAGTCTCTCACCTCGAAGAGTGCTTCGATTTCAACCGGTATGTCGCGATAGAGTTCGGCAACGCCGATCGCCGAGCGCGTGTGCCGGCCAATCTCGCCAAACACCTCTACCATCAGGTCGGAAAAGCCATTCAGGACCAGCGAGGGGGTATTGAAGCCCGGTGCGCAGTTGATGAAGCCAATCGAATGCACCACCCGCACCACGCGATCCAACGACCCGATACAGCCCTTGAGCGTGCCCAGGATGTAGAGCCCTGTTTCGCGCGCAGCGACAGCGCCCTGGGCCTCGTTGAGTTCGCGGCCGAGCTTACCGGTGATGACCGGCGTGTCGGTGAGCGGTTCGATCGGGCCATGGCCGCTCATGTGCACATGAATGCCCGAGCGTAGCGCGCGTACGCGGTTGGGTTTGTCGATCCAGGCGGGCGGCAGCACGATACCCAGCTGCTTTAACCGCGCTTCGGGGGCAATCCCGGGCAGGCAGGCACCCGCGCTCATCGCGCGCACGTTTGAGATAGCGGCAACATTTGCTTGACCCGATACATGCGCAGGCACTCCTCTCAACATCGATCGACGATCGCCGACCCGGCGCATGGCGAACCGGTCCGGCCAGACAGTCCCGCCCGGAGGCTGGACAGGCCAATCTTGCCTGATCCGGGGCAAAAGTGAAATCGGCCCCGCAAGCGGGGTTTGCGCTCGACAGGCATACTCGACGTGAACATCAAGCGCACCCGACGCCCCTGCGAACCCACCCTCCTTCACCCGAACCATGGCCGAAGCTAGCCCAATGACCCCGTCCGACGTGAAGCGAGCCCACGCGCGTGCGCTGGTAAACGAGCATGCGCGAGACACCCGGTTCCCCCGGCTTTTCTCGCCGGTATCGCTGGGTGTGCGCCTGAGCAAGAACCGCGTCATGAGGGTAGCCACCACCTCCAACCTGGCCGAACAGGGCCGGGTGGGCGCTCGGATGCTCGCGTTCTATCGCACGGTCGCCGAGGGCGGCGCAGGCGTTCTGGTGAGCGAAGCGATGCGGCTGCATCCGCTGGAGGGCGTGGTCCCCCATGCACTCCCGCTTTTCGACCCGGGCGTGGTGCCCGGCCTGCGGCGGATCAGCGATGCAATCCACGAGCAGGGCGCGCTCTTCATCGTGCAGCTCAACCAAGGCGGACGGCAGCATCTGGGCCGTCGTGTGGGTACGCTAGTGGCCCCATCCGAAATCGCCTGCCCGCGAAGCGGAGGCGTGCCGCACGCGCTCTCCACCCGTGAGGTGGGCGAGATGGTAGAGTATTTCGTCGCAGCCGCGGTGAACGCGCGCGACGCCGAGGCGGACGGGGTCGAGATCCACGGTGCCCAAGGGCATCTGATCGGTCAGTTTGTCTCGCCATTCAGCAACATCCGCGACGACCACTACGGCGGCAGTCTGGAAAACCGGCTGCGCTTCGCGCTCGAGATCATTGCAGGCGTACGCAGGCGTCTGGGTGAAAGCGCGGTCATCGGCTATCGCATGGGCGTTGAGGAATTCACCGCTGGCGGGGTCACGATCGAGCTAGCCTGCGAGGCAGCCTCAGTGTTGTCCCGCAGCGGTCTGATCAATTACATCTCGCTTAGCCAGGGTAACTTCAACACCATCGAAACCCATCTGCCCGACCGGCACTGGCCTCAGGTCACCTACCGCGACATTCAGCGGCAAATCAAGCAGGCGGTGGACGATCTGGTGGTGGTACAAAGCACCCGCATCCAGATGCCCGAGCAGGCCGAAGACATCCTCGCTGCAGGCGACGGAGACATGGTGGGCTTGTGCCGCGCACTGATCGTGGATCCCGACTGGCCACGCAAGGCACGCACCGGTCGGGAGCACGAGATCCGCCGCTGCATCGCCTGTAACCAGTGCTGGGACTGGATCACCGGACCCGAGCCCGTCGGCTGCGCAACCAATCCGATGGCCGGTCGCGAGCACCAGTTCGGGCGCCTCAAGCCGGCCGCAGAGCGCCGGCGCGTCGCAGTGATCGGCGGTGGCCCGGCGGGTCTCGAGGCCGCGCGCATTGCCGCCGAGCGTGGCCATCAGGTCACCTTGTTCGAGAAGTCCAGCATGCTGGGCGGAAAGATGGCGCACGCGCCGGGGCTTCCCCACGGAGCCGAACTCAGGCACCTGCTTGATTTTTTGATTCCAGCGGTAAAACGTCTTCTGGTCAACATCGAGTTTGGCGCGAGCCCCGATGCCGACATGCTGATCGCGGGCGGCTTCGAGGCCTTTGTCGTGGCAACCGGGGCAGAGCCTATCGTGCCTGTGCTCGAAGGCGATCGATCGGTGCCCGTGGTGGCAGTGGCCGGCCCTGACGACCTGCATGCGATCGATCGGGAGGGGCGCGTACTGATCGTGATGGACGAAGACGGCTACTTCTGGGGCTCAGCCGCAGCCGAAGCCGCGCTTCAGATCGCTGAGAAACGCGGCCAGACGCTTCATGTGGTCACGCGATTTTTCGAGATGTTTCGCGAGCTGCCGATGGTCTCGCGCATCGCCGCGCTCCACGCGCTCGACCTGGGCGGCGCGGTGCTCCACACCTCGATGGCGGTTACAGGCTCGCGTCATGGCGGCGCGGTGCTCCGCCACTACCTGACCGGACGCGAACTCGTGCTCGAGGAGGCCGCTGGCATCATCTGGGTCGGGCACCAGCGAGCGCTCGGTGCGCCCCTTTTTGAGGGTTTGCGCGCACGCGGCTTCGAAACCACCACCTGGATCGCAGGCGACGCCTTCTCCCCGAGACGGCTACCGCACGCGCTCACCGAGGCCCACCATGCGGCACGCCAGATCTGATCAACCGATCCCCAAAGGAGTTCACCCATGAGCATCGTCAAACGTACCATCGACGCCCTGAGTGTTCGCCGCATGCTCGATGCGGCAATCGACAAGTCCAATGAGATGAAAAAGGCGATGTGTATCGCCATCACCAATGAGGCCGGGCAATTGAAGGCCTTTCATGCGATGGACGGCGCACCGCATCTCTCAATCGACATCGCGCAAAACAAGGCCTGGACCGCGAGCGCCTTCGGCATCGCAACCCACACCTGGTTTGATTTCATCAAGAACGACCCGCCGCTTCTTGCCGGCATCACGCACACGCCGCGGCTGGTGGTGTTTGGCGGTGGCTATCCCATCCTCGAAAACGGGCAGCTGATCGGCGCAATCGGTGTAAGCGGCGGCCACTACTCCGAAGATATGGAAGTCGCGCGCGCCGCGCTCGATGCGATCAACGCGCCGGTGCAGTAGCCGCCATGGAACTCACGCTCGCACCACTGCCCTGGGCGATCGACGCGCTCGAGCCGCATCTGTCTGCGGAGTCGATGCGTTTTCATTACGGCAGGCATCATCAGAACTATGTCACGCAACTGAACCGACTGATCCAGGGCACCGAATTCCACGACCGGCCGCTCGATACCATCGTGCGCGAATCACGCGGCGCAATCTTCAACAACGCGGCGCAGATCTGGAACCACAGCTTCTACTGGGAAAGCATGTGCCCGAACGGCGGCGGCATGCCGGAAGGGGCGCTCCTTGCCTCGATCGAGCAGCAGTTCGGTTCGTTCGCTGGATTTCGCGAAGCGTTTATCCAGCGGGCCACCGGCAATTTCGGCGCTGGCTGGACTTGGCTGGTACGAAGGCGAACAGGCGAGGTTGGCCTCATTAATACGGCGAACGCAGAGACGCCGCTCGTCTCGGCGCACCGCCCGCTCATCACCCTTGACGTGTGGGAACACGCCTACTACCTCGACTATCGAAACGCCCGCCAACGCTTTGTCGAGACCTACCTCGACCATCTGGTGAACTGGAAGTTCGCGCAGGCGAATTTCGAGGCGGGCCCAATCCGCTTGCCTGCTGCTTAGCGGCCGATCACGCCCCCATCCGTGCGCGTGATTACGATCGTCGCCGAACGAGGCCGGCCTGCTACCCCATAGCCCGCCACACCAGTCATCACGCCACTACCCGGCCACTGGCTCTGGTGGGTGAAATTCGCGTCTGCTCCGATGGCGGGCGTGTCCTCCCCGGGGTGCTGGATGTTGACCAGAAGCGTCTTGCCGTCGGCGGTTTCGGCAAGACCCGTCACCTCGGCACCCTTGGGTCCCACGAGGAAGCGACGCAACCGCGACTCACCTAGCAGGCCCCCTACAAACGTGGTCTGGGTTGCGGTGGTACCCGCCATGGAATTCGGCACCGCCCAGATTCCGCCGTCACCCACGGCGCCAGGCACTGAGGCGAGCAGCATGCAGTTGGTCTCGTCAGTGAACGCGCCATCATCGGTCTGAATCCAGAGAATGCCGGTCACGGGGCTGAACCAGAGCCCGTCGGGTGAAGAGAATGAATTATTTCCGGTGAGCTGCGACAGGTTGACGGAGTCTTTCTGGGCGTCTTCCTCCGAGCCGAACACAAAGATGTCCCACTGGAAGCTGGTCGCCGTCGAGGCATTGTTCGATTCGCGGAAGCGGATGATGTGGCCGTTGGGGTTGCCCGACCCCTTTTTGCCGTCTGGATCCTCATAAGCGCGCGGGTTGGCGGCGTTAGTCGTACCGGGCTTACGGAAGGTGGAGCTGTTGTTGGTGAGGCAGAAGTACACCTCGCCATTGGCCGGGTTCACCGACCCCCACTCCGGGCGGTCCATTTTGGTGGCACCGACCGCGTCAGCCGCATGACGGGTAAAGACCAGCACTTCGGCCTGATTGGTGAACGCAAACGTCGTGTAGTTCTTGATAGCGGCCACCGAGATGTCAAGCTCCAGCCACTGACCGGTACCGTCATCGTTGAACTTCGCAGCGTAGAGCTTGCCTTCGTTCAGGTACTTGTCACCGGCGGCCATACCAACGCCCGCATCAGCAGGATTCCAGTTCTCTTTCGAAACGAATTTGTAAATGTATTCGTTTCGCGAATCGCACCCCATGTAAAACGCAATGGGTTGGCCGGCCACGAGCTTAGAGTAAACCGCGGCTTCGTGGGCGAAGCGCCCCATCGACACACGCTTGGCGGGCACCGAGTTCGGGTTGGCGGGGTCGATCTCGAGGTTGTAGCCAAAGGTGTGCGGTTCGTTACGGAAATCGTCTGCCGCGGTAGCACCCGATGCCGCAGCGTTCCAGCGCGCAAACGTGGTCTCACCGGCCGCATCGACCGGTGTGTGCCAGCCCTGCCCGAGGAGCTTGCCCGCGCCGCCAGCCAATGCGGTGGAGGCCACGCCGTAGCGCGTGCGTCCAGCGAGCGTCTTGGCGTCAGGCAGCGTTGCGTTCGCGGGCATGTTGAAATAAACCGCCCAATTTTCCTCGCAGGTAAGGAAGGTTCCCCAAGGGGTGGGCCCTGAGCCGCAGTTGTTCAGCGTGCCGCGTGCCTTCGAACCATCGGTACTGAACTTGGTCTGGAAGAGGGTTTTGATCCCTGCAAGGTGCGCGGCCGGTCCGGTCACTGCCGCCTAGGTATTGGGCGTGACGCGCCGATTGAGCGCCCCGTTGAGCTTGTAGCCGTTGATACCGCCACCCGCCGCCATGTCGAGCTCCACCAGCGACACCCCGTGGTGGTTGATTTCTTTCAGCACTTCGAGAGCAGGACGTGCGCCACCATCCCATGCGCCGAACTGGCTGAACTTGAGCCCGGTCTTCGCCCCCGAGATCTGTCCGTTCGCGTGGAAGTAATGCGCATCGGCCGAACTCTCGTGATTCACGGCGAGCACGGCGCGGGTCTGCGCCGTACTGCTCACCTTGCCGGCGCCATTAATGTAGAAGAGTTCCATCCCATCGTGATGGTCACCGATTCGCTTGGACCAGTCGTCGGCCTCTGTCCCCACATTGGAATAGGCACCGATCGAAGCGTCAATCGGGTCGCCGGTGGCATGAAGCACCTTGGCGGTGTAGCCCGCCGGGAGAACCACGGAGTCGGCAACGCTCTTTGCGACCGCGTTGAACTTGATCTGGGCGGCTGCAATGGGCTCGGCAAGGCTCTTCATCTGCGTCGCGTCCGAACCTCCGCAGGCCGACATCACGGGCAGCATGGTAGCGGCCGAGAGACCTACGCCGCCGCGCAGAATCGCGCGCCGCGACGGATTTGCCAGTCCGCGCGCCAGCACGTCCTGAAAATGTTCGTTGTTCGAGGTGTTCTCGACGGGAAGGAAATGATTCGAATTCGACATTGCGTTGGCTCCTGGTTGAGGATCCGACAGTGTCGAAAGCGAACGTGTCGCGTAGGTTACCAATACATGAAAACTTGATGACAGCGCGGCGCGCCTGCACTACTCGAATCAGCCCCCGAGCCGCCTCATGAGCTCGCGCTGCGAGTGGTATTCACGCCTTCGACCCTTGAGCGTACTCCGCCGGTAGTCGCCTTCGCTATGCATCAGCCACGCGCCGGCGTTGTCGCCCAGATGCACGCTGATCGCCTCGGCGATCACCCGCTCGCGCAGTTTTGGATCGCGCACCGGAAAGGCCACTTCAACACGCCTCAGCAGATTGCGGTCCATCCAGTCCGCGGACGCGAGCCAGACTGCGGGATCGCCTGCGTTATGGAACACGAACACCCGGCTGTGTTCGAGAAAGCGACCCAAGATTGAGCGCACGCGGATGTTGTCGCTTAACCCCGGCACACCGGGCTTGAGCGCGCAGACACCACGAATGATCAGATCGATCTGCACGCCTGCGGCGCTCGCTTCGTAGAGCGCGTCAATGACCTGATGCGACAGAAGCGCATTGATCTTGGCCGAGATCGCAGCGGGGCGTCCCGCCTTCGCATGATCAATCTCGCGCCGGATCGACGCGAGCACCATCTCGAGGAGCGTAAAGGGCGACTGGGCGAGCGCTCGCAGCCGACTGCGCTCGCCAAGCCCCGTGAGCCGCTGAAACACCTGATGAACGTCAGCGCAGATGTCCTCATCTGCGCTGAAAAGTCCGAAGTCTTCGTAGAGGCGCGCTGTTCGTGGATGGTAGTTGCCCGTGCCCAGGTGAACATAGCGACGCAGCACCGTCTGCCCATTGCGGGCGCGTTCGCGCCTGAGCACCATCGCCATCTTGGCATGGGTCTTGTGGCCCACCACGCCGTAGACCACATGCGCGCCGACTTCTTCGAGACGCGCGGCCCAGTTGATGTTGGTGAGTTCGTCAAACCGCGCCATCAATTCCACCACCACCGTGACTTCCTTACCCGCGCGCGCAGCCTCGATCAGCGCCTGCATGAGGGCCGAGTCGTCCCCGGTCCGATAGACCGTCTGCTTGATTGCCACCACGTCGGGGTCACGCGCCGCACTGGTGAGGAACCGCATCACCGGTGCGAAGGATTCGTAGGGGTGATGCAGCAGGATGTCGTGCTTGCGGATGGCGGCGAACAGATCACGCCCGCGGAGCGCGGCAGGCACGGGTGGCTCGAAGGCAGGAAACAGCAGATCGGGGCGATTGACCAGGCTGATGACCTGCTGGAGTCGCACCAAGTTGACCGGCCCCTTTGAGCGATAACAGTCGCGCTCATCAAGCTCGAATTCTTTCAGAAGGCGGGCCACTAACCGGTCGGGTGCGTCGGCCGATACCTCCAACCTCACCTCGTCGCCGAACTGGCGCTGCAACAGTTCACCCTGAAGCGCCTCGCGCAGGTCGGTGACTTCCTCGTCATCGACGAACAGGTCGCTATTTCGGGTGAGCCGGAACTGGTGGACCTCGCGTACCGCCATGCCAGGAAAGAGCCTGCCCACGAACCCCTGAACGATGGAAGTGAGCAGCATCATGCCGTGCGGATGGCCCGACACCTCGGATGGCACCGACAGCACGCGTGGCAGCGCACGAGGCGCCTGGACGATCGCAATGCCTGCGCGGCGGCCCAAGGCATCTTCCCCGTCGAGCTCGACAATGAAATTCAAGCTCTTGTTCAGGATGCGTGGAAACGGATGCGCTGGATCAAGCGCGATCGGTGTGAGAAGCGGCTCGACCTCTCGGTCGAACACTTCGCCTGCCCACTGCCGCTGGGCATCGTTCCAGTCCCCCATTTGATGAATCACAACACCTTCGGCCACGAGCAGTGGCTTGAGCGTGTCGTTCAGCAGTGTGTACTGGCGGTCGACCAGTGCGCGAGCCGACCGACTGATCGCCTGCAGGCTCACAGCAGCATCCGCGGAATCGTCTCTCCCCAGGCGGGCGATCTGCTGGAGCTCCGCCACCCTGATCTCGAACAATTCATCCAGATTGTTGCTGACGATGGTCACATACCGCAGGCGCTCAAGTAGCGGCACGGACGGATCATCGGCCATCGCAAGCACGCGCTCGTTAAACCGCAGAATGCCCTGTTCGCGGTTGAGCAGCCGGCTGCAAAGGTCGGAGGAGAGCGTAATCATGGCGCATCTGGCCAATGGCCAGTTCCTTTTCACGGTGGCGCAATATTGTCACCCCTGACAATGACAGTTTGATGACGCGATGCTGCAGGGCAGTCAAGGCACTGTCATACTCGCGCCCGATCATCGCCGAGGTCCTGTCACCCATGTCGGAGTCCTCCCTGCTTGCCGCAATCGATCTTGGTTCAAACAGCTTCAGGCTGCTGGTCGCCCGCACCATCGGCAATGGTGGTGCACCGACGGTCCGAGCCATCGACAGCGTCAAGCGAAGCGTCCGGCTCGCGGCAGGGCTCGACGCGGAGCGCCGACTCGACGCCGACGCGCGGATGCGGGGCCTCGAGGCGTTGAGCGTCTTCAGCGACCGCCTGCGCGCCTTCGCGCCGCAGGCGGTTCGGGCGGTGGCCACCAACACGCTGAGGGTAGCGCAGAACTCGGCTGATTTTCTCGCCGATGCTCAGGCCGTTCTCGGCTACCCGATCGAGGTGATCACAGGCCATGAGGAAGCACGCCTGATATGGGTGGGAGCCTCGCATGCGCTGGGTGATGGCCGCAGGCGCCTGGTCATCGATATTGGCGGAGGATCGACCGAATGCATTCTGGGTGAGCATGATGATCCCATGATGCTCAATTCGATCGATGTCGGTTGTGTGAACACGACACTCTTACATTTTGAAGGCGGCGCGGCTGACGAACGCAACTTCGATCGGGCGCTGCGCCTGCTCAAGCAGCGCTTGGCGCCGGTTGCACGCCAGGCGCGGGCACTGGGTTGGGAGCACGCCGTCGGCACCTCGGGCACCGCCAAGGCGCTGTCGCACCTTGCTCGCTATGCGCTGGGCTCACCCGTTCTGGACCGACTTGCCCTGGCCCAGCTGCGCCGGGCCTTGTTTGCCGCGCCGATCAATGAGTCCCCGGTATTCGCACAGCTCAAGCCCGATCGCCGCGCCGTGATTGCGGGCGGTCTCGCCGTGATGACGGCCGTGTTCGATGAGTTCGGAATCGATACCATCGACTACTGTGAGGCGGCGCTGCGCGACGGTATCCTGATCGAGCTCTGGTCAGAGCTTGCCGGCGCCGACATCCGCGAGCAGACCGTGACGCGGCTGCAAACCCGTTACCAGATCAATCCGGTACGAAGTCAGCGGGTTGCCGAGAGGGCCTGCGCGCTCTTTGACCAGACAGCTCGCGCGGTGCGCGAGGAACGCCTCGAGCGTCGCGCGCTCCTAGGGTGGGCTGCTCGCCTGGCGGACGCGGGCCACATCATCGCCGAGGAGAATCACCACCGACACGCCGCCTACATGCTGCGCCATGCTGACATGCCAGGCTTTAACGACGCCGAGCAGGGTGCCCTGTCGGCGCTCGTCCTGGCGCAGACCGGCGGGTTGCGCAAGCTCCGGGGACTGGTAGCAGGTGAACTCGGGTGGTTGTCCGTGATTGCCCTGCGGCTCGCAGTACTTCTTGAACGCCATGCCATGGGCGATGAGCACGCGCCACCGCTGCCAGCGCTGTTTTTTCGCCAGGGCTCAGCGCGGATCGAACTCGCGCGCGAGTGGCTGGACGCCCACCCCGAAGCGCGCGAAGCTCTTGCTGATGAATCGGCACGCTGGACCGAGCAGCGGCTGCTCACCCTGCTTGAGATCCGCGAACTGTAGGCAGACGGGGCCCCGCGAATCCGCTCGTCAGGCGAGTTCAGGCCCGATCGCTGCCCGCAGGTACACCGACGATTCTCGGTCAGTGGTGGGGCTTACCAGCCACACCAGCGAGCCCTTGCGGATCGTCCAGCGCGCCGCCTGCCCGGAGAGTGCCAGCCCGAACGCCTCGCCAAGGGAGGGCTGATGACCGATGATCAGCACATGGCGGCTTTCCCCGTCACCACCGTCCTTCCCCGGCCAGCCTGCTACCTTAAGCACCGCCTCACCGCCCGCCCCGGGAGCCAGGCGCTCATCGATCCGCACTTTGATCCCTAGCGCCTCAGCGGTCTCGCGCGCCCGGGGCGCCGGGCTGCTGTAGACCAGGCAGCGGTCCGGGAGGCGCGACTCGAGCCAGCGCGCGACCCGCGACGCCTGCCGACGACCTCGGTCGGTCAGGCGGCGTTCAAGGTCATCGAACGGATCCATTACCGAATCACCGGCGTCGGCATGCCGCCACAAAATGAGTTCCATCCCCAAACTCGAGTCAGTCGAGCTCAAATCGTCAGTGCTGGCTGTTAAAGCTTTTTGTGACATTGCGCTGCAACACGCGGTATTTCGCCCTCAGCTGATCGGGCGTTTCACGCCACTCAGGGTTGAACGGAATGCACGCCACTGGGCAGACCTGCTGACACTGCGGCTCCTCGAAATGCCCCACGCACTCGGTACAGCGCGCGGGATCGATCTGGTAGATCTCAGCGCCCATCGAGATAGCCTGATTGGGACACTCGGGTTCACACACATCACAGTTGATGCATTCGTCGGTGATCATCAGGGCCATGGCATGCGCTCCGGGAGGGCGGCTTTAGCCCGTCGGGGCCCGGCCCGGCGGGGCGAGCTTGCGCCGAATCCAGGCGAGAACCGGCGGCGCAACAAAGCGGCTTACGTCTCCCCCCATCATCGCGATCTCGCGCACCAACGTGCCCGACACAAACATCTGACCCTCGGTAGGCACCATGAAGAGCGTCTCGCAGTCAGCCATCATCTGCCGATTCATTCCCGCCATCTGGAACTCGTAGTCAAAGTCGCTCACGCTGCGCACCCCGCGCAGCACCACCCGCGCATCATGCTCGCGCAAAAAATTGACCAGGAGACCAGAGAAGCTGGTGATGCGGACATTGGCGCAGTCGGCAAGCGCCTCGCGCGCGATTTCGATCCGTTCATCGACACTGAAGATGGGGTTCTTGCCGCGGCTCGCCGCCACACCGATCACCACTGAATCGAACAGCGATGCGCTGCGACGGATGATGTCTTCGTGTCCGCGGGTAAGCGGATCAAAGGTTCCCGGGTAGACGGCTCTCACCATGGTGTAATTCCTCAGTCGGTTCCATGCGGCCCAGCAGATGATAATGGACCAGCCCTGCGCAGCCCGAGCGCTCGAGCCTCCAGCCGGCAGGCGGATGCCCGATCGGCCGTCCCGCCTCAATATAAACCAGCCCGGCGCGGCTCACCGCGGCCTCCAGTTCCGGCCATAGTCGCTCGATCCAGTCTTCGGAAAACGGTGGGTCGAGAAAAATGAGGTCAAACGGTGGCTCGCTGCGGCGCCTGAGGGCTTCGAGCACGCGCTGTGCATCGCCTTCGATCAGTTCAACCCCCCCGCCTGCCGAGAGCCGGGCCATCGCGTCGGCGATGCTTCGGCATGCGGCGCGATCGCGTTCCACCATCACCACCCGGCAAGCGCCGCGCGAGGCGGCCTCCAGCCCTAGCGCCCCGGTACCTGCAAACAGGTCCAGGCAGCGCCAGCCATCGAGCGACTGGCCAAGCCAGTTGAAGAGGGTTTCGCGCACCCGATCGGGCGTGGGCCGAAGCCCCGACACTGTCGGCACATCGAGCGGGGTGCGCTTCCAACGCCCGCCGATGATGCGGACCCGTCCCGGCGCAGACCCCGGCCCGCTCGGCGAGCGCTCGCAGGAGCGCGCTGCCGACGATCGTCTCGGACCGGAGGGCATGACCTGTGGGCTCAGCGCGCCGGCGCACCCGCTGG
The DNA here is from genome assembly GCA_005798775.1 of Burkholderiales bacterium. Lineage (GTDB taxonomy): Bacteria > Pseudomonadota > Gammaproteobacteria > Burkholderiales > Burkholderiaceae_E > SYIM01. Next base: position 13,276 of record SYIM01000299.1, read on the forward strand.
GGGGGCACCGACCACCACCGTGACCATCGCCTCGGGGCGGATATGGCGTTGGAACGCGGCCCGCACATCCTCCAGCGTCACCGCTGCGACCCGATCGGTCCAGCGCTCCAACCAGTCGAGCGACAGGCCGTAAAACCCGATGGCCGATAACTGTGCAAGGATCTTGCCGTTGGAATCGATTCGCAAAGCAAACCCGCCGATGAGGTTCGATTTGGCTGCGGCCAGTTCTTCAGCGGTCGGGCCCTCCCTCACGAAACGCTCAAGCACTTCACGCACCACGCCGAGTGCCTGATCGGCCTGGTCTTTGCGTGTCTGCAGGCCGATCACAAACAGCCCCGGCTGAATCTGCGGTGAAAAATAGGACGAGACGCTATAGACAAGTCCGCGCTTTTCGCGCACTTCGCCATAAAGCCGCGACACGAACCCGCCCCCGCCCAGTACATAGTTGCCCACGGTGAGCGCAAAGAAATCGGGGTCACCTCGCGCGATACCGCGTTGCCCGACCAGTACATGGCTCTGCGAGGCCGGGTGCTCGATGCGTCGCTCGGCGCGAGCCGGGGCACCCGGCAGCGGGGCAAGGGGCGGCGAGTCAACGCCCGTCGGCAGCCCGCGCGTGAGCTCCTCCGCGATGGCGGCTGCGCGCTCGCGGGTGACCGCGCCGATCATTGAGATCACCGCGCGGCGGGCCGAATAATGCGCGGCATGAAAGCGGACCAGGTCATCACGCCCAATTGCAGCGACGGTCTCGGGATCGGCATAGCGGCCGTAGGGATGTTCACCGTAGACGAGAGCGCCGAAATTCCGCCGCACCAGGGTCTCGGGACGAGTGGCTGACTCGCGAAGACTCGCGATCACCCGCGCCTTTTCGCGCTCGAGCACCGGCTGGGGAAAAGTGGGTTTTGCCAGGAGGAGCGCGAGCAGTTGGATCGCGCGCGACAACTGCGGCTCACTGGTGAGACTGCGTAGCGATACCGAGGCGCTATCGTCGCCCGCACCGCCCCCGCGGCCCGCGCCGGTGAGCGCAAAACCCTCGGCGATGGCCGCCTCGTCGTGCTCGCCTGCGCCTTTGGCGAGCATGGCATTGACCATCGAGGCAAGACCCAGACGTTCTGGTGCCACCAGCCGGCCGCCGGCATCGAAATCGATCTGCAGATCGAGCATCGGGATGGCATCGGCGCGTACGAACAGCACCCGCGTCCCGTTTGCCGTCGTCCAGGACTCGATTGGCAGCACGGCCAGCGCGGGTATCGCGACCAGCCCAGCACCAAGCACAAGCACGCCACGCAACAGCCCCCAGAGGCTATGAACCGAGCTGCTCAGCATCTCAGTGCCTCCCTGAAAAGCCGCGCGGCGCCTGACGCGCCCCCGACAGCGGCTGTGGGTCAAGGGTAACGACCGCGAGCTCATCATCACCAAAATAGCGCGCAGCCACCGCCTTGACGTCATCGCTCGTCACCGCCCGCACGCGCTCGAGCAGGCGGTCCGCGTCCGCATGGGAAAAGCCCGCCATTTCGAGACCTGCCAACTCCATCGCCTGCGACATGAGTGAGTCTCGCTGGTATACCCGCGAGGCGACATAGCCGATCCGGATACGTTCCAGCTCGCGTTCGTCGACCCCCTCAGCCGCCACCCGGGCGATCTGCGCCCGGAGTGCCTGCTGCAGCTCGGCGACGCTGCGCCCGGCAGCGGGCACGCCGCTCAGCGTAAACATGCCAGGCCCCCGGCCGGTGAGCCCATAGCCCGCCCCGGCGCTGTCGGCGACCCGTTGCCGGCGTATAAGTTCGCGCGTGAAGCGACCGTTCTCGTCTCCCGCCAGCACTTCGGAGAGCATCTCGAGCGCAAAGGGCTCGATCGCGCCATCGATCCGGTCGAGTTTAGGCACGCGGTAGGCCATGAGCAGGTAAGCGGTTTCCGCGGGCGCCTTCACCACCGCTGACCGGATACCGGTCTGGGGGGGTTCATCCTGGGGCTTTCGGGCAGGCAACCCGCGCGGGGTGATCGTGCCGTAGCGGCGCTCGGCGAGCGCAAACACTTCAGGCGCCGACACATCGCCCACCACCACCAGCGTGGCATTGCCTGGGGCGTACCAGGTGCGGTACCAGTCTTCGAGGTCGGCCACCGTCATTGCCTTCAGATCGCTCATCCAGCCGATCACTGGCTGCCGGTAAGGCGAGGCGGTGAGGGAGAGCGCCATCAGCTGTTCGTAAACCCGGGACCGCGCGCGGTCTTCGGTGCGCAGTCGACGCTCCTCAATCACCACCTCGCGCTCGGTCGCGAAAGCTTCGGCCGACAACACCAGGTTGGTCATGCGGTCGGCTTCGAGTGCCATCACCTCAGAGAGCCGGGCCGAGGGAATCTGCTGAAAATAGCCGGTGTAGTCGCGCGTCGTGAACGCGTTTTCACGGCCGCCCATCGCCGCCACCCGGCGCGAGAACTCGCCTGACGGCACGGTGCGAGTGCCCTTGAACATCATGTGCTCGAGCGCGTGGGCTACGCCGGTGCGACCGTTCACCTCATCGACCGATCCGGCGCGGTAGGCGATCAGGTGGACCACCGTCGGAGCACGGCGGTCTTCCTTCACCAGCACCTTAAGGCCATTTGGCAGGGTGCGTTCGTGCGCGGTGACGCCGGACGCCTCGGCTCGCTCAGCCCAGCCCGCGAGGGTGAGCGCGAACGAAACAACGAGGGGCCATAACGCCCGGCGGGACAGCAAGGCAAGCGGGTTCAAGGGGAAGCCAAGGCTAGAATGGAGCGTTGAGTGTAGCCATGTTCGGATTCTTTCGTCGTAAAAAGTCCCCACCCGCTGCAAGCCCGGATGCGTCTGCGCAGACGCCTGCCATGCTTGCGGCGTCCGAACAGGCGCTGACGGCTACGGTCGTGCCGGGCCGAACCGTTTCGCCCGCCGCACCGCCGACCATCGCTCCGTCGCCCGCTGCCGCCGACGCCTCACCCCGGACCTCCTGGCTCACGCGGCTGAGTGCGGGCCTCTCTCGCACGCGAAACAACCTTGCGACCCTGTTTGCCGGCGTGGCGGTCGACGGGGCCCTGTTCGAGGAACTCGAAACCGCGCTGCTCACCAGCGATACCGGCGTTGCCGCCACGCAATGGCTGCTTGACGAGCTGAAGCGAACGGTTCGCGACCGCCGGATCACCAACGCGGGGGAAGTGAAAGCGTGCCTGCGCGAGCTGATCGCCCAGCTGATGCGGCCCGTCGAGCGAGGCATCGACATTGATCGCGTGCAACCATTGGTGGTGATGGTGGCTGGGGTCAATGGCGCGGGCAAGACCACCTCCATCGGCAAGCTCGCGAGCCACTTGCAGCGCGAGGGCAAGTCGGTCCTGCTCGCGGCTGGCGACACCTTCCGAGCCGCTGCTCGCGAGCAGCTCGCGCAGTGGGGCGCCAAGAACTCGGTTGACGTGATCGCGCAACAGGGCGGCGACCCAGCGGCGGTGGCCTTCGACTCGGTAAGCGCCGCACGAGCGCGCGGCGTGGGCGTGGTCATGATTGATACGGCCGGCCGGCTTCCCACCCAACTGCACCTGATGGACGAACTGCGCAAGGTCAAGCGCGTGATCGGCAAGGCCATGGACGAGGCGCCCCATGAGGTCCTGCTCGTGCTCGATGGCAATACCGGCCAAAACATGCTCGCCCAGGTCGCTGCCTTTGACGATGCGCTGGGGCTCACCGGGCTCATCGTGACCACGCTCGACGGCACCGCCAAGGGTGGCGCGCTGGTCGCGCTCGCCCACACCCGCCGCGACCGACCGGTTCCGGTGGTATTCATCGGGGTGGGCGAGGCGCTGGAAGACCTCGAGTCGTTCAGCGCCGACGAATTTGCCGCAGCGCTGATCGGCTGATCCCGCCGCGTCGCCGGCACCGTGACCAACGTCACGGTTTGTTCACGCACGTCAATAACCCGGATCTTGGCACTCATCGACCGAGAGTGCTAACATTTTGATGAATGCTGGGTCAGGAACCGCCTGGCTCCGTCATAAGCCTCTCTTCCGTCATCAGTCTCTCTAAAGGAACGCTCACCATGTCTCTCGTTTCGACTGCACTCGTGCCGAGTGGCGCCGCCGGCGCGGCCGTCGCGCTGCCGCCGGTCGGAAATATCGACGCCTACATCTCGGCCGTCAACCGGTTGCCCATGCTGACCGCTGAGCAGGAGTCAGAGCTCGCCCGGCGCTTCCGCGAACACGCGGATCTGGAGGCCGCCCGCGAACTGGTGATGTCGCACCTGCGTCTGGTGGTGTCGGTCGCACGCCAGTATCTGGGTTACGGTCTGCCGCATGCCGACCTCATTCAGGAAGGCAATATCGGGCTCATGAAAGCGGTCAAGCGCTTTGACCCCGACCGTGGCGTACGGCTGGTGTCGTTCGCGCTTCACTGGGTCAAGGCCGAGATTCATGAATACATCCTGCGCAACTGGCGGC
>SYIM01000300.1 GCA_005798775.1 Burkholderiales bacterium
GACCGCGAGCCTGTCAGTCGGCTGATGATGTCCATGCCAATCCGCATGTGCTCGCGTTCGGTCGCCTCGTCAACATTCTGGTAATGAATCCAGCGCCAGCCATGACAGGCGATCTCGTGGCCCAGTTCGACGAACGCTGCAGTCACCTCGGGACAACGCTCGAGCGCCATGCTGATGCCAAATACGGTGAACGGCAGACCGCGTCGCTCGAACTCGCGCAGGATCCGCCACACGCCCACGCGTGAGCCGTACTCGTAGATGCCCTCCATGCTGAGGTGGCGCGCCGGATAGGCGGCGGGGCTGAACATTTCGGAAAGAAACTGCTCGCTTCCGTCATCTCCGTGAAGAACGGAATTTTCGCCGCCCTCTTCATAGTTGAGCACGAACTGCACGGCCACACGGGCGTTACCCGGCCAGCGCGCGTGCGGGGGATTACGGCCGTAGCCGCGGAGGTCGCGAGGATACGGAGTTTGACCGGGGACAGCATTCATATCGAGATCCTGATAAAAAGGGCGATCAAGCTGCGGCGAGCGGCGCCGGAAACCCGTTTCGGCCTGGGAACTCCGGTGCGAGCACGCGCGCGTTCGGCATCTTGAGCCACAGGCGAAGCATTCGGCGCCGAAGTTCCGGTGCCTCGTGGTCTTGGAATGCGGTTCTCGAATGGAGCACCGCATAGTTGTTCGCAAACTGCAGATCGCCAGGCTCGAGCATCATGTCGAGTCGGATAGCGGGGTCGTGCATCACCTGATCAAACAGATCCAGCGCTTCGATATCCACCTTCGACAGCGGATAGCCCCGAAGCTCGTGCCCGAGTTCGAGATATTGGCGCAGATAGCGACAGCTCAGTTTCCCTTCGTGAAAACTGAAGATGGGCGAGAGGCTGGGCTGGGGTTCGCACAGATGCGCGAAATACCAGCAACGGTAATAAAGCGCCAGGTACTGCGGGTGATGAAGGAGGATCTGGTTATAGATGCTTGCCACGCTCACCAGACTGCTGAGGCCGCCCTCCCGGGCTTTCCGCACGCACATCAGGCCCACTACATCGGAGGGGTCGGAGTGATAGGGCAGTCCTAGGTGGAGCCCGATGCCGTAGCACACCGACTTCAGTTGCTCGTCGGTGTAGCGCGCAACAGGCAGCCCGCGAAGGAGCAGAAATCCGCGGCCGCTCTCGAGCGCTTCGGCAAATGCTGGCAGCGCGGCGCCTAGCGCGCCGATCGGGAAATGTTCGCGACTGAAATCGGGGAACCGTTGGCCGCTATGCGCAACCGCCGCCAGCGCCTGATCGAGCGCATCAATGTCGGCAGCACTCAGCCGATACACCCACGACTCATCACCCGCGAAATCCAGCCCTCGCCAGGCGGCCGGTCCGGTAATGGGTGTCATTCGGATCAGGCTCATCGTGTTTACTCAATCCGAATGCCGGCATCACGGACGAGCTTCGCCCATTTCTGGGTTTCACTGCGCATGAATTCTCCAAACGCAGACGCTGAACCAGGACGCGGCTCGGCCCCCTGGGCGGTGAGGCGCTCAACCACCTCGGGCGCTGTGAGCGCGCGGGAAAATTCCGCATTCAGTCGACTGATCACGGGCTCGGGTGTACCCGCGGGAGCCAACAGTCCCTGCCAGGAACCGGTCATGAAACCGGGAAACCCCTGCTCGGCCACCGTCGGCAACTCGGGCATGGTGGGCCAGCGCTTATCGCTCGACAGACCGATGGCCCGGAGTTTTCCCCCCTTCACGTAGGGAAGCGTGGCGAGCATGCCGTTGAACATCAAGTCGGACTGGCTGGCGGCGAGATCATTGAGCGCCTGCGCGCCGCCCTTGTACTGAACATAGCCCCAATCAACGCCCGCGCGCAGGGCAAACAGTGCGCCCGCCAGGTGCGGCGCACTGCCGGCACCCACCGTCGCACAGTTGAGCCGGCCAGGCTTTGACTTTGCCAGGGCGACCAGATCGGCCACCGACCCAGCGGTGATCGCCGGGCTCACCACCATGAGATGAGGCGACCAGACCACCGGGGTGACCGGCGCGAAATCACGCACCGGGTCAAAGGGGAGATTACGAACCACCGCAGGCGCGCTGGTGAGCCCCCCGACATCGGTGAGAAGCAGGGTGTAGCCATCGGGCGCCGATTTGGCGACCAGATCGCTGCCCAGCGCGCCATTGGCACCCGGCCGGTTCTCGACCACGATCTGCTGGCCCAGCGCTTCGCCCACCCGTACCCCAAGCGTTCGCGCGAGGATGTCGGAGGTGCCGCCGGCCGCATAGGGCACGATGATCCGGATGGGACGTCCGGGGAAGGCCTGCGCAAAAGGCGCACGACTTACTGAGGCGGTCACTCCCGCAGCAGCAGCGTAGGACATCAGCCGGCGGCGGGCCGGACGATACGATGGATGGTTCATGGTGTCTCCGTTGTTTAAGATCTGATGGTATATGGAGCCGCATGCTCTCACCAACCACCCGCCACAACCGCCCTGGAGCAAAGTGATGTTCCCCGAAGCTCATAACCCCGGCCGACGCCGCCATCTGCTCAAAGTCGCCACCCTCGCCACCTCGGCCTGGGGCATGACGCCTTCCTGGGCACAGGCCCCCTGGCCTGCGAAGCCCGTCAAGATGATCATTCCCTTTCCGCCGGGACAGGCGACCGACATTTTCGGTCGCAGCTTTGCCGAGCGCCTGGCACAGATCTGGGGACAGAGCGTGCCGGTGGAAAACCGGCCTGGCGGCAGCAGCATCATCGGCATGGAAGCGCTCAGGCAATCACCGGCGGATGGGTACACGCTGGGCATGGTGTCGAGCGGCCCGCTCGCCATCAACCCTTCGGTATTTTCGAAGCTTCCCTACCACCCGGTTCGCGACTTCACGGCAATCTCGCTCGCCTTCGTGGCGCCGCTCGTGCTCCTGGTGAACCGGGATCTGCCGGTTCGTTCGGTGGCCGACCTGGTGGCGCTCATGAAGCAAAAGCCCGGCAGCCTCAGTTACGCCTCAGGCGGCCCGGGCACCTCGCAGCATCTGGCCTGCGAAATGTTCAAGCTCGCCACGCAGACCTTTGCCGTGCACATCCCCTACAAGGGAAGCGGCCCAGCCCTCACCGACCTTATCGGCGGCCAGGTGCAATTCATGATCGACAGCGTGTCAGCGTCGCTCAGCCACATCCAGGCAGGGCGGGTTCGGGCGCTCGCCGTTACCAGCGCCGAGCGCAATACCGCACTGCCCGATGTCCCCGCGCTCGCCGAGCTGCCCGTCGACGGGCTGGCGAACTTTGAAGCGGTCGGTTGGGCGGGGCTGGTGGGGCCCGCTGGGTTGCCGGCATCGGTCGTCGACAAGATCTCGCTCGACTTCGCTACGGTGCTTGCCGACCCCGCGCTCAATCAGCGGGTCGCCCAGGCGGGCTCAGTGGTCCGCGCGCTGCCCGGCGCGCAGTTCACCCGCTTCATCGAATCCGAAGTGACCAACTGGGGGGCGGCAGCGAAGGCATCCGGTACCCGCCTGGACGCTTGAGGCGCGGCCTTGTCGGCGGGATCTGCGCGCCGGAACAAGTGCCGGCAATCGCTGGAGCCCGCGCCTGAACGGCCTCGCCACGCGCCCGCATCCTGACCCGAATCAGCGCCCAGGCGCGTGCTTCGAACACGGCGCTATCATTGTCGTATCCCTTCTGGAGATTTCGAATGGGCGAGCCCCTCACCACTTTCCCGGAGCAGATTCACTGGGAGTCCAACGGCACGCACCGGATTCCGTTTCTCGCCTACACCAGCGAAGAACTCTACCGACGGGAACTCGAACGCTTCTTCTACAAGAACCACTGGTGCTATGTGGGTCTCGAGGCCGAGACCCCGAACCCTGGCGATTACAAGCGCACGGCGATCGGCGAACGCTCGGTGATCCTGTCACGCGACCTGAAGGGCGAGATCCATGTGATCGAAAATGTCTGCGCCCATCGGGGCATGCGTTTCTGTCGCGAGCGTCACGGGAACCGCAAAGAGTTCGTCTGCCCCTATCACCAGTGGAGCTATTCGCTAGGCGGTGATTTGCAGGGCGTGCCGTTTCGGCGTGGTGTTCGCCAGGGCGCCGAGGTGCACGGTGGCATGCCCGCCGACTTCAATCCCGCCGAGCACAGCCTCACCAAACTCAAGGTGGCGCGCCGGGGCGGCGTGGTGTTCGCCTCGTTCGATCATCAGGTGGAATCGCTGGAAGACTTTCTCGGCCCCACCATCCTCAGCTATTTCGACCGGCTGTTCAACGGCCGTATATTAAAAATTCTCGGCTTCAACCGCCAGCGCATTCCAGGTAACTGGAAACTGATGCAGGAGAACATCAAAGACCCCTATCACCCGGGTCTGCTTCACACCTGGTTTGTCACCTTCGGGCTCTGGCGCGCCGACAACAAGTCGCAACTGCGAATGGACGACCGTCACCGGCATGCCGCCATGATCAGCACCCGGGGCGCAACCGGCAAAGCCGAACAGGTCACGCAGATATCGAGCTTCAAGGAGTCGATGAAGCTCAATGACCCAAGCTTTCTCGATATCGTGCACGAGCCGTGGTGGGGCGAACCGACGGCGGTCATGACCACCCTCTTCCCCAGCGTCATCCTGCAACAGCAGGTCAACAGCGTATCCACCCGCCATATCCAGCCCAACGGTCATGGCAGTTTCGATTTCGTCTGGACCCACTTTGGATTTGAAGACGACAGCGCCGAGATGACCGAGCGGCGCCTGCGCCTGGCCAATCTGTTCGGGCCCGCCGGGTTCGTGTCGGCCGACGACGGCGAGGTCATCGAATTTTCTCAACAGGCCTTTGAGAGCAAGCCCTTTCACCGGGCGCTGGCCGAGCTCGGCGGCCGCGAGGTGGGCGACACCGAACACATGGTGACCGAAACCC
>SYIM01000301.1 GCA_005798775.1 Burkholderiales bacterium
AGCCGCCCGAGTCGGTGAGGATCGGCGCGTGCCAGCCATTAAAGCCATGCAGCCCGCCGAACCGGCCAATCACCTCGCTACCGGGCCGTAGCCAAAGGTGAAAGGTGTTGCCGAGAATGATTTGTGCGCCGACCTCGGTGAGTTCACGTGGCGCCATCGCCTTGACTGCACCATAGGTGCCGACTGGCATGAAAATGGGTGTTTCGACGATGCCGTGGTTGAGTTGGAGCCGCCCTCGGCGGGCCGCGCCGTCGAGCGCAAGCAGTTGGAATTCAAGCATGTTGGGAGAGTATGTGATCGTGTGTAGCTGGGTTTACAAGCAGCATGGCATCGCCGTAGCTGAAGAAGCGATAGCGGTTGGCGATCGCGTGCGCGTAGGCGGTACGAATCAGATCGATTCCGGCAAAGGCGCTCACCAGCATGAGCAGTGTTGAGCGTGGCAGATGGAAATTGGTGACGAGGGTGTCTACCACCTGGAAGCGATAGCCGGGGGTGATGAAGAGCGCAGTGTCGCCTGGTCCGGATCTCACTTCGCCACCTACGCCGGTGGCGGCTGACTCGAGGGTTCGGAGCGACGTTGTACCCACTGCCACGACGTGTCCGCCGCGGGCGCGCGCCGCGCGGATGGCCGCGGCGGTGGCCTCCGGAATTTCAAAGTGCTCGCTGTGCATGCGGTGCCCGCGGATGTCGTCCACGCGCACTGGTTGAAAGGTGCCTGCGCCCACATGCAAAGTGACGAAGGCGCGTTCAATGCCGCGAGCGGCAAGCGCGGCGAGAAGCAAGTCGTCGAAGTGCAGTCCTGCAGTTGGGGCTGCGACCGAACCCGGATGGCGTGCATAAACCGTCTGGTAACGCGTGTCGTCGTCCTGACCGGGCGGGCGGTTGAGGTAGGGCGGTAGCGGCATCTCGCCCTCATCTTCGAGCACCTCAAATACCGGGCGGCTAAACACGAGTTGCCAGAACTCGCCCGTGCGGCCGATCACCTTGGCCTGCGCGCGCTGCCAGTCGATGGTGCTGCCTGGCTGAGCCGCCTTGCTCATGCGCATTTGAGCGAGCGCGGTGTGGGTGTCGGTGACACGTTCGATCAGGGCTTCGACGACGCCGCCGGATTGTTTGTGGCCGCGCAGGCGGGCCCGGAGTACGCGTGAGTCATTGAAAATGATCAGATCGCCGGGTGCGAGAAGTTGCGGGAGATCTGCAAATCGCCGGTCTTGGTGCTGCTGTGTCTCGCGCGGGACGAGTAGTCGCGACGCGCTTCGCTCGGGAGCGGGTTCGCGGGCAATCAGGTCGTCGGGAAGATTGAAGTCGAAGTCGGTGAGGCGCATCAAAGCGATTGTAGGGGAGGAGTCCACGTGCGCCGGCGGCAGACCTTTACCCTGTGCAATAATCGTTGTCGCTCTTGCCGGAGTGGTGGACCAGGTAGACGCGCCGGACTCAAAATCCGGTGCCCGAAAGGGCGTGCGGGTTCGAGTCCCGCCTCCGGCACCACTGCGAAAGCAGTGGGGGCGGAGAGCACAGTCCCTGCGGACTGTGCGGGCGGGGCGAGAAGGGCTGGGCATGCGAGCCCGGCCGCGGCCTGCGAGAGCGAAGCGGTGTAGGCGAGTCCCGCCTCCGGCACCACTGCGAAAGCGAAGCGGTGTAGGCCCCTTCTTGCGCTCGCCTGCGTGTTCTGGTGCGTAGCAGGCTCACCCGGCTGCGAATAACGCATACAAAAACTGCTGCGCAGCCCCCGCTGGCGTCTCGTGATGCTCAATCGTCCAATCGACCAGCCTGAACCCTTTGCCCAGTTCTGTTGACAGGGACTCAGCGTCATACCGTACCACCTCAAGCCCGCTACACCGGAGGGGGCCCTCGGGGCCGAAGGTGGCAATCAATCCGTGCCCGCCACGGCGAAGCGCTGTCGTCATCTGTGCGACATACTGTTGGCGATCCGAGGCGCCGGTGAGGAAATGAAACACAGCGCGGTCGTGCCAGACGTCGAAGTGATGGGCAGGCAAGGCGACGTCGAGCACATTGCCCACCCGCCAGTTCACCGCTGTCGCCCGCGTGCCCAGCCGTACGCGAGATGACTCGAGCGCAGATGCTGCGATGTCAAGCACTGTGAGGCGGGCGTAGCCGGCTGACAGCAAGTCATCGATCAGTGTTGAAGCACCCGCGCCGACATCAAGAATCGCCGCGTTGTGGCTCGGTGCGACCCGCCGGATCGATTCGAGCGAGCGCTCGAGATGCGCCCGGTACCAGCTCACTTCGGTAGTGGGGCGACTCCGGTAGACCTGCTCCCAGTGTTGATCAGTTTTCACAGCGAGTGCCTTGTGGTGATCTGTCGCGCGCAGTCGGATGACTGAACAACGGTTGTCCTCAGCTTCTCAGCACCAGCACCACTCCGGCCAGCAGCACCGCCATGCCAATCAACTCCCTGCGGTTTTGCTGCTGACTGAAGATTCGCCGGGAAATGATCTGCGCGAACACGATCTCGATTAATCCTAGTGTGCGGATCTTGGCTGGGGTTTCGATCGCGAAGGCCAGAAACCAGCACTGCGACGCGGTGGCGGCAAGGAGGCCGGTGGCAAGCGACGGTCGCCAGACTCTGATCACCTCGAGCAGCAGCGCTCGGTTCGCGACCAGCATCCACCCCATCAGGGTGACCGCCTGCATCGCCAAGCTCAACACCATCACGGCTGTTGCTTTGACAACAAACGCTTCGCCGCTATCGATTGACAGCATGGCAGCACGGAAGGCAATGGCCGAGGCCGCAAACGCTGCTGCCGAGGCGAGTCCCAGCGCAATCGGGCGTATCGACCAGCCCGCGCCCACGGCGGGCCACGACAGCCAAAGCACGCCAGCCGTGGCAAGCGCAATGCCTGCCAGCAATGGCCAGCCAAAGGTTTCGCCCAGCAGTGCAAACCCCAGAATGGCGACCCAAACCGGCTCGGCCCTCACCAGCGCGGTAGTGACAACAAACGAGCGCTCTTTCATCGCGGCAAGCATCAGGGCGGTGGCCACCACCTGCGCGAGCGCACCCGCTGCGGTCCAGGCAACGGAGATCGCCTGAAAGCTTGGGATCGCGTCGCCGGTGATGGTGATCGCGACGCCGAGAAACAGAATGCCAAACGGCAAGCCGTACAGGAACCGGACCTGGGTTGCCCCCACCGTGCCGAGCACCGAAGTGAGTTCGCGCTGCATGGCGTTGCGCGCGCTTTGCGCAGCCGCTGCGGCTACGGTAAACGCTATCCAGTACCAGGGTTCGATGCTCACGGGGGTCGGTTATGCTTGGCGGGTTTTGATAAACAGTCGTTTCAAGAGCGTAGCAAACGCGCCGCCTCTGCGGCGAACCATCCGTCTCGAGAAAGTTGATTGCATGCAGATGACTGACATTGCCTTCGGCACCACCGACTGGTCGACGATCCCGCCGGAGGAGCATCCCGGCGAGCGTGGCCGCGCACTCTGGCGAACCCGACAGTTCGGCCCCATCCGCGTGCGCATGGTTGAGTATTCACCTGGCTACCTGGCTGACCACTGGTGTACCAAAGGCCATATCCTGCTGTGTCTGGCGGGCGAGTTGCACACGGAGCTTGCTGATGGACGGCGGTACGTCCTCACGCCCGGTATGAGCTATCAGGTGGCCGACGGGGCCGAACCGCATCGCTCATTTACCGAGGGCGGCGCGCGTCTTTTTATCGTCGATTGATTCAGCCGCTTGCGGCAGCCCGAAGGAGAGTGAGCATGACAGGACAGGTTCTTCGCGACACCCAGGGTGCAGTCATGACGCTTACCCTGGATAACCCTGGATCGCGCAACGCCATCACGGCACCGATGTCAATGCAGTTGTGCGAGGCGCTTCGCGAGGCGGCGTTCGACCCAGCGATTCGCGCAGTGGTGCTTACCGGTAGCGGTGGCGCCTTTTGCGCAGGGGGCGATGTCAAGGCGATGGCCGCGGGTCGAGATGCTGGCTTGTCGGTCGAGCAACGCGCCAGTCAGCTTCGTGACCGTGCAGAGTCGGCTCGCCTGTTGCACGAAATGGCCAAGCCCACCGTCGCGGTGATCCCTGGAGCGGTAGCAGGCGCAGGCCTGGCCCTTGCCCTTGCCTGCGATTTTCGCCTTTCGGCGAGCGACGCCAAGCTCACCACGGCGTTTGCGCGAGTCGGGCTCGCTGGTGACTTTGGCGTCAATTGGCTGCTGACCCGGATTCTCGGGATTGCGCGGGCGCGCGAGCTGATGATGTTTGCGCCGGTCCTGGGGGCCCAGGAGGCGCTTGAAATGGGTCTTTTGACAAAGGTTTTTCCATCGCACGAACTCGCGCAGAAGGCCGGCGCGATCGTGGCCGAACTGGCGTTCGGCCCCACGATCGCCTATGGCCACATCAAACAGGTCACCAGCCTGGCCGCTGCCGCCGCATTTGCGCCCACGATCGAGGCCGAAGCCTTGCATCAGGCCTGCTGCATGATCACCGAAGATCATGCGGATGCAGCCCGCGCGTTTGCCGAGAAACGGCCGCCGGTGTTTAACGGCTGCTGACGGCGGCAAGTTCCTGGAGAACTGTGTCCAGCCCCCGACGCCAGGGGGGAAGCGTCAAGCCGAATTGACGCTCGAACGAGGCGCAATCCAACCGTGAATTGAGGGGGCGTTTCGCGGGCATCGGATACTCGCTCGATGCAATCGCCTCAAGCTCGCGAATCGCGAGCGGTGATTCGGGCGACAGCGCTCGCCAGCGTTCGAAGAGCGCGCCGGCAAAGCCGTGCCAACTGGTGTGCCCCGCCGCGCAAAGATGATGAACCGCACTTTGAAAGCAGCCTTCGCGTCGCTCAGCGAGCGCGACTGCGAGCGCCTGTGCCGTGGCGTCCGCGATCAGGCGTGCCGAGGTTGGGGCGCCGATCTGGTCGGCCACCACCCGCAGCCGCTCCCGTTCCGTGCCGAGTTTGAGCATGGTGCGCACGAAGTTCTGGCCACGCGAGGCGTAGACCCAACTGGTACGAAACACCAGCCAGTCACCGCCGGTTGCGGCGATCGCCTGTTCGCCGGCGAGCTTGGTGCGGCCATAGGCGTTTTGCGGATCGACCGGATCATTGGGCTGCCAGGCGCTTGCGCCCGTGCCGGCAAACACATAGTCGGTGGAGTAGTGGACGAGGAGCGCCCCACGCCCTTGTGCCGCTTGCGCGAGAACGCGCGGTGCCTCGCCGTTGATCCGGAGCGCGAGCGCCTCTTCCTGTTCGGCCTGATCAACTGCGGTGTAAGCCGCGGCATTGATGATCACGTCAGGGGCTGTGCGCGTGACGCATGAGGCGAGTGAATCGGGACTGTCGAGGTTGGCAATGTGCCGGTCGGGTAGCACCACCTCACCGAGCGGCTGCAGGCTTCGGGCAAGCTCCCACCCGACCTGTCCGGTGGCGCCAAGGAGCAGGAGCCGCGGCGCGCGGAAACTCACTGCACGCTCATTCAAAACATTCACAGTCTGCAAGCGGCAGCCCGCGCCTGTCCTTGTCGGAAAGCGTGAGCGCCAGCCCCTCGACCGGCCACTGCACACCCACCGACGCATCGTTCCAGAGCAGACACCGCTCATGCTCGGGTGCGTAGTAGTCAGTGGTCTTGTAAAGAAAATCTGCGGACTCGGACAGCACCACAAAGCCGTGCCCGAACCCCGGTGGGATCCAGATTTGCCGCTGGTTTTCTTCGCTCAGCTCCCAGCCCGCCCAGCGGCCGAAGCAGGGAGATGAGCGGCGCAGATCAACGGCCACGTCGAACACCCGACCCCGCACCACGCGCACCAGCTTGCCCTGGGGCTGACGGATCTGGTAGTGCAGCCCACGCAGCACGCCACGTGACGAACGCGAGTGGTTATCCTGGACAAACTGCGGGGCGAGTCCGGTCTGATCCCGGAACGAGCGTGCATTGAAGCTTTCGAAAAAGAACCCCCGCGCATCGCCGAATACCTTGGGCTCGACGATCAGGACATCGGGCAACTGCAGGCTTGCAATGATGGTCATGGGCCGCTTTCAGAACACCTGATGCTCGAGCAGTCGCTCGAGGTAAGCACCATAGCCACTTTTGGCAAGTGGCCGGGCAAGTGCGCGCAGGGCTAGATCGTCGATCCAACCCTGGCGCCAGGCAATTTCCTCAGGGCAGGCCACCTTGAGGCCCTGACGCTTTTCAAGAGTCTGGATGAACTGGGCCGCCTCAATTAGCGAATCATGCGTACCGGTGTCCAGCCAGGCGTCGCCGCGGCCCAGCACCTGCACGTCGAGCTGGCCGCGCTCGAGGTAGATGCGGTTCAGGTCAGTGATTTCGAGTTCGCCGCGTGCCGATGGCTTGAGATCGCGCGCAATATCGACCACCTGATGGTCATAAAAATACAGACCGGTGACCGCATAGCGGCTACGGGGTGCCGAGGGCTTTTCCTCAATTGAAATCGCATGACCCGCTTCGTCGAATTCGACCACGCCATACCGTTCAGGATCGGTCACGGGGTAGGCGAATACGGTGGCGCCTGCTCTCTGCACATCGGCTGCTGCCAGGCGACGTATCAGGTCGTGGCCATGAAAGAGGTTGTCCCCCAGTACCAGCGCAGATGGCCCGTCGCCCACAAAATCTGCCCCGATGTGAAAGGCTTGAGCCAATCCGTCGGGGCTTGGCTGCTCGGCGTAGGAAAGTGACAGACCCCACGCCGATCCATCTCCCAGCAGCCGCCTGAAACCGGGCAGGTCATGGGGGGTGGAGATCACCAGCATTTCCCTGATGCCCGCCAGCATCAGTACCGACAGCGGGTAATAGACCATGGGCTTGTCATACACCGGCATCAGTTGCTTCGATACTGCAAGCGTGAGCGGGTGGAGCCTGGTGCCCGAACCACCGGCGAGGATGATGCCGCGGCGGCGGGTGGCAGCGCGTGAGGGTTTGATCGGCATGAGGGATGGGCGGTTGGAGAAGGGTTCAGGCGCTCTTGCGGCCGCCGTACTGGGTATCGATCCACTCGCGGTAAGCGCCACTTTGAACGCCCGCGATCCATTCGGGATGGGCCAGGTACCAGTCGATGGTGCGGGCGATACCCGAATCGAAGGTTTCAGCCGGACGCCAGCCCAGTTCGCGCTCGATCTTGCTCGCGTTGATGGCGTAGCGGCGATCATGGCCAGGACGATCGGTGACATAGGTAATGAGGCGGCTGCGCGGACCCGCCGGATCCGGCCGACGAGCATCGAGGAGCGCGCACACCGTGCGGACGATCTCGATGTTGGCCTTTTCGTTGTGGCCCCCGATATTGTAGGTCTCGCCCAGCTGGCCCGCCTCGAGTACTCGACGCACCGCGCTGCAGTGATCGCCCACGAAGAGCCAATCGCGGATCTGCATGCCGTCGCCATAGACCGGCAGGGGTTTGCCCGCCAGAGCGTTCACGA
>SYIM01000302.1 GCA_005798775.1 Burkholderiales bacterium
CATCAGTCCGTAGACCGAGCCGATCAGAAGCCCGGCGATGACCGCCTGCATCAGGTTTTCAAAAAAGATCACGGCGCTCATGGCCTACATCCTCCGGTCTGCGCGTTCATATCCAGCAGCGGATTCATCGAGTGCCCGCCTAGTTTGCGACCCGCATCATGGGCTCTTCCTCCGTTCGGGGCTTAAAGCCTATTCACCGAATATGGACTCCAGGGTTGCTGTTGTGACTTTCATGGCGCGGGAGCCAAAGAGCGCGGAGTTTAGGGGGCAAATAGCCAATGAGGCAAGGAGGGCGCAACAGGAGGGCGCAACAGGAGGGCGCTGAGGAAACTCATGAATTGGCCTCTGGGATGAGGCGCCGCTCGACCACATTACCCGTGATCGTCGCGGCGCCATCGGAGATCAGATGCATGAGCATGGGCGTGACGTCGGCCGGCTCCGACACGCCCAGCGCTTTCTCATACATGCTGATTTCGTCGGCGTCGGCGCTGTCGTGAAAGAGCGGTGTGTGCATGATTCCCGGAGACACGGCATTGATGCGCACGCCAAAAGGGCGGAGTTCCTGAGCAGCCGATTTCACCAGCGCGATGAGGCCTGCTTTTGAGGCACCGTAGGCGGTTGCGCCCGGCCACCCGGCGGTGGCAAGCCCGGAGGTGAACACGATGATGGCGCCACGGCGGCTTTTCTTCATCACCGGAAACAGCGCGCGAATCAGGTAGAAAATGCCGTTGAGGTTCACGTTGATGTGTGCGAGCCAGTCGTCATCGCACATCGCTTCAACCAGCACTCGTCTTTGAATGCCACTGGCGAGCACGGCCGCGTCAAGGGTTCCGAAGCGGCTGGCGCTTGCCTCGATATGCGCTGTCACCGCTCTGGAATCCGTGATGTCCAGGCGTGACCAGACGAGCTTAGGATGGTCGATCGCCGCCAACGCGTCGGTCGCGATGTCGCTCGCCACCACTTGGGCGCCAGCTGCGAGGCAGGCGTGGACCATCGCCAGACCAAGGCCTGAGCCTGCCCCGGCAATGAGCACGACATGGCCGGTAAAGTCATAGGACACACGCATGCCTGATTCCTTCAGCGGGCGGTGTAACCGCCGTCGACCAGCAGATCGGTTCCGGTAACAAAGCTCGACGCGTCACTCGCCAGGTAGATGGCGGCCGACGCGATGTCTTCTGGCTGTCCCAGCGTACCGGTAAGGTGAAGGGGGCCGAGCGCCTCGCGGGCCGCCTCCATGGTGCCGAACCGCAGCAGCATCCGGTCAGTTTCAATGGCTCCCGGCGACAGGGTGTTGACGCGAATGCGTTCGCCTGCATGGTCAATAGCCATGGCTCGAGCGAGGTTGATGAGGCCGCCCTTGATTGCGCAGTACACCGCACGGCGGGCGCTACCGACCCGCGCAAGCTGGGAGGCGATCAGGATGACCGACCCGCCGCCTGATTGCGCAATCAGCGGAATCGCCGCCTTGCTCATCAGGAAGGCGCCGGTGAAATTGACGCCGACAACATGATTCCAATCGTCAAGGCTGTACTCAACCACGCTGCCGCTCGGGTCTGACGCTGCAGCACCGTGCACCAGCACATGAAGCGCACCCCACCGGGCCCGGGCCGCAGCGACGGCAGAGGCGGTATCGGTCTCGCTCGCGACATTCGCAGCGATCCCGATCGCATCGCTGCCAAGGGCTCGGATCTGTGCCGCAGTTTCCTCACAGCCTGCGGCTTTCAGATCGACGCACGCCACTTTGGCGCCCGCCCCGGCAAGTCCGAGCGCGATCGCTCGTCCGATGCCCTGGGCGGCGCCGGTGACGATGGCGACCCGTCCTTCAAGCGAAAACCGGTTCAAGGCAGTTTTGAGGGACATGTTGACGGTCCTGTGACTTAGCCGTTCCGAAGCGCGGGAATCCCACGAACCTGAGCGCATTGCAGGATCAGGTTGCGTGGCGGTGTCTGGTAGCGGCGCTTGCGGCTGACGCACACGCCGGTGGCGCGGTGCATGGCAACCGCCGCTTCAGCGGCCTTCACAATGAGGCCGTACGCGTCGAGGATGGGGACGCCATCGATCTCGAAAATCCGCCGCCGCACCATGAAGGCGGCCGAGGGACCTGCGGGAATGATGACCTCGGCTCCGCGAGCGATCGCGCGGGCGCAGGCCTCTTTCATCTGTTCGAGGAGTTCATCGCCAACCGTGTCGTCGGTGAATACGTCATCAAACCGTCCGATATTGTCAAAGCGCACCGCCTCGGTGCTGGAGAGCCGGTGCTCAATGCCGTAGCTTCGGACGATATCCTCGTAGTGCGGGATAAATCGTTCATTGGGCGCGATGAGCGCAAAGCGTTCGCCCATGGTGCATGCGGTGTAGCAGCACACTTCCATGAAGGACACCACCGGGATGTCGAGGATTTCCCGCAATTCAGTAAGGGCGGGATCGAGGGAATTGGCAATCACAAACGCGTCATACCCACCGCGTTCGCGAACCGATAATCCATTGTCGACCACTTCCCGCACGTCGTAGTGCCAGAACAGGCGGTACTGGTCGCCAAGCGCCCCCTGCGAGGTGCCGCGCACCTCGACCTTGGTGCCCGGGGCCGCCACGCGATCAGCTGCCGCCTGCGTGGCGGCGATGGAATTACGCAGTCGTGTTTCAGATGAAAGCAGCTGATACCAGAGACGAATCGGGCGGACGTCTGACATGTTGACCTCGGAGGGTGCGCAGTAGGCCGGGGCACGAAGTTTCATTGCCCGGGTGGTGTGAGTCAACCGGGCGAGTCGTTTTCCACTAGGATGTGACTGACAAGACCGAGACCTGTCGTGCGCAGCCCGGAGGCGCGGCACGCGCCGCACGACGGCGTTCAGACAAGGAGACGATCGATGAAGCGGTATGTGATGGTCATGCTAACGCTGGCCCTGGGCAGCTCAGCGGCGCTCGCGCAGACCGGAACCTTTCCCGATCGGCCGCTACGCATCGTGGTGCCCTTCGCGGCCGGGGGCAACGTCGACATCGTCACCCGTATTGTTGCCGGCGGACTTTCCGAGACGCTGGGGCAGAGTGTGGTGGTGGAAAACAAGGCGGGCGCCAACGGGGTGATTGGTGCAGAGTCGGTGGCCCGCTCGGCGGCCGATGGCTATACGCTCTTCATCGCCACAGCCGAAACCATGGCGCTCAACCCGTTTCTCATGAAGACCGTGCCCTACGATCCGCTCAAGGACTTTGCGGCGATCGGTCTGATGGATGACTTCCCCTTCACGCTCACCATTAATCCGCAACTGCCGGTGAAAACGGTGGCTGAATTCGTCGCCTATGCCCGCGCGAACGACGGCAAACTGAATTTCTCGTCATGGGGAACCGGCAGCATCGGGCAAATTGCGTTCGAGCAGTTCAAACAGGCAACCGGTATCCGGATGGAGCACATTCCATTTAAGGGGGCGGCGCCGGCCATCATGGCGGTTGCCACGGGCGAGGTGCAGGCCTTCATGGCGACGCTGTCGGTGGCGCGTCCCCAGGCGGCCAGCGGTCGGGTCAAGATCCTCGCCATCACAACCGCCGAGCGTGATCCCACTGCGCCGGATATTCCGACTCTGCGAGAGATGGGGGTCGATGTGGTGATTCGCGGCTGGCATATTCTGGTTGCGCCGGCAGCCACGCCACCCGCCGTGCTCGATCGGCTCAATAGCGCGCTGGTCGCGACCGTCAAGCGCGCCGACATTTCCCAGAAGCTGGTGGGTGTTGGGGTGAGACCCATGACCTCGAGCATTGAGGAGGCACGGGTAATGATTCAGAGCGAAAACACCCGCTGGCGGGATGTGGCGAGGAAAGCCGGACTGAAGGCCGAGTAGAGCGGCACGCACCAGCGGGGCCGCGGGGCTGGCGCCCCGCGGGACGCTCAGGTCGCGAGAAACATCTCGCGCAGGGTGGTGCGCCAACTGGCCGGGTAGGGGGTGGGCGTGCGAAACAGCATGCCCGTGTCGCGGAGCGCAATCTGCGCCTCGGCCGACTTTATCGCGACCCCCAAGATGTCCAGCAACGGCACCCCATCCACCGCGCGCAGACCGTTCTCAACGAAAAACATGTTGAGCGGCCCGCCCGCGGGGATCAATACCTTGGCGCCGCGTGCGATCGCTTTGCGGGCCTCGGCGCTGAACGCCTCCAGCGCGGGCGCCGGGTTGGCGTACATCGCGCTGAAGTCGTGATAGGTGAGTGCCATCGAGGCGCCTTCGACCAGCTGTTCGCCCAGACCGTATTCACGCGTGAAGGCTTCCATCCGTAGTCGGGCACCACGGTTGTGGGTGAGAAAGGCGAAGCGCCCCCCGATCTGCGAGGCCAGATGCACAGCTGCCTCGGTGATGAATACCGCGGGCAGATCGGTCAGTTCACGAATTTCCAGGTGGCCAGTTTCATTGGTACTGACATTCACAAACGCAACGTAGCCCTGTTGCTCGGCAAGGATCGCGTTCCGGATGACTTCGCGGCTGGCGAGGTGAAAGGAGCTATCCGACTGATCAACCCCGGGGAAGGTGCGGCTCACACCGTGAAACTCGAAGTCGAACTGCGCGCCCAGCAGCGCTCTCGCATGGCTGCGCGCGGACTGCTGATAAACGCTCCAGATCGCAGCGTCGGAATCGGAAGAACTGCTTTGAAGCCAGAGTTTTCGGGTCGTGGTCATGAAGGGGCCTCAGTCAGCGCGGATGCCTGCTTGGATGATCACGCGCTGCCAGGTTTTTCGTTCTTCGCTCACCCGTGTGGCGAGCGCCTCGGGGGGCGTACCGACCGCGGCAATGCCGCGGCTCAGCAGGTCGCTCACCATGGCGGGGTCTCGCACAATGGCGGTGAGCTCACGCGAGAGCCGGTCGATGATGGGCCGCGGGGTGCCCGCCGGCACGAAGATCGCAAACCAGCCGCTTACGTCGACGCTACGCAGACCCGCTTCGGCCATGCCGGGGAGATCGACGGTGGGTGAGCGGTCGCGGCTGCTCACCGCGAGCGCGCGAAGGCGCCCCGCCTGATGCTGCGGCATCACGAGCTGCACTGAATCGAAAACCAGCTGAATACGACCAGCAATGAGGTCGGTCATCGCGGGCGCTGCGCCCTTGTAGGGCACATGCGTCATCTCGATGCCCGCTTCGCGCCGCACGAGCTCCATCGCGAGGTGAGATGTGCTGGCATTACCGGCTGACCCGTAGGTGAGTTGTCCCGGGTGCTTCCTCGCATGATCAACCAGTTCCGCTACGTTTTTTGCGGGTACCGACGGATGCACCGCCATAACCATCGGATAGGTGCCCAGGAGGCTCACCGATGCGAGGTCGCGTTCAGGGTCGTAGCTGAGCGATTTGAGGAGCGACGGGTTCACCACGATCGGACCCGGATAGGCAAAGAGCAGCGTGTAGCCGTCGGGCGTGGCCCGCGCGACCACCTCTGCGCCGATGCTGCCGCCAGCGCCCGCGCGATTCTCGATCACCACAGCTTGACCCAAACGCTCAGCAAGCCTCGCGCCCACCACGCGAGACACCACATCGGTCATGCCGCCGGCTGCGATGGGCGTCACCATCCGGATCGGACGGTTGGGGTAGTCCTGCGCCCAGGCTCCCGCCGACGCAAGCAGCAGTGCCGATACGAACGTGCGGACGAGCGATCGTCGAGTGGGCAGTTTCATGCAGTCTCCTCAGTGAAGCGGGCAGAGAATCACACGTGCTAGCATCAAATGCAACAAAGAAACCAAACGTGCGCTTGCCAGCATCACGGGTGGTACGCGAGCGAAATTTCCCCGGAGACAGCAGCGTGAAGGCTTCATCGATCAGCCATGATTTTCCTGCTGGCATGGCCCTGGTGGTGGGCGCAAGCGGCGGAATCGGCCAGGCCATCGCGCGCCGGTTGGCGGTCGCCGGCTGCACGGTCGTGCTCACCTATCGTCGAGGGCGCGCGGCGGCCGAGGCCTGTGCGAGCAGCATTTGCGAGGCGGGCAGCGCGGCCGAAGCGCTTCACCTTCCGCTCGATGACCCCGGCACGGTCGAGATGGCGCTCCGTCGGGTGGCAGAGCGGCTGGGCGCGCTGCACACGGTGGTCTACGCAGTGGGCGCCGATATTTCCATGACCTACGTGGCCAATATCGATCCTGCAGAGTGGCGTCAAACGATTGATGGCGATCTGCATGGCTTTTTCAGCGTCACCAAGGCGTGTCTGCCGCTCATGCGAAAGGCGGGCGGCGCTTCGTTCGTTGCGATTACCACTGCGGGCCTGGACCGGCACCCGCCGCTCGACATCCTCTCCACGGTCCCCAAGGCGGGGATCGAGGCGGTGATTCGCGGCATCGCGCGCGAGGAAGGGCGCTTTGGGATTCGCGCCAATTCCGTAGCGCCGGGCATTGTGGATGGCGGGCTGTTTGACCGGCTTCGCGAGCGTGTCACCCCGGAGTTCGTCGAAGCAATGAAGCGAAACACGGCGCTCCGCCGCTTCGGCTCGCTTGATGAGATCGCTGATGTCGCGGTGTTTCTCGCCTCACGTCAGGCGGGTTATGTCACCGGTCAGCACGTTGCTGTTGACGGAGGGTATTCGGTTTGAAGCGTGACGACCCACAGCTCGAGCGGGCGGTCGCACCGCTTCACGGACTCACGGTGGGCGCTGCGCTCCGGCGATCGGCCCAGCGGTTTGGCGCGCTCGAATTCATCAAGTGCCAGGATCAGGTGTCCACCTTCGCCGAGACCGATGCCGAGGTCGATCGGCTGGCCGCGAGTCTGCTCGGTCTGGGCCTGTCGCGCGGCGATCATGTGGCGGTATGGCTCACCAACTCTCGCGAATGGGCCATCACGTTTCTCGCCTGCGCGCGAATCGGCGCGGTGGTGGTGCCGATCAATACGCGCTACACCGCCTCCGAAGCGGGCTACATCCTTGCGCAGTCCGACTCGCGCGCTCTGGTGATGACCCGTCGCATGTGGGGTAACGATTACTGGGCGATGCTGTGCGAGGCGGCGCCGTCGCTTACAAATTGCTCGTCCGCTGAGTTGTCGGCCACCGAGATGCCTCGGCTTGCCCGACTGATCGCGGTGGGCACCGATGCGCCCGCCTGCGCGCTCGTATTCGAGTCGCTCTGTTCGCAAGATGCCGTGCGGACGGGCAACGCCGATCAAGACCGGTCGGTACCCCAGCTCGCCGGTGCCGAGCGCGCGGTCTCGCCCGATGACCCCCTCATCATCGTCTACACCTCAGGCACCACGGGTAAGCCCAAGGGTGCCATGCACAATCACCATGTGATCCGGCAGGCTACCCGGGTTGGGCTGCGCCTGGGCCTGGAAGCGGGCGGCCGGGCGCTGGGCCACCTGCCGCTTTATCACGTGGCGGGTCTCTACATGTCGTTCGTGCCCGCGCTCACGCTGGGTGGCTGCTATGTAGCCATGCCGCAGTGGGATACCGCTGCTGCGATCGAACTGCTCGAGCGCGAGCGGATCAGCTGCTTCGGCGGCATCCCCACCCATTTCGTTGACCTGGCCAATCACCCGGCAATGCAAGGGCGGGACCTGCCCGCGCTCCGATCCGCATGGATCGGTGGGGCACCAGTCATGCAGTCCACCTTTGGACAGTTCATGAAGGCGCTGGGGCTGGCACAGCTCATGTCCACCTACGGCATGACCGAAAACACCATCTCCACCACCTTCAATCTGCCCGTTGACCCGATCGAGGTGTGCTGCATGAATCTGGCGCCCATCCTGGGCCCGAGCGAGGTTCGGATCGCTGATCCGGCTACCGGTGCCGAGCTCGGACCGGGCGAGGTGGGCGAGGTGCAGTGTCGCGGCGAAACCGTGATGATGGGCTATTACCGCAACCCCGAGGCCACACGCGAGACCATCACGCCCGAGGGCTGGCTTCGCACGGGCGACCTGGGCACGCTCGATCAGCGCGGCTATCTTTCAATCACCGGGCGTTTGAAGGAAATGTTCAAGACCGGTGGTTCCAACGTCTACCCGGTGGAAATCGAGCAGCACCTCGCGCGCCATTCTGCGGTTCGCATCGCCGCTGTGGTGGGCATACCGGATGAACGGCTGGGCGAAGTGGGGTTCGCGTTTGTCGAATTGCTTGATAGTGCAAGCTTTACCATCGACGACCTGCGGACGCATTGTCGCGGTGCGCTCGCCGACTACAAGGTGCCAAGGTTCGTCTGCCCGGTCCCTGCTCTACCGCGCACCAGCACTGCAAAAATCCAGCGATCGGTGCTCCCCGCGCTCGCACAGGCGGAAATCGCGCGTCGCCGCGCCGCGCCGCCCGCTTGATCACTAAAGCGGGTCAGTCCGCGCAAAGCCCTATGCGAGGCGCCATCTCGATTCGTGAAGTGGCCAACCGGGCTCGGGTCGCCATTGGCACTGTGTCTCGGGTAATCAACGGACACCCGTCGGTGAGTGCCGACCGGCGAGCACGGGTGCTTGAGGCGATTGCTGCGCTGGGCTACGTGCCCGATATGGTTGCGCAGAGCATGCGAAATCGCCGGTCCATGACACTCGCGTGTGTGATGCGCGATTTCACCGTCCCCACGCTCAGCCTGTTCGTTGATGCAATGCAGCGCGAGGTCGAGCCGCACGGGTTTTCCACGATGGTGGCCTCCAGTGGCCATGAGGTGGCGCGCGAGATCTCGCTGCTGAAAGGGTTGCGTCAGCGGCGTATCGACGGCCTGGTCATTGCCTCGTCGTCCGAACGCTCGCGAGCGCTGCTGTCGGCGATGCGAGATGCCGGTTTTCCGATTGTGCTGATTGACCGTCGCGCACCCGCCGAATTCGATTCGGTCGGCGTTGAGCATGCCCAGGGTGTCGCGACCGCGGTGGAATATCTCACTGCGCTCGGTCACCGCCGTATCGCGATGTTGTCAGGGGAGGCGGGTCTGCATCCGGCCCGCGATCGTCTGGCGGGGTATCGGGCAGGCATGTCGCGTGCCGGGCTCAAGGTCAGTGACCGCTTGGTACGTATGGCCTCCTTCAGCCCGGAGGCGGGGTACGAACAAACCCGCGCCCTGCTTGCTCTCAAGGAGCGACCCACCGCCATCATTGCTGGGGGCTCATCGCTCCTGCCCGGCGTGATGCTGGCTGCCCGGGAGGCTGGGCTGAGCGTTCCCGAGGACCTTTCAGTGATCGCGGGTGCCGACAGTGATCTCGCCCGGCTCTCCAGCCCCGGGGTCACGGCAGTCTGCTGGCCGCATGACGCGCTGGGCCGCGCCGCTGGCCGCTTTCTGGTTCAGCGACTGGCCGATCC
Organism: Burkholderiales bacterium; assembly: GCA_005798775.1. GTDB lineage: Bacteria > Pseudomonadota > Gammaproteobacteria > Burkholderiales > Burkholderiaceae_E > SYIM01. Next base: position 9,226 of record SYIM01000302.1, read on the forward strand.
TGCAGTGTCACGCCAGTCGCTGATTGTTCGGGCCGAACTGGTGGTCCGTGGCTCCTGCGCGCCGGTGGTGAACCGAGCGGGGTGAACCGAGCGGGATTGACTTCCTGAGCGTCCGGCTAAACAATCTGCGGCGCTCAAGGGGGGATTGGCGTTTGCAGTCACTGCGCCGTCTCCCCCGATTTTTCTGAACATTTGGAAACGTTTCAAAATGCGACGAATCGGGATTGATGTGGGTGGCACCTTCACCGATGTGGTGATGGTTGATGATGTATCGGGCCAGGTCTGGTCCATTAAGGTTTCCACGACGCCCGCTGATCGCGTGATGGGTGCGATGAACGGCTTTCGCCGGATTCTCGAACTGAGTGGTACCGCCCCTGCGTAGGTCGGCTTCATTGGTCACGGCACCACGATGGCCACCAACATGATCGTGGAGGGGAAGGGTGCGCCGACTGCCCTCATCACCACCGCGGGGTTTCGCGACATTCTCGAATTGCGCAGGCTCTCGCGTCACGACCGCGCCGACCTCTATGACCTGCAGTTCAGGAATCCGCGTCCGCTGGTGCCGCGGCGCTGGCGTTTCGAGGTGAACGAGCGCATTCGTCATGACGGCTCGATCGAGACCATGCTCGATCGGGAGCAGCTGACCCAAGTCGCGAAGCAGATTGATGCATCCGACATCGAGGCGGTGGCAATCGTCTTTCTGCATGCGTACGCCAACCCCGCGCATGAGCAGCGCGCGCTCGAGGTCGTACGCCGCCTGCTGCCTGATCGCTTCGTCACCGCCTCTCACGAGGTCAACCCCGAGATGCAGGAGTACGAGCGGACGAGTTCCACCGTCATCAATGCGTTGCTGGGGCCGGTCTGTGCCCGCTACATCGAGCGCTTCGGTTCGGAGCTCAAAGCCGAAGGCTTTGGTGGCGAGCTCCTTTTCATGCAGTCAAATGGCGGACTGGCGAGCGGCGATGTGGTCGCAAAGAAGCCGATCGTGCTCCTCGAATCCGGGCCGGCGGGCGGCGTCAGCGCAGCCGTGCGAGGTAGCGATCACCTCGGCATCAAGGGGTTGTTACTGGGCGATATGGGGGGCACCACCTTCGACGTTTCGCTGGTGAGAGATGGCCGTCCCGAGCTTCGAACCGAGGCGATGGTGCATACCTATGCGGTCCGTTCACCCACCATCGATATTGATTCGATCGGGGCGGGCGGTGGTTCGATCGCCTGGATCGATGCCGGGGGTGGCGTGCGGATCGGACCTCAGAGCGCCGGCGCCGATCCGGGCCCTGCCTGCTACGGTCGGGGTGGCGAGCGGCCAACGGTCACCGACTGCAATCTGGTTTTGGGCTATGTCGATCCCGATTCGTTCCTGGGCGGCGAGTTCAGACTCGATCGGGCAGCGGCTGAACGCGCGATCGAGGCCCACCTCGCGAAGCCACTTGGGGTCAGCGTTCTTGAGGCCGCTCGGATTGTGCAAGCGGTCTCGAATTCGCTCATGGCGCAAGCGATGCGGCTCATGACGGTCGAGCGTGGCTTCGATCCGCGTGAATTTGCCTACCTCTGTTATGGCGGTGCGGGCCCTGTGCACGCGGTGGATCTGGCCGAAGAGCTCGACATAAGGCGGGTGATCGTGCCGCCACTGCCAGGTCTCTTCAGCGCGCTTGGCATGGTGATGGCAGACCGGTTGCATGACAGTCAGCGCGCAGTGGAAGCCGATCTTGGCAGCCTACCGGGCGAGCGCATCGAGCAGCTGGCGCGCGAGTTGCAGCGTGAGGCGTCCGATACTTTCGGCCCCGCGGTGGCCGCGCTGGGGGTGGAGGCACGGTGGCGCGCCGATTGTCGTTATGCCGGGCAGCCCGCCTCGATTGCGGTGGATATCGATGCGTCGCTGATTGTGCGCGCAAGCGCCGACCCGTCTGTCTTTCGCGCCGAGTTGCGAAGCGGTTTCGAGCAGAGCCATAAACGTATGTGGAACTTCATCAAACCCGATCAGCCCGTCATCCTCACCAATCTTCGGTTGCAGGCGAGCGTGGCCTCGGGGTGGCGTGGCACAGCGCGTTCACAGTCGCAGGCGCGTGGCGTGCCTGGCGAACGCCCGGTGGTAATCGATGGGCAGCCGCAGGTTTTGCGGGTGTTCCAGCGCAGTGGGCTCGCTGAGGGTGCGCGGGTCGCGGGTCCTGCCATCATCGAGGAGGCGAGCAGCTCGATCGTGTTCAAGACCGGTCAGCATGCGCAGGTCGACGCAGCGGGCTATCTTCACATCCATCTCTGAGGCGGGAGCGAACCATGGAAACCATCGTCTACGAGATCCTGCGCAATTCGCTCTATTCCATCGCGCGCGAAATGAAGGTTGCCATGATGCGCACGGCAGCCAGCCCCATCATGCATCTGGGCGCCGATGCGTCGGCTGCGGTGTTCGATGCGCAGATGCAGCTGGTGGCGCAGGGCAACGACATTCCCACCATGCTAGGTTCGGCGGTGATCTCGACCCGCCGATCGGTTGAGGTGATTGGTCGCGACCGGCTCCGGCCTGGCGATGTCATCATCAGTAACGATGTCTACCTGGGTGGTGGCAACCATCAGCCCGATGTGCAGCTCACCCGGCCGGTCTTCTTCGGCGACGAGATTGTGGCCTTCGTGATGACGCGCGGACACTGGAGTGACATTGGCGGCCAGACCCCGGGCAGCTACATGCTCGACACCTGGGATGTGTTTGGCGAGGGCGTTCGCATTCTGCCCGTCAGGCTGTTTCGTAACGATGAGATCGTCGATGATGTCAAAACGCTGATCGTGCAGAACACCCGCGACCCTGAGGGGCGTCTGCTCGATATTCAGGCGCAATATGCCGGCACGTTTGTAGGCGACCAGCGCATCCGTTCGCTCTGCCAGAAATATGGCGCGCAGGCCCTGGCTGACGCGATGAAGCGCTCGCTCGACCATTCCGAAGCACTGATGCGCGCAGCCATCCGCGAGATCCCCGACGGGGTGTACGAGGCCGAGGACTGGGTCGAAGGCGTGTACGCGAAAAACTGGCCTGCC
>SYIM01000303.1 GCA_005798775.1 Burkholderiales bacterium
AATACACCCGCATCACGATCTCGAGGTCCCGAGCGAGCCGCGAGCGTTCAGCCACCAACCGGCCCGCGTACTCGCGCGCCGCTTCTGGATCGTGGATGGAACAGGGTCCGATGATGACCAGCATCCGGTCATCCATCCCGTGCAGAATCCGGTGTATTGCCTGCCTGGAACCCGCCACCACCAGGGCGGTGGTGTCATCAAGCGGATACTCGCGCAGCAGATGAGCGGGCGGGGACAACTCGCGGTAGCCTCGGATCCGGGTGTCATCGGTGGTGACGCTCATGGTGCTCGACTCCAGTGAACATAAAACAGGGCGGGGCCCGCTGCGGCACGGGCGCCGGAAAAACAAAACCGCCGGGGGTTGAGGCCGGCGGTCTTTGTCGGGTTGGATTCGTGTCAGCTGCGAACGCGGTCCCGACTCAGTCCGCCGGCGGGCGGAAAGCCGAAAAACGAATAAAACTCAAAATAACGGGTCGCAGTGCACATGCACTCGAGTGTAGCCGCAGCCCGCACCGCGCTGCAAGCCGGCGCGGGTTCCGGTCTGCTAGCATCCAACGCCGTTTCCCTGCCTGATGTTCGTTCACGGAGCCGACATGCCCAGCCCCGATCGCGAAGCGACCCTGCTCGCCCTCTATCGAACCATGGCGCGCATCCGCGCTTTTGAAGACGCAGCCGAAGTGGCCAGTCGCGGCGGCCTGGCGGCCTGGGGACCGCAAGCCGATCAGGCAACTGGCGGCGTGCCTGCGCAAGTGCGTGGCCCCCTTCACCTGTCCACTGGCCAGGAAGCCGTACCGGCGGGCGTCTGCGCACACCTGAGCCCTGCTGACCCGATCACCTCCACGCATCGCGGACACGGCCACACCCTCGCCAAGGGCGCCGATCTCACCCGGATGATGATGGAGCTCTTCGGCAAGGCGGGCGGTTTCTGCGGCGGCCGGGGCGGCTCCATGCACATCGCCGACTTTTCGGTCGGTATGCTGGGTGCCAACGGCGTGGTTGCAGCCAGCATCCCCATCGCAGTCGGTGCCGCGCACGCCATCCGGCTGCAGGGCCGCCCGGCGATCGCTACCGCATTCTTTGGCGACGGTGCCATCAACCGGGGGCCGTTCGCGGAAAGTCTCAACTGGGCAGCCGCCTACCATCTGCCCCTGCTCTTCGTATGCGAAGACAATCAGTGGTCAGCCACCACGCGCACCGATACGCTGTCAGCCGGAGGCGGCGCAGCCGCGCGGGCCCGCGCTTACGGTATCGAGGCGGTGGAGGTCGACGGCAATGATGTCGAGGCGGTCCACGCCTGCGCGGGCGAGCTCGTTGCCAGGGTACGGGCCGAGGCCCGACCCGCGCTGATCCATGCGCGCACCTACCGCTTCAAGGGTCATGTGTCGGTTGACCCGGCCGCCTACCGCGATCCGGCCGAGCTCGCGCGAGCGCTCGAGCGCGATCCAATCGCCCTCGCCCGCAAACGGCTGAGCGAGCTCGGTGACGCGCTCGCAACAGCCGCGGTGATCGACGATGAAGCACGCGCCGAGGTCACGGCTGCGCTCGCGGCCGCGGCCGCTGCACCCTGGCCGTCAGTCACCGCGGCCTTCGAAGAGATTCAAAGCACGGGAGCCGGAAAATGGCTGTGAGCACCTACTCTCAAGCAGCGGTCGATGCTCTCTCGACCGCCATGCAGGCTGACCCGTCGGTGATTGCGATGGGGGAAGATATCGGCCGGGGCGGAATCTTCGGCCAATACCGTGGACTGCAGGCCAAATTTGGTGCCTCGCGCGTGATCGATACACCGATCTCGGAGGCCACAATCGTGGGCGCGGCAGTCGGCATGGCACTCACCGGCATGCGGCCGGTCGTCGAACTGCGGGTGGTCGATTTCGCGCTCTGCGCCATGGATGAAATCGTCAATCAGGCTGCCAAGAACCGCTACATGTTCGGCGGCCAGGGGCGGGTCCCGGTCGTGCTGCGGATGCCGATCGGTATCTGGTCATCATCGGCCGCGCAGCATTCGCAGTCACTCGAGAGCTGGTTTGCACACATTCCCGGACTGGTGGTGGTTGCGCCCGCCACGCCGCAGGACAACCACGATCTGCTGCAGGCCGCGCTCGCGTGTGGCGACCCGGTGGCCTATCTGGAGCACAAGGAGCTGTGGTCGATAGAGGGCGAGGTCGTCGCCTCTGAGGCGCTCCCGATCGGCCGCGCCCGCATCGTGCGGCCGGGACGTGGCCTCACCATCGTGAGCTGGAGCCGTTCCGTACACCAGTGCGCAGAGGCCTGCGAGGCGCTCGCATCGCAGGGCATAAGCGCCGAGCTCATCGACCTGCGCACGCTCTGGCCCTGGGACCGCGAGACCGTTTTGGCCTCCGCCGCCCGAACAGGACGCCTTCTGATTGTCCACGAGGCCGTGCAGGTCGCAGGCTTTGGCGCCGAAATCGCCGCCACCATCGCCGAACTTGCGCCCGAGGTGCGGCTCGCCCGCCTGGGGGCGCTGCGCATTCCGGTGGGCTATTCGCCGGGGCTCGAGGCCCAGGCGCGGCTCACCCCAGACGCCATCGCCGCCCGGGCTCGGGCTCTGGCAACCTGATCGAGCGCGGCCAGAGCGCGCCGCTGCACTAGAATGCCGATTGCAGCATCGGTCTGTGACCGTTGCGTTGCCATCGATCACCGCTAATCAGGAGACAATCCATGGACCGTCGCTCAGTCTTGAAGGCCGGCACCGCCGGTGCCACCGCGCTCACCGCTCCGTTCATCATCCGCCCGTCACACGCGCAGCAATACCGCGCTGAGTATCGGCTGTCGACCGTGGTGGGGCCCGCCTTCCCTTGGGGCAAGGGCGGCGAGATCTGGGGCAACCTGGTGCGTGAACGCACCCAGGGCCGGATCAACATCAAGATGTATCCCGGCGTGTCGCTCATCAACGGCGACCAGACGCGTGAATTCTCCGCCATTCGTCAGGGCGTGATCGATATGTCCATCGGCTCGACCATCAACTGGTCGCCGCAGGTGAAAGAGCTGAACCTGTTCTCGCTACCCTTCCTGTCGCAGGACCACGCAGGACTTGATGCCATCACCGGCAGCGAGGCGGGTCAACGCACCATTCAGATTGTCGAAAAAGCGGGCGTGGTGCCGCTTGCCTGGGGCGAAAACGGATTCCGTGAGCTCACCAATTCGCGCCGCGAGATCCGGTCGCCCGCCGACATGAAAGGGCTCAAGTTCCGAATTGTAGGTTCACCCATTTTCACCGATGTGTTCACCGCGCTCGGTGCCAACCCCACGCAGATGAGCTGGGCCGACGCGCAGCCCGCACTCGCCTCGGGTGCGGTGGAGGGTCAGGAGAACCCGATGCACATCTTCACCGCGGCCAAGCTCCACACGCTCGCGCAGAAGTTCGTGACCCGTTGGGGCTATGTCGCAGACCCCCTCATCTTCGTGGTCAATCGCGAGGTCTGGCAGTCATGGTCGCCCGCTGATCAGGAAATCGTGCGCGCATCGGCCATTGAGGCCGGCAAGCAGGAAATCGCCATTGCTCGCAAGGGTCTCACCAAGACCGACACCTCCATGATCCGCGAGGTTGAGGCGCTGGGCGTCAAGGTCACCGAGCTCACGCCGGCGGAGAAGGCCGAGTTCCAGCGCGTGCTGAAACCGGTCTACGACAAGTGGGCCAAGACCATCGGTTCCGACCTGGTGAAGATCGCTGAAGATGCGGTCGCGCGCCGCAGCTGATCCTCTAGCATCGTGACCGAATCCCCGCCGCCCCCGGCTTGTGCGCCTGTCGCCGAGCCGGGACTGGCGCCGGGGCCTTCGACCCCGCGGCGCCTTCTGCCCGAAGACCGCATCGGCGCGGTGCTGATGGCACTGCTCGCCCTCATTACCTTTGCCAATGTGGTGGTCCGGTATCTCACGGACCAATCGTTTGCCTGGACCGAAGAATTGTCGGTCGTGCTGATGGTGCTGCTCACCATGGTGGCGGCCAGCGCCGCTGTCGTCCGTAACGTGCATGTCCGGATCGAGGTGCTGATTGACGGTGCTTCGCCCGCCCGGGCGCGCGCCCTCGAATCGCTCGCCGCACTCGCGTCCGTGATCGCCTGGCTGCTACTCACTGGTCTGGGCTCGCGACTCGCCTGGGATGACTACCGGTTCGATGTCACTACCCCTGGAATCGGGCTGCCGCAGTGGTGGTACACGATCTGGCTGCCCATCCTGGCGCTCCTCCTCGCCGCACGCTGCATGCAGCGCCTGGTGAGACTCTGGGCACCCAAATCGTGACCGGTCTGCTTATCTTTGTGGTCTTCATTGCGCTGATGGTGGCGGGTGTACCGATCGGCATCGCACTGATGCTGGGTGGTGCAGTCGGCATAGGCGTGGGCGGACTCGGCTGGCTCGCGATTCCGAATAATTTTTATTCCGGGATCGCGAAGTACCCGTTGCTTGCGCTACCCATGTTCGTGTTGGTGGGAGCCATCTTCGACCGCTCCGGGGTGGCTAAACGCCTGGTCGACTTTGCGATCGCCATCGTGGGGCGCGGGCCGGGCATGCTGCCGCTCGTTGCGATTGCGGTGGCGATGTTCCTGGGCGGCATCTCTGGGTCGGGGCCGGCAAACGCCGCAGCCGTCGGTGGCGTGATGCTTGCAGCCATGGCGCGGGCGGGTTATCCACCCGCCTACTCGGCGAGCGTGATCGGTGCGGCTGCGGCCACCGATATCCTCATTCCGCCCTCCATCGCCTTCATCGTCTATTCGGTGATGGTACCGGGGGCATCGGTTCCCGCACTGTTCGCAGCCGGGATGATTCCCGGCATCCTCGCGGGCCTCGCCCTCATCGTGCCGGCAGTCTGGCTCGCCCGGCGACACGGCTTCGGCGCGGCCGAGGCCGACGAGCCACGCCCGCCATTTTGGCGGGCGCTGCGTGAGGCCACCTGGGGGCTGTTCGCGCCCGTGCTGATTCTGGGCGGGATGCGCGCGGGCTGGTTCACCCCAACGGAAGCTGCGGTAGTCGCGGTGTTTTACGGTCTCTTCGTAGGCATGTTCATTCACCGAACCATCCGCCTGCGCGACCTCACCAATATCCTGGTCGAGGCGGCCGAGTTATCGGGCGTGATCATGATCGTGATCGCGCTTGCAAGCATCTTCGCCTATGCGGTGAACACGCTTGGCATCGTTGATCCGCTCGCCCGCGCGATACTGGACAGCGGTATCGGGTCATTCGGCGCATTGGCAGTAATCATCATCGTGCTGTTGTTTGTCGGCATGGTGCTCGACGGCGTATCAATCTTTCTGATTTTCGTGCCGCTCCTGATGCCGCTGATGAAGGCCTACGGCTGGCACCCGGTATGGTTTGGCGTTCTGCTCACCTACATGGTGGCGATCGGCCAGTTCACGCCGCCGGTGGCGGTCAACCTGATGGTCTCAGCGCGGCTCGCGGGTGTTCGGATCGAACAGACCGTGCCGTGGGTCATGTGGCTGGTCTTTGCGATGGGCGTGGTGTTGGTGGCGGTTGTAGCCATCCCCGACCTCGCCTTGTGGCTGCCACGGGTGCTCGGTTACTGAGGCTGCCACGCCGGCCACCCCGCAGCGTCAGCCCGTTCCGCCCACGGTCAGGCCTTCGATGCGCAGGGTCGGCTGGCCCACGCCAACCGGTACGCTCTGTCCGTCCTTGCCACAGACGCCGACGCCTGAATCAAGCCGCATGTCGTTGCCGATGAGTGTCACGCGCTTGAGCGCCTCCGGGCCGTCTCCAATCAGCGTCGCGCCTTTCACCGGATATTGCAGCTTGCCGTTTTCTACCCACCAGGCCTCGGAAGCGGAGAAAACGAACTTACCGTTGGTGATGTCAACCTGACCACCGCCGAAATTGGCAGCGTAGATACCGCGATCCACCGACGCGATGATTTCTTTCGGATCACGCGTACCCGACAGCATGAAAGTATTGGTCATGCGAGGCATGGGCAGATGCGCGAATGATTCGCGCCTGCCGTTCCCGGTGATCGCCGACCGCGACAGCCGTGCGTTCAACATGTCCTGCATGTAGCCCCGCAGAATACCGTCTTCGATCAGCACGTTACGCTGTGTGGGATGACCCTCGTCGTCGATGTTGAGCGACCCTCTCCGGCCGGCGAGGGTGCCGTCGTCGACTACCGTGACCCCGGGGGCCGCTACCCGCTCGCCAACCCGACCCGAAAACACCGACGAGCCCTTACGATTGAAATCGCCTTCCAGACCATGTCCGACGGCCTCGTGCAGAAGAACCCCTGGCCATCCCGCACCAAGCACCACGGTCATGGTGCCGGCGGGCGCCGGCCGCGCCTCCAAATTGGTGAGCGCCGCTTTCACCGCCTCGTCGACGTAGCGCGACAGCGCTGCATCATCAAAGACATCGAAACCCGAGCGCCCGCCACCGCCGCTATGCCCCTGCTCGCGGCGCCCGGCCTGCTCAGCGATGACCGTGACCGACAGGCGAACCAGCGGCCGTACATCGGCTGCGATCAGGCCATCGGAACGGGCCACCAGCACGACGTCATACTCGCCCGCGAGGCCCGCCATGACCTGCACGACGCGCGGGTCGCGGGCGCGCGCCATGGCTTCGACCCGCTCCAGCAGTGCCACCTTGGCCGCCGCTTCCATGCCGATGATCGGGTCATCACGACCATACAGCGCGTGACCCCCTGAACCCTTCATCGCCGAGGCCACCTTCACACGCCCGCTACCTCGCCGGGCAATGGTACGGGTGGCCTGAGCCGCAGAGCGAAGTGCGTCGAGACTGATGTCATCGGAATAGGCGAACGCGGTCTTATCCCCACTCACCGCGCGCACCCCCACCCCGCGATCGATCGAGAAACTGCCGGACTTAACGATGCCTTCCTCGAGGCTCCAGCCTTCACTGCGCGTGAACTGGAAGTAGAGATCGGCATGGTCCACCCGATGCTCGAAAATTTCAGCGAGCACCCGCTGTAACCGCGATTCGTCGAGGCCATAGGGTTCAAGGAGTAGCGATCGGGCGACTGCCAGATGCTGGAGGGGGGGGTGCGTAAGTTTCATGTTGAGATCCTAACTCAGGCGAGGCGGTGCGCGCAGCGACCACCCGACGGTCAGCGGGGCGCAGGCGCCGCCGGCACATCAAACCGGGGACGGGCGCGCTCCACGACACTCGGGTCGGCCCACGAACCCGTAACGTCGTACTCGTAGGAAAACATGTCCTGGAGCGGCTTGCGGAATGCCCACTGTGCAAGAAAGGTTCCGAGCCCGATTGCCGGGTTGGCCACGGCGGCATAGGCAAGCGAGGCGAGGCCTGCATTGAGTTCCGGCCGCACCTCGACGCGCAGCTTCTGGGTCTCATCGGCAAGGTTCACCGAGCCGCGAATACCTACCTGCGCCTGGACCCCCCGCATGCGGAAATCGTTGGTGGTGGCCACGCCCGAAGCGATCGCGGCCCGGCCGCCTATCTGATCGAAGGCAAAGCCCTCGGCAAAGATGTCGCGAAAATCGAGCGATAGCCGCCGCGGCAGCGACTGCAAGTTCAGTACGCCGATCAGCTTGCTCAGCCCTGGCTCGGTTTTTAGAAACTGCCCCTTACCGGCCTGAAAATCGAGTTCGCCGGTGAGTGACCCATAATCGATGGCAAGCGGCGAGCCCTCCCAACGTACGTTTCCAGCGAGCCGCCCTGGACCGCCGCCGCTCACTGCACCGACCACGCCGAAGGTTTCCAGCAGACGCGCAGGTTCGCGAATGCCCAGTTCAAAATTGAGCGCGGTCCAGCGTGCCGCCCCCAGCCGGCTCGCTTCCCAGGTGCCGGTTGCGTCAAGACGCCCGCCCGGATGGTCGATTCGTAGCCGCTCAAGCTGCCACGCCGGGTGGTCGCCGTCGGCCGCGTTGGCGGCGCGCAGACTCATCTGCCCGAGTTCGCGACCGGACAGGATCAGCTTGTCGGTCTCAATGTCCAGCGCGGGCAGCCGCGTGGGCGCGGTATCCAGCAAGCGTTCGATGTCGCTCTGACGGTTACGCGGCACATTCAGCACCGAGAGCCGCGCCTGAACCGCACCGGCGGGCAGACCGACGCGGGCTGGCTGCCATGCCACCAGTCCGTTGATCTCGCGCGCGGCAATACTGGCGCGCCACATGTTGTCCAGCCGCGTCGCGCCTAGCACCACACCGGTGAAATCTTTTCCGCCGACGATCAGCGAATCGGTGATCAGCGACACACGGTTAAGTGCGATGCGCTCGGCCAGGCGCCCACCCCGCATGGGGATGTGCGTAGCGTCGGCGCGCGCCGACGCACCGGGTGGCGGCGGCGCCAGGGCGCGCTCCCACTCGCTCATGTCGAGGCGCGGGATGCGGAGGTCGAGCGCCATGCCCTCCGATGGCAGCTGGGCGGGGGTACCGATGGCAATGACCGCCCTTGCCGCATTCGGCGCGGCCGAGCGCTCGAAAATTGCTTGAACATCGTCTCGCAAGCTGATGCGAACGGTCTCAGCCCGCTGCGAGTCGCGCGGACGGATCCAGTCGACGGTCAAGGGCCAGACGCCGCCAGGCTTCTTCGCAAACGGCGCAGGAAAGGCGCTGCCGATCGATTCGAGCCGCGATTCGAGGCGCCCATGAACGCCCTGCGGACCCATATCAATGCTCGCCTGCCAGTCAGCATGCCCCGTGATCTGATCGATCCGCAGGTCAGGAAACAAAACCCCCAGTTCGGCCGCCGGCAACGCTCCCTGCGCGTCGATCCGGAGCGCCCTGCCAATCGGGGCGTTTAGCCTGACCTGTAACGGCCTGCCCAGCCAGCGGGCATTGAGCGACTCCGCACGAATGCCTCGCGCATCGAATCGGATCTCGCCCGCAATACCGGTGAAAGCAGGCGCACCGGGCGCCAGGCGCAGCTCATTGCCGTTGAAAACCACCCGGCCGCTGTAGCCGGTTGCGCCCCCCTGGCCCAGACCGATATCGAGGTCGAGCGCGAGGTCGGCTGCGCCCCCGGTCTGCCAGGCCTTCACCTGAGGATCCACGCCACTCCCGATCGGGCTGGCGTAGACATAGTGCAGCATCGTGGCGAGTGGCCCCTGCGCCAGGCCACGAATCGCGATCACAGGACGGGCGAGATCAGGAATCCTGGCAGTGATCTCGCGAAGTCCAACCCCTAGCGTCGCGGCAGACTCGGCCGTCAGGTCCATGGCCGCGCGGTCAAAGGTAAGCGTGCCACGAATACGATCGATGCCCGGCCATTGCGGCAAAAAACCGAGCGCCGCCTGATCGAGCTTTGCCTCAACCCTGAACTCGCCCAGGCTCGCCTCGCGAAAAGGGAAATCAGCCAGGTCACCGCGCAGGCGAAGCCGGGCCTCCGCGCGCCCCGCACCGCCCACAGCGCGGCCCACCCAGCCGCGTACATCGGTATCGATGCTCATCGGAAGGTAGGCCGCTACCCGTGCGGGGTTCACTCGATTAAGGGCGGTAGCGACATCCACTTCGCCCAGGGCGGAACGCCCCACGCTTCGCCATCGTCCGTTGAGGGTGCCGGCGAGGTCGGCGTTCGCAAAATTGAGCCCCGCCGCATACAGCTCGATAACGCCCGCGGCACCGCTTTCATCAGGCGACTCGATCTTCCAGCCCACTGTGCCGGCAAGGCTCGCAAGCGGCACCAGCGGCTCGGCCAACACCCCCGGAAACCGAATAGACGCCCCGGAGGATTCGAGCTGAAGTTGGCCCGAGTTACCGTGAATGTCAACGCTACCGCTCAGGTTTGTGACCGCAGGCCAGCGGCTCGCAGGCGCGCCACGACGCTCCACGCGTCGCACACTGAGCCGCTCAAACCCGATATTGATTGAGGGTTGCTGGCCCGCCATATCCCAGGCCATCGAGGCTCCGGTGACCCGTCCGCTCACCGCGATCTGAGAGAGCGGCGCGAGCCATCGGTCTGGCAGTGGCAGGCGGCGTGCAGCCTCGAGCATCCGGTTGGCGTCAAACCCCCGCAGCGACAACTGGCCCGAAACCGGCAGCAGCGTCTCAGGCTCGAGGGTGATGCGCTGCTCAGCCTGTTCATCGAGCGTCAATACAAACCCGGCTGCGTCGACAGCGGTGAATTTACGCGGATGGAGGGTGATCGGGCCAGCGGGATCGAAGCGGCCAACCGCATCGATCGAAAGCGAACGCAAGGCGACCCGACCGCCGCCGATCCGCAGATCGATCGATTCGGTAACAGTCTTCAACAGGGCGTCCATCACGCGCCCCTCGGAAAACCGTAACCACGCCTTAATAGGTCCCTTGCCGCTTTGCACCACCTGCGGCTCGGATTGCGCAGGCGAGAGCCAGCCGCGCAGCGCTTTCACGAGCGGCACAAACTCGACCTCGCGCGCCGAGGCATAGAGCTCACCGCGCCATTTCCTCCAGTCGGCCAGATCCGATGCCGTAGGGGTGCTGAAGTCGGCAGCGAATTCGATCCCGCTCAGCCCCAACTCCATGGCCGGTGCACGCAGAGAAAAGTGGTGCCGTACGCCCTGGCTCGTGCTGAGCAGGTCGACGCCTGCAATCACAGCGGGTTCGGAGCCCAGGCGATCACGCCAATCGAAGCGGGCGTTTCGAACCGAGATTGAACGACTGGCAAGCAGCCACGCGAGCGCCTCTGACGAGGCAGTCCGGTCAAGATCGACCAGCGCGCCCGCAACCGCAAAACGCCGTGCTTCCAGTCGCTCGACACGAATGACGGGGCGCAGCAATTCGAGCGAAGCGAGCCCAGCCTCGCTGCGCGCCAGCGCACGCAGCGACAGCACCGCCGAGACCTCTTCAATGGTGAGCGCCGCGTCGGCGCCTGTGCCAACCCGTACAGCCCGCGCACGCAGCGAAGGCCGGTAGCCCTCGAAGCCAGAGGAGAGCTCGCCCATCGTGACCGGTGTCTCCAGAGCCGCCGATAGCGCCTGCTCAATCCGCGGCCGCCACTGATCCACCCCGGGCCAGAACCAATGGCGGAACAAAAGCCACAGACTCACAACAAACACCAGAAGCCCGAGCAACAACCAGCCTGCCCACCCCACCGCCCGTCGAACCCAACGCGCACCGGACACAGGAGGCTGTGCCGCTGAAGGCTGGGCAAGGTCAGCAGGGGCGGGCACGACAGTGTCTCGGGCGTGGCAAGGCGGGGTGTAGCATCGAACTATCTAGAATACCCTGTTCAGGGTTGGGCCCATGCGATTCGTCTCTGAAGACTATTCCGGCTACTTCCGCCGCTCGCTCGCCGCGCTCGAAGCGAAAAACGCTGACTCCCCATCGATTCGACGCCTGCTGAGCGAGCGGGTCGCTGCCGCCCTCGATGCCTCAGCAATCGACGCCCTGCTCGACACCCACGCTGAAGGCCGACCGCTCGCGGCCGACGGCGCACACGCGGCAAGCGTCCTCAGGCGCCTGCGCCAGTGGGTGATGCTGATTTTGATGGAGCGCGATATCTCGGGGCATGCCGATCTCGACGAGGTCTGTCAGGCAATGACCTATCTCGCACGGCGCACCACCGGCTGCGCCATGCGCGTTGCCGGGTCCGAGCTTGCGCAGCAGTTCGGCGCCGCCCTCGATGGCGAGGGTCGCCCACAGGACCTGCTTGCCGTTGCCATGGGCAAAGGCGGTGCGGACGAACTCAATGTGTCGTCCGACCTCGATCTGGTGTTTGTATTTCGCGATGAAGGTCAGAGCGCAGGTGGCGCAAGCGGCCGAGTCATCGCCAGCAGCGAATGGATGCACCGCGCCGCACGCCGTACTATCGAATTACTCTCGGAGATCACCGCCGACGGCTTTGTGTTTCGGGTCGACACCCGCCTCCGACCCAACGGTGACTCCGGTCCGCTGGTCGCCTCGCTATCCATGCTCGAGCAGTATTTTTATTCCCAGGGGCGAGAGTGGGAGCGGTTCGCCTGGCTCAAGTCCAATGTGATCGCAGACACCGCGCAGGCAGGCGAACAGACGCGGCGCGACGACACTCAGTCGCTCGAACGGATCGTCACGCCCTTCGTATTCAGGCGCTATCTCGACTACGACGCCTTCGCGTCGCTGCGTGATCTGCATCGGTTGATCCGCTCCGAGGTGGCCCGCCGCTCGGCGCGTGACCTGACCGCGCGCGACGTGAAGCTCGGCCGTGGCGGCATCCGCGAGATCGAGTTCACTGCACAACTGTTTCAGATCGTCCGCGGTGGCCGCGACCCTGGCCTGCGCGACCGCCGAACGTTGGCCACACTTGCCACCCTTGCCCGTCGCTCAGTACTCGATCGCGAGGAGTGCGACACCCTCGCGCGGGCGTATCAGTTGCTCCGCCGCACGGAGCATGCGATTCAGTTTCGCGAAGATGAGCAGACCCACCGGCTGTCGGGTTCGCCTGATGAACGGGCGCCCATCGCTGCCATGCTGCGCATGGCGCCCGCCGATTTCGATCAGGCCATCACCGACGCCACCCAGGCAGTGGCCAACATCTTTGAGCGGTTGCTCGCCCCGGACCCCGACGATCGCGTGCGCGCATCCGACGAAAGCGCGGGCGAGGCGACGCTGGCTGCAGACGATCCCGATGTTGTTCGCCGGATCGGGCTCCTGCGCGAGGGAACGCGATATGCAGCTGCGCGACCCGACACGCGGGCGGCAATCGAACGTCTGTTGAGTGAGGCGATCTCGCAGCGCACCGGAAGTGCCGGCATGATCCGCCTGGTGGAGATGCTTGAGTCGGTGTGTCGCCGCCCAGCCTATGTGGCGCTCCTCGCGCGCTATCCGCTGGTCTTTGGCAGAGTGCTGCGCGTGCTCGATTGGTCTAAGTGGCCAGCCGAGTACCTGATGCGCCACCCGGTGGTGCTCGATGAGCTTCTCGACGGCCAGCTTCTTGAAAGCACCACTTTTCCCGATTGGGCAAGGCAGCTTCGGGAACGCGTGGTCGCGGCGCGAATTGGCGAAACACCTGATGTCGAGCTTCAGATGGATCTGGTTCGCGAGGCCCACCATGCACAGGTGTTTCGCCTGATGGTCCAGGACCTGGAAGGCCGCCACAGCACTGAGCGTATCTCGGACTTTCTGAGTGAGCTCGCCGATCAGGTCCTCGGGCTGGTCATCGATCTGATCTGGTCGCAGCTGAGGCAACGCTATTGCGACCCGCCGCGGTTTGCCGCGATCGCCTACGGCCGGCTGGGGGGCAAGGACCTCGGCTACGCCTCCGATCTCGATCTGGTGTTTCTTTACGATAACGACGACGAGCGCGCGACCGAAGCGTATTCATTTCTCGCGCAACGCTTGGGCGGCTGGTTATCGACGCGCACGGCGGCGGGGCTCCTCTTTGAAACCGATCTGCGGCTTCGTCCCAACGGCCAGGCTGGGCTCCTGGTCTCCACTGTCGAGGCCTTTGAGGGCTACCAGCGCGAGTCGGCATGGGTGTGGGAACACCAGGCGCTGTCGCGGGCGCGCTTTGCTGCGGGCGACCAGGCCCTTGGTGAACGCTTCGAGCAGGTCCGGCGGTCGGTACTGTCGATCGTACGCGACCCGCAGACGCTCGCGAAAGAGGTCATCGCCATGCGACGCAAGATGCATGACGGCCATCCTAACCGAAGCGAACTCTTCGATTTGAAACATGACCGCGGCGGCATGGTCGACATCGAATTCAACGTGCAGTACCTGGTGCTTGCGCACGCCCAACTCCATCCCCAGCTGCTCGACAACGCCGGCAACATCGCGCTACTTGGGCGCGCCGCAGAGGCCGGGTTGATCGATCGCACGCTGGCGCAAGAGGTGGCAAACGCCTATCGCCGCTATCGTCAGCTGCAGCACAAGCTGCGCCTCGATGACTCGCAGTACGCACGCGTGGCGCCTGAGGTCGTGGCGGCGCAGGCAGATTCGGTCGTATCGCTTTGGCGCCAAACCCTGGAGTCGGCCGCGGGCGAGGATCGCTAGCGTATCCGCGCGCTCTTAACAGCCGAGGCCTGTGGCGCGACCAGGATCCCCGTCAGCGCCCTAGCAACAGAAACACCGCCGAACCCGCCAGGAGCCCGTACAGCGCGTTTCCGGTGAGCCTGACCACCACCAGCAGCACGATCGCCGACAGTAGGCGTGGGTCAACCAGGAGCGCAGGCGAGAAGGCCGATGCCGCGAGCCAGGGCTTGAACACTTCTGGCGCAACCAAAGCGGTGAGCGCTGCGAGGGGCGCATAGCGCAGCGCCCGTTCGAGCAGGCCACGCGGACGCAAGCTCGCCGGTACAAACAGAAACGCGTTCCGGAGCGCGAAAATGATCACCGCGAGCATCCCCGTGGTGATCCAGATATTCAAGGCGGTCATAGTCATGGCGCCGACCCACGCGACCGAGTACGCGCTTCGAGGACAAGCGGCGTGACCACCCCAACCAACACCGCGAGCAGCATCCCGGCCCGATGCGGCCACCCGACTCCGATCAGCGCAACCACGGTCGCGGCAATCACCACTGGCCAGGCGAGGCTCACCCGCATGGCCTGGGCAATCAGGGCGAGCACGGCCAGTGTGCCCAGAAACCCCAGGTCGCGCCCAGGCTCCACATAAGCCATCACTGCAATGCCGAGCAGCGAGCCCACCTGCCAGGCGGCCCAAACGGGCAAATTGAGCCCCATGAAGAGCGCCGTGCGCTGGGCCCGGCGTTCGCGACCGGACAAGGTCTGGTACACCGCAAGGCCCGAATCGGTCGTCATATAGCCCGCAAACGATCGTAGTCGGGGCGGCAGGCGCGACAGATCGCGCGACAGCGAAGCGCTATAGATCATGAACCGGAGACTGGTGAGAAACGTGGTGAAACCAATCAGCGCGAACGACGCACCCGATGCCATCAGCGGCAGTGCTGCCAGCTGTGCGGTACCGGAAAACACAATGAGCGTCATGCCGACAGACTGGCCAACACTCATCCCGGCCTGAATCATGGCGACACCGGCGATGATGCCCCAGACAAACGTGCCGACCATGCCGGGCACCGAAAGCCTCGCACCCATCACGAATCGCGCCCGCCGCAAGGCGGCTGCCGGGCGCTGTCCTGCGTCTGCCACGGGCCTCAGCAACGCCTGGGAGCCTCAGGGCGAAGCGCGCGCCACACGCCCAAGCCCCCATCCGGTTTGTTTTGCCACCCACGCAGCGCCGATCAGGCACACCAGCACGAAGGGGAGCGACAGCAGGTTGAGCACCGACCAGCCGTTTACGAAGAGGAGCGCCCCCGAGGCGGCCGAACTGGTGATCATCACCCCAAAGACGCTCATGTCCATGAAGCCCTGGACTTTATTTTTTTCAGCGGGCCGATAGCACCGCGTGAGAAGCGCCGTGCCGCTCGTGTACATAAAATTCCAGCCCACGCCAAGGAGGAAGAGCGAAACAGAGAAGTGCATGAGCTCAACACCCGAAAGCGCCACGACCACGCAACCTGCATTAAGCAGCACCCCGATCACCATGATCGGCAGGATGCCGTGGCGGGTGATCAGCGCGCCGGTGAAGAGACCCGGCGCAAACATGCCAATGATGTGCCACTGCAGCACAAACACTGTTTCGTTAAAAGACAGGCTGCAGACCTCCATGGCAAGCGGCGTCGCCACCATGAGCAGGTTCATCACTCCGTAGGAAAGCGCGGCCGAGGCGATGGCAAGTATGGCCATCGGCTGGCGAAGGATGACGGAGAGCGGCCGCGCTTCGCCTCCCAGCACCGGTCCCGAGGGCAGTGTGATCCGGAGGAGCTGAATCAGGCCCAGGGACAACAGCCCGAACACCATCAACACGAGATAGGTACCGGCAAACTGATGCGACAGGACTGTGCGCGACCACTTTGAAATCTCCGGGCCCAGAATGCCGCCGATCAACCCGCCGGTGAGCACCAGCGAAATCGCCTTGGTCTTGAATGCCGGCTCGTAAGCGTCGGCCGCATCGGCCGCCGCAAAACGCAGACTCGCACCAAACGCGTTGTAGATACCGCAGAGGAAGGTGCCCAGACACAGCAGGGGCAGGCTTTCGATCGTCATGGCCCAGAACGCAACTAGCGCGCTCACCATTGCGGCCACCGAGCCGACGCTGTAACCCACGCGCCGGCCGTATCGGCGCATGACCGCCGCCGCCGGCATCGACCAGATGGCGCTACCAATCACGTAGGACGTGACCGGGAGCGCGGCGAGCATCTTGTCGTTGGACAGTTGCAGTCCGGCCAGCACATTGACTGCGATGAGCGTAGCGTTATTGATGAGAAGAAGCGCCTGCAGGGTCGTAAGCAGACCGACCTGAAACCTGAGGGTGGCGAGCATGGCGAGGGCCTGAGCCAAGAAAACAATCGCTCAGTCTAACAGCCCGAAACTCGGGTCCCTGAACACTTCAGGACAGAACGAGACCGGCTTCGCTAGAATAATGCTCTTTACGCAGGTCTCCCGACTGCGTGCCCAAGACACTTCCCAGGAGAACCCCATGTCGATGGCCGACCGCGACGGACTGATCTGGTTCGACGGCAAGATGGTCGACTGGCGCGATGCCAAGATCCACGTACTCACCCATACGCTGCACTACGGGATGGGTGTCTTTGAAGGCGTTCGCGCCTACGACGCCGTGGGCGGTACTGCCATTTTCCGCCTTGCAGAGCACACCCGCCGCTTCTTCAATTCGGCAAAGATCTTCCAGATGGCGCTGCCCTTTGATGAGGCCACGCTCGCCCAGGCGCAAAAAGACGTCGTTCGCGAAAATAAGCTCGCGTCCTGCTACATCCGGCCGATCGCCTGGATCGGCTCGGCCAAGCTCGGCGTGTCCGCGCGCGGCAACACCGTACATGTTGCAATTGCCGCCTGGCCCTGGGGCGCTTACCTGGGTGAAGACGGCCTGTCGCGCGGCATCCGCGTTAAGGTTTCGTCCTTCACCCGTCACCATGTCAACGTGTCCATGGTGCGCGCCAAGGCGAGCGGCTACTACGTCAACTCTATCCTTGCCAACGCCGAGGTCACCGCCCACGGCTACGATGAAGCGCTTCTGCTCGACACCGAAGGCTATGTCTCCGAGGGTGCAGGCGAAAACGTGTTCATCGTCCGCAACGGCGTGATTTACACGCCCGACGTCGCCTCGTGCCTGGACGGCATCACGCGCGAAGCCGTCATCACCATCGCTCGCGATCTTGGCATCGAAGTGCGGGAAAAGCGCATGACACGCGATGAGGTTTACTGCGCCGACGAAGCCTTTTTCACTGGCACCGCCGCCGAGATCACCCCCATCCGAGAGGTCGACGACCGCACTATCGGTAGCGGGCGCCGCGGCCCCATCACCGAACAACTCCAGAATGTGTTCTTCGATACGGTCGGTGGCCGCGCGCAGCGTTATGCGAGCTGGCTCACCCCGGTCGCCTGAGCCCGATTTCCCTCACTGGGTCCGTGCCATGACAGCTGCCGCCCCCCCTGCCGCGCACGCCGCCGTCGAGCTCGACGGCGCTGCGCTGCCTGCGTTCTGCCCCAACCCGGCCATGCCCGTCTGGTCTGGTCATCCGCGCATCTTTCTCGACGTCACCACCACCGGCGAAGCCCGCTGCCCGTATTGCGGCACCACCTACCGGCTCAAACCCGGCAGCGCGCCGCGCGGTCATCACTGATCAGCCGCGTATCACCCAACCCCTCGCACTGTATTCACACCGGATCGCCCGACCCGATCATGCCCCCGTCCATGCAGACGCCGCTAAGTGCCGAGGCTGTAGAAGAGGCTTTCTATGACGCCATGCGGCGCGGCGACCTTGCCGCCATGATGGCGCTGTGGGCCGACGATGAAGAGGTAATCTGCGCTCACCCCAACGGTCCACGCCATATCGGTCTCGAAGCGGTGCGTGCCTCCTGGGAGTCAATCCTGTCCGGCGGTGGGGTGAATGTCGCAATCCGCGCGGTCCGGGGACATGCCGGCGCGGTACTTGCCGTCCACAGCGTCATCGAGACCATCACGGTACAAGGCCAGCGCGCGACCGAAGCCGTCGAATGCGTCGCGACCAACGTGTTCGTGAAGGGTCCGTCGGGCTGGAAAATCCTGATCCACCATGCCTCGCAGTCGGGCGAGGGCGAGCCTGCCGCCACAGCGCCCCAGGGCGCGGTGCTTCACTAGAGCCCGATCCGAGTTGTCAGGCTACCTCGCGCCACGCTGGCTGCCAGGCGCTCACCTTCAGACCATCTGGTCAGCGGTCGCTGCGACCCGTCCCGCCGCGGCGCTGTCCCGAACCCGCTGGATCACCCCTGACGATGATTTCGTCGATCTTGACTCAGGACCTGCGCCTGCCTCGGAAGACGCCCCCCTGTGGGTGCTGTTCCACGGTCTCGAAGGCAGTTCTCGCAGCCACTATGCACGGGCCTTGCTCGCCCATGCCACCCGTATCGGCTGGCAGGGCGCGGTGATTCATTTCCGCGGCTGTAGCGGCACGCCCAATCACCGACCGCGCGCGTATCACTCGGGCGACTCGGCTGAAATCGACTGGATGCTGCGCCGGCTGCATCGCGAGCACCCCCGGCGCCCGCTCTTTGCCTGCGGGGTCTCCCTGGGCGGCAATGCACTCGTCAAGTGGCTGGGCGAACAGGGTGAGGCCGCCCGCTTCGTACGCGCGGCAGCGGCGATCTGCCCGCCACAGGACCTGCAGGCGGGCGCCGAGGCCTTATCACGCGGATTCAACCGCGTCTACTGCGAATACTTTTTGCGGTCCCTGCGACCCAAGACTTTGGCGATGCTCGAGCGATGGCCAGGTTTGGTCGACGCCCAGCGCGTCCGAAGGTCCCGCGATTTTTTCGACTTTGATGATGCAGTTACCGCACCCCTTCATGGCTTCGCCAGTTGCTATGACTACTGGTCCCGCAGTTCCTGCCGACGGTTTATGGGCGCAATCCGCGTGCCCACCCTGGTTGTGAATGCGCGCAACGATCCCTTTGTCCCGGTGCGAGCGCTGGCATCGCAAGCCGAGGTGAGCCCACTCGTGACCCTCGACTATCCCGGCGCGGGCGGTCACGTGGGCTTTCCGTCACCGGGCGGCGCTGCTGGATTCGACTGGATCCCGGCACGACTCGAGGCCTTCTTTCGCCTCAAGGGAGAACTCTGACGTGTCACAGCAATTTGATCCGCTGGTTATCCGAGCGATGGCGCGATGGCCTGATGTTCCTGCCGTGTTCGGGTGGCTGCGGCTCGACCCACGAGGCAACTGGCTGCTGATCGACCGGGGCCAGCCCGGTTTTAACGAGCAAGCGCACGGCGCTGGCAGCCCGATCACCAATCCAGCCATCATTGACTTCATCGGCCGCAACTATGCCGACGATAGTCAGGGGCGCTGGTTCTGGCAGAACGGTCCACAGCGAGTTTTCGTCAGGCTCGACCGCGCTCCCTGGGTGATCCGGGTCATCGGCAACGGCCCTGGAGTAAGACTCGTCACGCACACCGGCCTCGCCTTCAAAGGGGTGCGGCGCGCGGCATTCGGCCCTGCTGGCGAGATTCTGCTCAATGCCGACCAAGGCTGCGGTGTAGTGCACGATCTTGACGCATGCTGCCTTCAACTTGATGACGCTGGCGACTCCGAGACGCCGGTCCTGGTACTGGGCGCAGCGCGTCTGCCCGTGCAGCGCTGCACTGATCCAGAGCGCGAATTCGGATTTGTGACCCAACCAGCCTTCGCCTGAACCGCCCCCCGCCAAATATTCGATCTGAGGACTCTTCGAATCACCCACAGATCATAGCGGCAAGAGTTACCGTTTTTTTCTGTTGAGGAATCCCGCCCTCATCAGTACCCTAACCTTTGGATTTGGTTTTACCAACATGCACACCGAAAACGTCTGTGCGGTAATCCGCCCCTTCATCCACGCTCGCCAACTGCTGGAAGATGCTCTGTCGCCCAGCAGCAGTCTCATACCGATCGATCTCCTGCTCGCGGCGTCCTGCGCGGAGACCGGTAGCAGCGGAGGCTTGACAGTCAAGCGACTGTTCTCCCAACTGTGCCATAGCGATCGTGCGGTCCGCATTCATTTCAAGCGGCTGGTAGCCGATGGCATGCTGATCGCCGAAGCAGGCACCAGCGACCGCCGCACAAAGATTGTTCGCCTGTCATCGCGCGCTGAAAAGCTGCTGATGCGCGTGGCCTCGACACTCCTGAAAGCGGGGGAGGCTGTCACGCTGGTACCACCCTGCAATAAAAAGCCGCCGGGTAGGGCTCGCAAGTCCGCGTCGCGGCGTTAATCGCCCCCACCGAGCCTGGGCTGATCGCAGGGGGCTAACCGTTTCTATAGAATCACGCCTGCGGTGGGCGGCTGATATCCCCACCCTTCATCCAAGGAGACCATCTTGAACATTCAGCGCCTTTTCGCCGGAGCGCGGCTTGTGGCCGCAAGTGCGGCATTCGCCCTCGCAGCAGGGTCCGTAAGCGCAGCGCAGCTTCGCTGGGCCGCCCAGAACGACATCCTCACGCTTGACCCGCATTCGCAGAATCACGCCACCACCAACAACATCGTCGGTCACGCCTACGAGGGTTTGGTGCGCTACGACAAGAAATATCAGGTTGAGCCGGCACTCGCCACCAGCTGGCAGGCGACCTCTCCCACCTCCTGGCGCTTCAATCTGCGCAAGGGCATCAAGTTTCACGACGGCACCGACTTTACCGCTGATGACGTGATCTTTTCGTTCGAGCGCATCCGTCAGCCCCAGGGAACGATGCAGATCTATGTGACGGGTATCAAGGAAATCCGTAAGGTCAACAGTCACACCATCGATCTGATTCTCGATAAGCCGGTACCGACGCTGCTCAACAATCTCACCACGTTCTACGTGATGAGTCGCGACTGGTCAGCCAAGAACAAGTCCGAACGCATCCAGGACTTCAAAGCAAAGGAGGAAACCTTCGCCTCGCGCAACACCAACGGCACTGGCCCCTATGTGATCAAGGAGTGGCGGCCCGACCAGCGAATCGTGATGAGTGCGAATCCGGCCTGGTGGGATAAACTCGAGGGCAACGCCACCGACATCGTCTACTCGCCCATCAAGGCTGACGCCACACGTATCGCAGCGCTGCTCGCGGGCGACGTAGACATCGTCACCGACCTGCCCACTCAGGACGTGGCGAAGCTGCGCTCGAACCAAAATCTGTTCGTGCTCGACGGTCCCGAAGTGCGCACGATTTACATCGCGCTTGATACCCGCAGCGATGAACTCAAGTACGGTCAGAAAGGCGCAAATCCGTTCAAAGACGTGCGCGTGCGGCAGGCGCTCAGCATGGCAATCGACCGGCAGGCGATTCAGCGCACCATCATGCGTAATCTCTCTATCCCCGCCGCCATCATGGTTGCCCCAGGGGTCAATGGTCATTCGGCAGAGCTTGACAAGGTAGCGCCCGCCAACATCGACGGTGCCAAAAAATTGCTGGCTGAAGCGGGTCATCCGAACGGCATCGAATTCACACTCGACTGCCCCAATAACCGCTATGTGAACGACGAAGAAGTGTGTCAGGCCGTGGTGGGCATGTGGGCCAAGCTCGGTGTACGTGCCAAGCTGAACGCCATGCCATTCGGCCCCTTCGGACAGAAGTTCCAGAACTGGGACTCAAGCGCCTATCTGCTGGGCTGGGGCGTAGCCACCTACGACGCGCAGTACACGCTACAGTCGCTCATCCGCACCCGCACCAAAGGCGCCGACGGCAACTTCAACTTCTCCGGTGTGAGCAATGCGCGCGTTGACGAGTTGGTTGACGCCATGGGGGTTGAAACCGACAAGGCCAAGCGCGACGGCATGATCCGCGAAGCCCTCACCATTACGCGCGACCAGGTTCTTCTTGTTCCGCTTCATCATCAGATGCGGCCCTGGGCAATGAAAAAAAATGTGAGCATTGCTCACAATTCGAACGACGCTCCCAAGATGTACTTCGCCAATATCAAGTAAGGCGTGCGCGTCGCGGCCTGGCCTCGAAATCATCGAGGTCAGGCTCGCGGGTGAACCGCCAGTAGTCCACCAGCCGGAAAGGCATCGGCCCGAACACCCGGCCGCGCCGGTTGCGATACCAGTTGTTCATACCCGGATGCGTCCAGACCAGCTCCGAATGTTCAGCGTCCACCTTCTTGGTGTAGCGGTCATGTACATCGCGCCTGACCTCCAGCCGCTCGAGGCTGCGCTCAATCATGCTGCGCAGTAGCGTAGTGATGTAGCGCACCTGGCACTCGATCACGAAAATCAGGCTGCCACCGTGGGCAAGCCCCGTGTTGGGGCCGTAGGTCACGAACAGGTTTGGATAGTCGGGCACGGTGATGCCCAGATAGGCGCGCGGGTCATCGTCTCCCCAGGCCTCGGCAAGCGGCTGGCCCGATCGACCGAGCACTGTCATGGAGCCAAGCATCCGCGCGGCCTCGAAGCCGGTGGCGAGAATGATCGCGTCGACCTCATGCCGCGAACCATCGGCTGCGATCACTGCATCGGCCTCGATCCGGTCAACGGCCTCGGTCACCAGCTCGACATTCGGGCGCTTGAGCGCCTGGTACCAGCCGTTGTCGATCAAAATCCGCTTGCCATAGGGTGGGTAGTCCGGCAAGCACTTCGCCACCAGGTCGGGGCGCCCTTCGAGCTGCGTCAGCAGATACTCGGTCATCTGCTGGCGTTGCCGGTCGTTCCGATAGTTCATGGCGCGCTCCGGATGCGGCCACGACGGATCACGCCTGACCGTGGGAAGCAGCCCGTCGCCAAAGCGCCACATGAGCCCGAAGCGATACCAGGGGTAGTAGTAGGGGATGTTCTCGAGAAGCCACCGCTCACCATGGCTCACGGTGCCGTGATAGTCCTGCGGGGGGCGTGCCCATTGCGGCGAGCGCTGAAACACGGTCACCTTGGCCGCGCGGGCAGCGACGCTCCTCAGGAACTGCATGGCACTCGCACCGGTCCCGACCACAGCAATACGCTTGCCTTCAAGCGGTACGTCATGACGCCAGCGTGCGCAATGCCAAGCAGGGCCAGCGAATTGTTCCAACCCCCGGATGGACGCGGTCTTGGGCTGATTGAGTTGCCCGGTGGCCGAAATCACAGCCTGGTAGCGCCGCTGCGACGCCACGCCGTTCGCATCGCGCAGGCGCACCTCCCAGACGCCCTGCGCGTCGTCCCAGCGCATCTGCTCGACTTGCACGCCGAATTCGATGCTTTCTTGCAAACCAAGCTGGACTGCTACCGCCCGCTGATAGGCCACCACCTCATCACGCTTGGAGTAGTTGCTGGTCCAGGCCAGATTGGGCGCGAATGAATAGGAGTAGTAATGATTGGGTGTGTCGACACCCGCTTCCGGGTAATTGTTTTCAAACCAGGTGCCGCCGAGCTCGGGATTTTTGTCGACGATGTCAAAGGTGATCCCGAGCTCGCGCAGCCGCCCAGCCACACACAGGCCAGAAAAACCACAGCCCACCACCAGTACTCGAAACCGCGCAAGCTCAGCACTCGGAGGCGGTGCGTTCCAACGCACCTCGCGGCTTGTAAAGCCCATTTCCTCCATGGTCATCGCAGTGTATTCGCCCGGGACATTTTCGCCAACACAGACGCTCATCATGCGCGCGAGGTCATCGGCAGCAAGCGGCGGCGGCAGCGACCGTCGGCCGTCAGCCAGTTCGTCAAGCACCCCAGAAATTGCCTCGCGCACCACCTCCTGTGCGGTCTCCGACAACCCGCCGCTGCGTTCAGCAAAAATCGAGATGTCGCGCTTGGGGCGAAAGGGGTCGTCCAGCCAGCGCGGGTCGCGCGTGATCTGCGCGAGGCACATGAGAAGCGTGGGCACCGAGGCTTCGCGCAGCGCAGCCGCGCGGGTAGAGGCGGACATGAAAGATTCTCCGGAGAGCTCAACTTCCCCAGGCAGGCTGGCAGGGACAGGTTGGCAGGCGATCACCATACACTTGGGCAAAGCGCACGACAGACCCCTTCAGCCAGGATTTGAGACCCGCGAACGCGCCTCATGCTGAAGGATGAAGCGCTGGATTTTACCGGTGCTGGTTCGCGGGAAGTCCATCACGAATTCGACAAACCGGGGAACCTTGTAGTCAGCCATCCGGCTTCGTAGCCGCCCGGCCAGCACCTCGGTCTGAAGCGTGTGCCCCTCACGTAACTGAACGAACGCAAATCCGACCTCGCCGAGACGACGGTCGGGCACACCCACTACAACGGCCTGCTTCACCTCGGGCTCGGCTTGCAGCAGGCGCTCGATCTCGGCGGGGTAGGCGTTGGTGCCGCCTACGATGAACATCTCCTTCAGACGGCCGGTAATCTTGAGGTAGCCCGCGTCATCCAATGACCCGAGATCGCCGCTTCGAAACCAGCCATCGGGCGATCGCACTTCGGCAGTGGCCAGGTCATTACGGTAGTAGCCCTGCATCACCACATGGCCGCGAACCCAGATTTCCCCCACCTCGCCCACGGCCAGCGCTCGACTGCCACCCGGTTCGAACACGCCAACCTCGAAGTCGCCGATCGGCCGGCCTTTGTTGTCGCAAAGAATCTCGAGCGGATCATCGAACCCACTCGCGTTGGTGACCGCCGTGGTCTCGGTCATCCCGTAGACGGCGATCAGCGCCTCGAGCCCCAGCGCCGAACGCGCAGCCAGCGCAACATCGGGCGTGACTGGCGCACCGCCTATCCATGCCGAGCGCAGGCTGACCGGCGACTGGCCGCGTCGCTCGACCGCATCGACACAGTCAATGAAGTGCGTGGGGATGCCACCAAAGATCGACACGCACTCGCGGTCGATCACCTCCAGCGCTTCATCAGGCTGCCAATGCGGCAAGGTGACGTTGGTGCAGCCCAGCAAAATAGCGGTGGTGCACGCAGTGATCGCCCCGGCAATGTGATAGAAGGGCATGTGCCCCAGGATCACGTCAGAAGGCGTGATCCGCATCACCCGCGCGATATTGGCCGCGTTGCGAAGCACCCGGTGGTCATGCACAGCCCCCTTGGGATGGCCAGTGGTCCCTGAGGTGTACACAATAATCACAGGGTGTTCGACCGACACCCGCGGCAGTTGCACGCCCTGTGCAAGGCGTGCTGCGCCCATCGCGCGGAGCCCGGTCAGGTTGAGTGTGCCAGGGGGCGCCGTATCGCCCCACAGAACAATCGAACGCAGTTGCGGCAGCCTCGCGCTGCGCCAGCCACCGGCAGGAGCGTGCGCACTTTCTGGCAACATTTCGCGAATGATCGCCAGAAAGTCGATATTCCAGAACCGATCCATCGCAATCACGAGCTTTGAATCAGACTGCCGGAGGATATACTCAACCTCTTCCTGCTTGAACCGCGTATTGAGGGTGACCAGCACAGCGCCTACCCGCACGCACGCCATCCAGCACACTACCCACACGGGGCAGTTGGTCATCCAGATGGCCACCTGATCGCCCCGCCCGATGCCCTGCGCAGCCAGTCCATGGGCAAGTTCATCCGCTGCGCGGTCAAATTCGGCGTAGGTGAGCGAATGTGCGTGCCCAACCAGGGCCCGACGCTCGGGGAATCGTCGGGCGCTGTCTCGTAGCGCATCATCGAATGTGAAGCGGGACCATTCTCTCGACAGTTCCGCTTCGGTGACCCAGTCGTTGTGGCTACTCATCAATGACTCCCGCTACCCACACCATGCCAGCCGCTAAGGCTTCTCGCGCAGGTGATCGTGCGCAAGGAGCGCCACGCCCACCCCAAGCAGCGCCACGGCAGACGCCATACCCGCCACCCAGAGCAGCCCCGACTCGGCAAGGAGGCCTGCGCCCAAGGGGCCAAAGAAGACACCCGCATCGACAAACGTGCGATGCAGCGATACACGCAGGGCTGCCGCACGCGGCGATGACGGGCGACCCAGCAGGCTGATGGGCAGCATCCAGGCTGCAAGCCCGATTCCGAACAACGCGCAGCCTAACATCGCCCAGGCAAAACTTCCGAAGGCCATCGCAGCAATACCCAAAGCGAGCACCAGCAGAATCACCCCGAGCAGACGGACGCGCGAGACCCGATCGGCCAGCCTGCCAAGCGGCAGCAGAAAGCACAGATCCACCACCTGCGGTAACGCGAGCATCATCGCCACACCAATCCGGGACAGCTCGAACTCGCGTGCGGCGCGAAGTGGCAGGATGAACTGGCCCACGGCGGCCCAGGCTACCGCGAGAACGAAGCCGCTCAGCCAAGCGAGTATCGTGAGGCGATTCAGGCTGATGAGCTCATGCCACCGGGGCGCGCGAGCCGGATCGTCCGCCTCACCTTCAAGGTGCGCCGCAGGCGGCGCAGACTCGCCAGAGCCCACGACCCGAAGCAGTCCGGGCAGGAGGAAAAGACCTAACAGCTGGGGGGCAGACGCAAGCATTAATGCCCGCTGCCAAGGCCAGCCATCGGGCAATACCGCCACGAGCAGCATCCCGAGCAGCATGCCAAGCATGCCGCTGAACTCGACCACGTTGAGTGAGAACGCATGGCCACTCGATTCGGCAAATCGCGAGACCGTGATCAGCACGCTGAGGAGAAGCGTCGCATGACCCGCGCCATACAACCCCCGACCCAGCACCAGCATCCAGAGTTCATGCCCGGAAAAAAGGAGCAGATTGCCTGAGGTGAGTGCGGCAGCGCCCAGCAGGACGGCCGCCCTCAGATAACGTGAAAGAAGCAGGCCCGCTGGCAGATCGCAGAGCAACCGGGCAAATCCGAACGCACCCGCCAAAACGCCGAGCGCCACATCGTCATAGCCGGTCTGCTCTGCAATATCCGGTAGCAGCACCGGAAAGGCGCCGAGCGCAAAGGTGTTGCAGAACACGAGCGCCGCAACCAACCTCACCGGCTGCGTTACCAAGAGCGCCCTCCTGAGAGCGGTTGACTATGAGTCACTCGATCCGCACGCCCGCGCGTGCCACCACACTGCGCCACTGTTCGATTTCGCTCCGGATGCGGTCGCGAAACTGAGCGGGCGATCCCTCACGCGCAGGCGCCACGCCGTCCTGCGCGAGCTGCTCTGCGGTTTCACGAAGCGAGAGCGTACGACGGCTCTCGCTCACCAGGCGCGCACCGATATCGGAAGACACTCCGGCTGGGCCGATCATGCCGTGCCAGAGCGGTACGTCATAGGCAGGCAGCCCCGCCTCGGCGATCGTCGGAATCGCGGCCAGGGTGCCGAGCCGTTCGCGGGTCGTCACCGCGAGCGCGCGCAGCGCCCCCGATTGCACATGCGGAAGTGCGGTCGCGGTGCTGCTGAAAAACAGCTGCGTCTGTCCCGCCATGGTGTCAGTGAGTGCGGGGCCTGTCCCCTTGTAAGGGATATGCGTCATCTGGAGCCCCGCCATGTCGGCGAACAGAGCGCACGCGAGATGCGTGATGCTGCCCTGCCCGGCCGATGCGTAATTGAGCGAACCGGGCCGCGCCCGGGCAAGCGCCACCAGCTCGCTGAAATTTGCGACGGGAAGTGACTTAGGCACCACGACCAGCATCGGCCCTTGAGAAAACTGGATCACCGGCGTGATGTCAGTGACGGGGTCAAAACGTAATCGATAAAGACTGGGCGTGACGGTATAACTCGAGGCGATCAACCCGAAGGTGTGCCCATCGGGGGGTGCCTTCACCACCAGTTCGATCCCGAGCGTACTGCCCGCACCGGGTCGGTTTTCAACCACCATCGGCTGACCCAGCGCCTGGCCGAGACGTTGGGCCATGAAGCGGCCAATGAAGTCGGAACCGCCACCGGTTGCAAATGGAACAACGAGCCTGATGGGACGGGTGGGCCAGGTCTGGGCGCGCGCGGCGCCGCCCGCGGCAGCAAGGGCTCCGGCAGCGAGCAGCGCGCGGCCAGCGGTTCGGCGATCGATCGAATTCATGAAGTAACGCCTCCTCCCGTTGACCTGCTCAGCGACGTCACCGGACGCCCCGGACGAATTCTCCAAAGGAGAACAATGACAATGGCGACGGTGACCATATTCCAGCCGATTCCGTTGACAAACGCGACATCGTAGGAGCCGGTGAGGTCGAACACTTTGCCAGACAGCCAGCCACCCAACGCCATGCCTGCCTGCCCGCCAACCAGCACACTGCCGGTCCGAGCGCCAGCCTGTTCTGCCGGAAAGTGTTCCCGCACAATGATCGCGTAAGCCGGAATGATGCCCCCCTGAAACAGGCCGAACATGGCTGAAATCACGTACAGCGAGGCGAGGGTATCGAAGGGAAGAAAGAGCGCAAGCGCCACCGCCTGCAGCGCGGTGCCGAGTAGAAGCGTACGCAGGCCACCGATCTGGTCGGAAATCCAGCCCGAGGCCAGGCGGCTCAACACGCCGCATCCCAGCATGAGTGACAGCATCTCAGCGCCACGCGCGGCACCAAAGCCCAGGTCAGTGCAGTACGCCACGATATGCACCTGCGGCATGGCCATCGCCACACAGCATCCCACGGCAGCGACGAACAGCACCCACTGGGCCGCATTGACCGAAAGCCCGAACGGGCGATTGGGGGTGATACCCAAGGCCCGGGCGTCGGCCGATGGCGGGAGCACAACGATCCTCGGTGGGCGGTTGCGGATAAACAGACTCAGCCCCACGATACCAAGCCCGCACACCACTCCCAACCACCAGAATGTGCCCCGCCAGCCAATTGCTTCGATGCCAGCCTGAACAATGGGCGGCCAGATGGTGCCCGCGAGAAAATTCCCGCTGGCAACCACCGCCACGGCAACCCCCCTGCGTTTCTGCCACCAGAGCGCGGTGTCCGCCATCAGGGGTCCGTAGGAACTGCCAATGCCCAGAAATCCGAGCAGCACACAGTGCGCGATGACGAATACTGTCAGCCCTGGCGCTGACGCGGCAAGTCCAAACCCGGCAAGGGTTCCTATTCCGCCCAGGGCCAGAACACGCCACACCCCAAACCGGTCTGCCCAGCGCCCGCACAGATAGCCCCCAGCGCCCAGACCTACCATCATGGCGGTATAGGCAAACGCCGCTTCACCGCGCCCGATACCGAAGTCACTTTGCACCGCAGGGAGCGCTACCGCGAGGACATACATGGGCGCATTGCCCAGCGTGGCGGCGATCAGGGCGATCGCCAACCGCCAGGCGGCCGCGCGCGAATCAATCAGCGAAGGATCGGCCGGCTGGTCGTGCACTACCCGCAGCGCGGCGCCCGCCGCACGCAGCCCCCTTCGCACAAGACCCATTGGAACAGCTCTCCGATTGGATTGACGGCCGGCCGCGGGGGGGCATTCGCGAAACCCGCGCGCAGCAACATGCTGAGCAGGCGATTATGAGGGGTCCCGTGGCCGGGGCCCTGATCATCTCGTGGCTGGTGGAATCTCCGGGTTCGGATCCACAAATGTGACCCTTAACGTCGTCTGCCAGCCGCCGCGCGCCAAGGCCCCCTCAGGCGTGACAAAACGAAAGTCAAGCGCAAGCCGGTGCGCAGCCTCGTCTAGTCGCAAATGACCCGACGATTGAAGCAGGCGGGCGCGACACAGCACGCCATCTGACGCCACCGCAGGCGGCAACCTCGCCGAACCCGACTCACGCGCAAGCCTCGAAACCTCCGGGTAATAGCGTTCCTGCTCGGGTCGGTGGCGAACCACCAGCTTGGTGAAATCATGGTGCGGCAGCCTGGCAAAACGCTCACCCAAGCCGATTCGGTCCAACCACGTATCCAAAAGTCCCATGATCCACTCGCGTAAACCCAAACGTTTTGCTGGGGCAGGGTCAAGGAAGGATACTCCGTCGCGAAAGACAGATGCATGCGGAGGTAGAGGACTTTTTTCGCCTGCCCCGAAGCGTCTGCACTGCACCGGTACCGGTTCGCCAATCTCGGCTCACCCAAACCTTTCTGGAGAAAGCGCTATGAACAAACGACGTGTATTTTTAGCCACCACCGTGTGCGGGTTTGCCGGTATCAACGTGGTGACGGTGGGCCCGGTCAGTGCCCAAACCATGTTGGCCGAGACCGATCCGCAGGCCGCTGCGCTGGGCTACAAGGCCAACACCGCTCAGGTTGATCAGAAGAAGTTTGCCAAACATAACGCCGAGCAGAAATGCGTCAACTGCCAGCTCTATCAGAGCAAAGCCGCTGATAACGGCGCATGCACGATTTTCCCTGGCAAGTTGGTCGCAGCAGCGGGTTGGTGCAGCGCTTACCAGAAGAAGGCCTGAACGTCTTTCTCAGGACTTCGCCATGAAAATTGTTGTTCTGCCGGGCGATGGTATCGGTCCGGAAACCATGGCGGTTGCGGTTGCGGTGCTGGAGACCGCTGCGCAGCGCTTCAACCTCGACCTCACCCTCGAGCACGACCTGGCGGGGCACGCATCGCTTAAGGTCCATGGCGCCACCGTGACTGAAGATTTGCTCGCAAAGGTCCTGCCCGCTGACGGACTCATGCTCGGCCCTATGTCCACTTATGATTTTAAGGACGAGAGCAAGGGAGAGATCAACCCCTCAAAGTTTTTTCGAAAGCGGCTCGATCTGTTCGCCAACATCCGGCCGGCTCGAACGTTTCCTGGTATTCCAACCATCAGCCGTCCGTTCGAGCTGGTGGTGGTGCGCGAAAATACCGAAGGGTTTTACGCTGACCGCAACGTCGAATCCGGCAACAGCGAGATCCTGGTCACCCCGGATGTGGCGATTTCCCTTCGTCGCATCACGCGCGCGTGCTGTGAGCGCGTCGCCCGAAGTGCGTTCGAAATCGCCATGCAGAGACGCCGGCGTCTCACTCTGGTGCATAAGCACAATGTGCTCAAGATCACCGACGGTATTTTCCTGGACGCGTGCCACCGGGTTGGAAAAGATTTTCCCGAGGTTGAAGTCGACGACGAGATCGTCGACGCCATGATGGCGCACGTTGTCCGTAATCCCGCACGCTTCGATGTGATCGTGACCACCAACATGTTTGGCGACATTCTGTCCGACCTAACTGCAGAGCTGTCCGGCAGCCTGGGGCTGGGCGGGTCGCTCAACGCGGGGGCGAACCACGCCATGGGTCAGGCGGCACACGGCTCGGCACCCGACATCGCGAGTCAGGATCTTGCCAACCCGTTTTCGCAGGTGGTCTCCGCAGCTATGCTGCTTGCCTGGCTGTCACAGCGAAGCGGTCATGCACAGTACCTGCTGGCCTCGCGTGCGATCGAGACCGCCATGGAGCAGTGCATTGCCGAGCAGCAGGTCACGCGCGACATCGGCGGCCGTCTGGGCACGCGCGCCGTGGGCCAAGCGCTGGTGAGGTGTCTCCGCGAGGCATAACCTCAGACCTGCGCAAGGGGTATCAACAAATGGACCTGGCGTTCACCCCGTCTGGCGTGGTACGCCCCGGACGCTTGCTGTTCGGCCAGGGAAAAACCGATCGACCATCATCGTGAGCGCATGGGCTTTCTGTCCGGAATCCTCGAGCAGACGCGCGCAGCCGAAGGCCATCACCGAGCGATAATCAGCCGAATGGTTGCAACCACTCTGCGCAAGGACCAGGCTGTCAAAGTGGGTGACCGTGAGACACGCGCGTTCGCCGTCCGACAGGCTTCGAAGCATGCGGCTCGCACTACTGCGGTGCCAGTAGTGGCGCGAGCCTTCTCGCCAGAAAAGCGTGGGCGTACAAAAAGGTTGGCCGTCGATCACGCAGGCCGCATGCGCAAGCGCCGCGGCATCCAAAAGCTGGTCCACCGTGGCGTGGTCGTAGTGACCGCGATCATGGCGGCGCCTGATGCGATTCCGGTCGCTCACCGGAGACTGTTCGGTCGATTCATCCTGCGGTTGACGGGACTCAGCCATGGAAGCCCGCTCAGAGGCCACGCTTATGAGTCGTTGCTATCACCGTACCGCCAGCTGCCCGCAACCCGCGCCTGCAAGGCGCGCGTCCGAAACACCGCGCACGCAGACGATCCGGGTGTGTAATAGTCTGGTGGCCAACCTTGCATCGGAAATCATCATGGATGTGTCTTCAGCATTGCGCGCCGAACTCGCACCAACCGGTGTGCTGAGGGCGGGGATCAACCTCAGTAACTTTCTTCTGGTACGAGGCCGTACCGAAACAGGCGACCCGGTGGGCGTTGCTCCGGACATGGCCCAGGCGCTTGCCGAAAAACTCGGCGTGGGCGTTCGCTATGTCCCGTTCCCAAGTCCAGGCGAGCTCGCCGACGCAGCGGACCAGAATATCTGGGATGTCGGCCTGATTGGGGCCGAGCCCCAACGCGCCGAGAAAATCGCATTCAGCCCTGCCTATGTCGAAATCGCGGCAACTTTCATGGTTCGCGCTGGCTCGCCTATTCAGTCCGTCGAGGACGTCGATCGGGCAGGCGTAAGGATCGCGTCCACCGCTCGCGCAGCCTACGACCTGTGGCTCGAGCGCAATATTCGTCATGCTGAGGTCATCCGCGCGACCTCCATCGATAGCGCCTACGAGGTGTTTGTCTCCACGAACCTCGACGCACTCGCCGGGTTGAAGCCCAGGCTGTTAAGCGATGTGAAGAAACTCTCCGGTGCACGCATCCTTGAGGGCCAATTCGCATCGGTTCAGCAGGCCATCGGTACCGGCTGTGCCCATCAGGCGGGCGCAGCCTTCATTCGGTCTTTCGTTGAGGAAGCCAAACGCTCCGGGCTGGTGGCCCGCCTCATCGAAAAGCATGCCGTTCAAGGCCTTTCGGTGGCACCCCCGGCATAACAGGCAGGTACGTCCTTCGTTTATAACCCCGATCAACGCACCCCCGCTATTGGCGCGACGCCGCAATCGTTTCGATGATAGGTGACGACCGCTTTCAGCGGGTTACGGCTGCGCCCACGCGAAGCAAGTCATCGGAAACCTAGAGCGGTCTACTTCGTGCGCTCGTCCATCCACTGCTTGGCATGGATGAGGGAATAGGCGTAGGTGGCTCGATGGTCAGCCTGGGCGCCGGCGCTGAAGGCCTCGCCGTTGCGCTTACCGAGCACCCACTGATAATCGACGGCAAGGCGGGTCATGAAGTCGGGAACCACTTCGTCGCGCTCGCCCAAGTAGGCTCGAAGCGGCGTGCGACTGAGCCAACGGTAGGAAGCCGCTTCGTCGAGCGCCTGGATGAAAACGCCGCGACCAAGCAGCATCTGCTCGACGAATTCGGGTCGCATCATGTCACGCGGATAGGTCGGTACGCGCTTTATGAACTCATCGAAGCTGATCATGAAGTCGAAGAGAGCCCTCGCAGTCGGAAAATACTCAGGCCTCAGGGCGTCGCGGGCCGTGCCTGAAAAGCCACGATAATTTTCCATCGCAAACAGAATATTCGACAGGCCGGTAGCGCGATAGCACGCCTCGAAGGAGCGCGGATTGGTCAGGTTACGCATCACAACGAGCCCAACGTCGACCGCGGCGGCAGCGGTAAGTGATGCCGCAACCCGAATGCCCTCTCGCTCAAGCTTACGCAACAGAATTATGGTGTTGTAGCCGCCCTGAGACCACCCCACAGTGGCCAGCGCGCGGGACCGCTTGCCCTGCTGCTCAATAAACTTCATCGCTGCCACATAGAGATCAAATGTCGAATGCTCGATACTGTCCCGCTGCCAAAATGCGTTGGGCAGCTCGGAATCGCCAAGCCCGAAGTAGTCCGCCGCGATGACCACATAGCCCTGGCCTCCAAACTGCGACAGGATGGGGCGTGTTTCGATCGACTGCTCGGGACGCGAGGGCACGCTGTCTTTATCGAACATAGTGCCGTGCTGATAGGAAATCACTGGCAGGGCAGTGGCGAGCGTCTCGGGAATCGCCACCAGCCCCGATGCCATCACCGAACGATTACCCATCTCAGGCACGACCGACAGATATCGCAGCCGATAGAGCTTCAATCCGTTCACCGGCGCAGCAAACCTGCCCTTGAACTGTTCGTAGCTCATGGTAGAGCCGGTAAGAAATGCCTGCAGGTCGACCTGCGCGGTCTGCGCGAGGCGCTCCTGACTATAGGTGCCGATGAGTTCGGCAGAAAATACCTGGGGTCGCTCCCCAACAGCAGAAAACGGAGCCTAGGCTGGAGCGGTAGGGGTAGCGCCCAGCATCTGCCCTTGGGCCTGCGAAATCAGCAAGGAGTTCGCGCACAGCGCCGCTGTAATGACCCATTTGTGGCCAACCAACGCGCGCAACGCGGCGAGTAATCGCGCGAACGGAGACACGGCGAAAGACTCCAGCAAATGACCAAGGGGCGACCGCACACATTCGACGTATCGCGGATTATCCGATAGGGTCCGGTACTCGCGGAAGGCCACGCGGCAACAACCCCGCCTGGATGCGCGATTCGAAACAAGGCGCACGCACCGCCCTCAACTGGCAACGACTCGCCGGTTGACGGCCTTCTCCACACTCCGGCAATATCAAGCGGCGAGCAAACAAACCTTATCGGTGAGGCACAATCGTGAATCGAGACTTTCATGGGGCCTCGGGGGCGGCTATCGTCGCGACCTGCACTGCGACCCGAATGGCCCGATGGCCTTCCTTGTCGCCAAGTCGTTACCCGCCGGCTGATTTTTCAAGCACAGTACCGTACGGCTAATGAAGCTTCTGGCCATTGCTGTCGTCGCGCACGACGCCAACGCAGCCTATTTTGATGGTGACCGCGTTCACTACGTGAAGTTCGAACGGCCGCGACAGGAAAAGCGCTTCAGTTTTCAATCTCCCCCTGACTGGTACGCCGAGACCGAAGCGGTATTTGGGATGGACGTCTCCCAGATCGACCATATCGCGGTTACGTTTGATCCGTCTGCACTTCCGGCTTCGGTGAGGCGTCATCTGTCGCCCGACGCGCTGCGACGCCTTGCATCGGGTCAGTCGCTCGCCGAACCGCTTGCGCCAGAGATCTGCGCGTATCTGCGGGCGCCCTCTGCAACCTGGCTGAGCCATCATTTCTGTCATGCGCTGAGCGGCTGGATGATCGAGCCCACGCCGATTGCACTTCGATTCGTGATCGATGGCTTAGGCGACGGAAGACCCTGGAGTGTGTACCGCGGCGGTAAGACGATCGCGGCTGGCGATATCCGTAACGGCTCGATCGGCTGGGGGATTCGCGAGGCGGGTAAGGCGCTGGGGATCAAGGCCGCGCACTTCAATGACATCGCCGGTAAGGTGATGGGGGTTCAGGCTTATGGCCGAATCGACGAAGGCTATCTCGACACGCTTCGCAAGCTCGAATTCGATCGCCTGGACGAAATCTGGTCATTACAAGGATGGTTGCGCTGGAAACATGATCCAACGATCGCCAGGCTCACGCTTCTCGACTGGGTGGCCACGGTCCACCATCGGACGGCGGAATGGTTAATCGATTTTTTCTCGAGTCATGCGCTGCCGTCCGAACCCGTTGTTTACTCTGGCGGAGTTGCGCAGAACGTTATCTGGAACTCGGCGTTGCGAAGCCACTTTCCAAACCTGTTTATCGCGCCGCATTGTTCCGATGAAGGGCTCAGCCTCGGCGCGCTCGAGTGGCTAAGACAGCGTCATGCCCTACCGCCGCTATCGTTTGCCGCCTTCCCGTTCGCCCAAGCCGATACCGATGTGCCGGCGCCCTCGGACGACACCGTCGA
Organism: Burkholderiales bacterium; assembly: GCA_005798775.1. Taxonomy (GTDB): domain Bacteria; phylum Pseudomonadota; class Gammaproteobacteria; order Burkholderiales; family Burkholderiaceae_E; genus SYIM01. Next base: position 35,422 of record SYIM01000303.1, read on the forward strand.
GGAAGTCGCGCAATTGCTCGCAGCGGGCAAGGTGATCGGCTGGTATCAGGGGCATGGCGAAATTGGCCCACGGGCGCTGGGTCATCGGTCCATTTTGATGGATCCCAGACTCGCGGATGGACGCGCCAGAATTGATCGTATCAAACGGCGCGAGCCGTTTCGGCCCTATGGCGCATCGGTACTCACTGAAGACTTCGGCCGGTATTTCGAGGGCTCGTCAGATCCCTTCATGCTCTATTCATGCAAGGTGGTTGGGCAGCCACTTCCAGCAATCCGGCATATCGACGGCAGTTGCCGGGTGCAGCGCGTAGAGCGTAGCCCGCAGCCGTTGCGAGCGCTACTAGAGCGATTTCGAGCCCTGACAGGCTGCAGCGTTTTGCTCAACACCAGTCTGAATGTCGCGGGTAAGCCGCTCGCTGCGCACCCAAACCACGCTACGCAGCTTTTTTTGGAGTCGCCGCTCGATGCGGTCTGCGTCGGCAACGCGATTCACCGCCGCTGATCCGCTTGCATCGGGTTGATATCCGGGATCAGATTCAGGTTGAGCACCAGACGCGCCGAACAGTCTGTGCAGGAAGCACCAGTGTGCCGAAGATTAGCGTTAAAGATCACCAATCGGTTGGCGGCGCTCGCAACGCGTGTCCCGTCTTCAAACAGCGTGTAGCCGTTATTGTCGTTCAGGTAATAAATCGCGGTCAGTGCATTGCGGTGCCGCGTATCGACATGAAGGCCGTACTCCAGATGGCGCGGCCGGCCCGGTGTCCGGTTGAGCTTGGCCTTGATCAGCCGCATGGGTCCGAACCAGCTTAGCACCGGCGCGATGACCGGCAGAAACGGGGAACGGTAAAGACTGCGGTTTCGCCACGCGTAGAAGCCGTGTACGAATTGCAGGTTGTCTTCAGAATCCAGCCCCGGAAACTTTCCCCGCAGGATTTCGCTTCGTTCCCATGGAAACGATTCGGACCGCACCGCCTCGAGGATCCCTTGCAGGGCCTCGGGGCTCAACAGCGCATCAATGATTCTTAGAGTCATGAGCTTGGTGAATGCCGGTAGGGATTTAAGAAGGGCTGCGGGAATCGCCGGACGAAAAGTGCTGGGGCGGCAAATCGGTTGGCCAGACTCACAACGTTGGCTATAGTCTGCGCCTTAGCGCTCGCAGGGCGGGGAGTTTGGCACGCCGCACCGATGCGCTCCCATTCCGTGGCTCAAATCCCTGATGAATGCACTTGTCGATTCAGTTGCCCCTGACCTGCGCGCCGTATCGGCGTGGGCGGCGCGGTTACGCCAGAGCGAGGGGGCTGAAGCGGCTTGCCTGGCACTGCAGTCGCTCTGCGAACGCTACCCAGCCAACGCCGCGCTGGCCGCGCTTTACGAGTGGAACGACCCGCTCTGGTGGCACAGCTTCCATTTCGGAGCGATCCAGCTTGAGCGGCGGGGTCCCCAGCATTTTGATTTTGTATGGTCGGTCGTTCAGAACCGGGAGTTCGCGCGCAAGCTCAAACAGATTCCTGGTGAACTGACCCCTGCCGCCGTGCTGGACAACCTGGACCAGGACGCGATTTCACTCCTTTCCGAGCGCCACAACATCCAGTGGGTAGTTTTTCGCGGAGAGGTTCCGATCGGCCTTTCAATGTTCGTCAATATCAATTTCAGGAACCGGACGGCGGAGCAGATCATGGGTATTCTGCCGGGGTTCGATACATCGTTTTTGGTGGGCGATGCGTACTGCGCAAGTCTGCTGTTCGCGTTTAATTGCTTAGGCCTGAACAAGGTTCAGGGGCTGATTTATTCCAGCAATGAATCGATCGCACTCCAGCAGGAGCGCCTGGGTTTCCGGCGCGAGGGGCTCCTGCGCAAAGCCATCTGGGATGAGGAAACCAACCAGTACAAAGATCTGGTTCAGATTGCGCTGTTAAGAGAAGAGTTTGTCACGAACCGGGTTCTGCAGCGCCATATTCGCCGACAGCCGCACGCTCCGCTCCTCGATCGCTTCAGGAGCTTTGCCCGCCCGCCCCTGAAGCCAACTCCGGGATAAAACGCGACAGGTAGCCCAGGGTGAGGTCGTGCGAGATGATGATGCGTTCTGACGTTCCGCGATGTAAAACCGAGTGCGGATAAGGCCCCCATCCTTGAACGCCAGGAGCTTGCCCTGTTTCCACGTGCGGGTTTCGTCCCCGACCGTGATGCTGCAACCGGGGTCATCCTGAAGGCAAAGGTGGATGCGCAAAAATTCCGATGTCCATCCCCGATGCGGATGAATGATCGAGCCAGGAATCAGGCGGCTCACAAATACGTTTCGCAGGGCCCCTTGCTGCTCCAGCCCCGAAATCAAACCCGAAACACGTGGGAGCCTGCTGCGGAACATACGAACCAGCGGTTCGATATTCATCGACAGCTGCGACTTCGAGAGCTCGATATGCTCGCCTTGAAAGATCGACAGCGGAAATGCATCCCAGGTGTTGTCGTAGAGGCTGTCGAAATGCGGGATCTTGTATTTCGGGTAAGGCATGAAGGGCCTGAACTTTGCAATGAAGCCCAGGATCTCCTGCCGGATAGCATCAGCCTGATTCTCGAGCTCAACGCACCACGGCACGCGATGCAGCTCCTGGTGCCAAAAAGCCGGTTCGTTCACCGCTCGCGGCGCTTCAGGCGAGCGGGTACCCGACACCTGTCCGCTCGACACCTTTTCATCAGGGTCAGTCATACAGTGGATGCGCGTGAATGTGCTGTGGCCTGCCAGCTTGCCGGATGCCGCCCAGGATCGCAACCACCTGCGGTCCACCGAGGGTAGTTCACAGCGTTTCCCCTAACATCGCTTAGGAAATAGAGGTTGCCATGCCGGATGCCGGTACCGTTCCGGTCATATCGTTGAACGTGCTGAGCGCGGACGAGTGCGCGCGCTGGACAGCCGAGGTTCTTTCGCTGAAGTCACACTGGACCGCTCGCGACCCGGATCTGCCGTTTTTCACGCCGGGACTTGCGGCCTACTGTGACGCTTCGCCTGAAGAAGCCAATCCACCTTATCGGGTCGACTCGTATCGTCAATGGAACAATCGGCTCCTCGTTACACACTTCGGCGGCTTGCTTGAACAGTGCTGTCAGGCGCTCGCGTCGGCGACCGGGGTACCCGCCGTATGCCCTGGGGGCCACGCCGCAATTCCCGGGTTTCACATCCACTTGCCTCATCCGGTATTCGCCAATGACATTGCCAGCCAGCACGTTGATCTTCAGTTTCAACGCATTTTTGCGGCGACTGATCCCGATCCGGGCGAAGTCCTAACCTTTACGCTCCCGGTTTCGATGCCCACCGGCGCTGCGCTTCGGATTTGGCATTCAGACCACCAGTCTTCGGTGTATCCCTACCAGCTCGGGAAAATGACGATTCACAGCGGGTTGAGTCTGCATCAAGCCGTGATCAACCCGCATGGCGAGCCGGTTCCGCGGATCATGCTGCAGGGGCATGGATTACGCCTTGAAGCAAAGTGGAACTTGTATTGGTGACGGGCTCTGTCAGGCATGAAATTGCTTGAGCGGCTGACGCGGCCACTCGCGATACGTGTCGAGCCTCGCGTCATGACGACGGCGCGCATGCCTTTGGATGGTCGGGTTAAGCAGGAATTCCTCGCGCAGTATCGAAAACACAACTAGATCTTCGTAGCGTTCACCCGACTCAGCCCAGATCTCCTGTCTCAAGCGCGCCTCCTCTGCAAAGCCGAGGCGGCTTTGTAACCGAGCCGCGTGAGGGTTTGAGGTCAGCACGCGGCTTTGCACTTTGTTCATGCCGAGGCAGTTGAAAGCAAACAGCAGACTTGCGCAGTAAGCGTCTGCAACCGACATCGAACGATCGTGGCCCGGCAACATGCCCATGATCAGTTCTGCGATTCGATACCGAAAATTGATGTTCACCAGCATTGCAAGCCCGGCTGGAACACCCCGCCTGTAGACGACCCAATGGATAGCGTTGGTCTCAGGGATAAGACTCTGCTCGTCGGTCGTCAGTTTTTCGAGCAGGTCTTTTGGCGTGAGCGATTCCGGCAGCTGTTTGAGCTTGGAAGAAAAGTCCCGGTCAAGAACGATAGTCCAGACGAAGTCGAAGTGTTCCGAGGTTTGCCGCTCGAGCGTCATGCCGCCGAATACGACGGGCTGCCACCACACTTCATCATGCCAATCAGAAAGCTCGGAGATGGCTGCGTGACCGGGCTGCCGCCGTACAAGAGAGATAAGCGCCTCTCGCGCCGCCTTCACACCTTTCTGGCTGCGCAAGTGGCGGAGCCAGCCGACAAGTTCGATCGGCTCCGGCGCTAGGCGGGTTGTGATGGAGAGCGTCACAACTCGGCGGGTGGCGCGGGCTTGAGCGCAGTTTCAGGCGAAAGCCCGGCAACCGTCTCTCGCAACAATGAGCGGTCGAGCCGACGCCCAACCTCGTCGCGAGCGAGCTTCAGCATGTCGGCGCGCATCATGAGCCGCTCCAGCTCCGAATCGACAAAGGCAAGATAACGGAGATGACCTTTGGATTCTTCGCCCAGGGTATCGAGCTCGTAGGCAAGGCCATTAATTTTGATGATCGGCATGGTGTCGCGTACAGGCTCTTGAAAATGATGAGAATAGTATAGTCAGCTGGAGCCTATCGAACCGCAGGAGCTCGCGGGTAGGGTAACGATGCTGCCGGCGAGATCTTGCGTGCGGGCGCAACGCCAACACTATCGCGGGTTTTTAGACTTGTCCGGTTCTGTAGCACATGAATTGTCCGCTTTTTTTGTTGAGGGTGGCAATCGGCGCAGGGTGTAGCCCGGAGCCGATTGCCACCCTCAACAGGGCGCCTGGCGGACGGCTCAGGCAGCCTGCTGCATCTCCTCGATAATGAGTTTGCCCTGCGGAGTGAAGTAAGCCAAGCCGCGCGGTCCGTGAAACAGCGCGATCGCCCCGCTGGCGTAGCGATTCACACGCACCCGCGCCTTCACGTAATGGCAGCGATGCCGATCGGCCGGAATCTGCAGAATCATTC
>SYIM01000304.1 GCA_005798775.1 Burkholderiales bacterium
AACGCTTTGCCACCGTCTGGCATCCCGACGGGATGATGATGGCTACCTGGTTTCAGGGGCCCTACAAAGACTTCATCCGGGTGACGCAGGAAGGCTGGGCGAAGGGTGTGAGCATCCTGCATTTCCTGGGCGGCTCGGCGATTCAGGTAGAGGGCGACCGGGCCATCGCACAAACCCAGATGACGATCTCGCAGCGCGGCATGGTCGAAGGCAACAATGGCCCGGTGCTCTGTGATGTGGTGTGCACCGGCCGCTTCCATGACTTCGTCGAAAAGTACGACGGGCAATGGAAACTTCTGCACCGCCAGCCGATCTATGAAAAAGACCGCATCGACCCGCTTGATTCCACCGCCGTGCTACAACTCGATCAGGCGCTGCTCGCCACCTTCCCAGAGGGCTATCGCCATCTCGCCTACATCCAGACCCGGATCGGCTACAAGGTCAAGATGGACATGCCAATGCTGAAGGGCGATGCTGTAGAAGCGCTGTATGCGCGCGCAGGCCGGTGGCTCGCGGGCGGTCCGCTCGAGCGCTAGCGCCCGGCGCAGACGTGGGCGAGCCGCCGGAAGGCTCGCCCTGCCCGGCGGCTCCCGCAGCCTCACCGGTTTTACCGCTTCACATGAAGGGCCCCGCTCATGACCTCAATGACTGTTGCCAAACGTCGCGCGACCATCGCGCAGATGGCTGCGCTGGCCGGTGCAGCTGCCCTGGGCGCGCCCCTGAGCGCACACGCCCAGTCCGAGTTTCCCAATCGGGCGCTCCGCGTGATCGTGCCGCAGCCCCCCGGCGGCGGCTTTGATTTCGTCGCCCGGCAACTCGCGGAGCGGCTGTCACGCCGCCTCGGACAGAGCGTGGTGGTGGAAAACCGGCCAGGCTCGGGCACGCTGGTCGGAACCGATGCAGCGGCGCGCGGCGCCCCCGACGGCTACACGCTTCTTATGGGCTCGGTCTCCAATATCGCGCTGAACATGGGGCTTTACCAGAAGCTCTCCTACGACAGTCTGCGCGACTTTGAGTCGGTAGGACTCGCGGTCAGTTACGGCTACACGTTTGTCGCCCGACGCGACCTGCCGTTCGGGTCATTACGCGAACTCATTGATCATGCGCGCGCCAACCCTGACAAGCTCACCTATGCCTCGGCCGGCAACGGCTCAGGTCAGCATGTGCTCGCGGCCGCGCTTTGGCATCTGGCCGGGGTCAAGGTGGTACATGTGCCCTACAAGGGCGCCCAGGCCGTCTACCCTGACCTGATCGGTGGCCGGGTCGATGTGTTCATTGATTTATCGTCCACCGCACGCACCCAGATTACGGCGGGGGCGGTCAAACCGCTCGCCACCTCCGGGGCCGACCGGAGCGCACTTCACCCCGATATTCCAACCTTCATCGAGAGCGGTGTTTCGCTTGATCTCGAATCCTGGTTTGGCTACTTCGCGCCCGCGAAAACCCCAAGCGACATCCAGGAAAGGCTGCGCCGGGAGCTGGCGGCAGTCATCGCCGACAGCGAGCTCCGCGAAGCTTTCACCAAAGCCGGCGGCAAACCGCTCTCGCTGGATGCGGACGCCGAGCGGGCACTGGTGCGACGCGACGTCGAGCGCTGGACCAAGCTAGTTCGCGACATCGGCATCAAGGCCGACTGAGCCCGGACAACCCAAGTAACCCAGGCCTACCCGAATAAGCCCCGCCGAGTCCTGCGGGTGCCGACAGCCAGCCAGCGTTTTCGTGTAGGGTTGTATGTCGTCATCGCCTCTACCCATCGACACCCAGCATGCCCGCGCCCGGTAACGTATCCGACACGCTCCTGCAGACCACCGGTCTGGTCAAGGAGTTCAAGGGCTTTGTCGCCGTCGCCGACGTGAATCTGAGCGTGCGCCGCGGGCAAATCCATGCGTTGATCGGTCCCAACGGCGCCGGCAAAACAACCGTCTTCAATCTGCTCACAAAATTCCTGCCGCCCACCCGTGGCACGATCGTGTTCAATGGCCATGACATCACCCGCGAAAAGCCCGCACAGATCGCTCGTCGCGGCATCATCCGGTCGTTCCAGATTTCAGCGACATTTCCGCACCTGAGCGTCCGCGAAAATGTCCGAATCGGCCTGCAGCGCCAACTCGGCAATTCTTTTGACTTCTGGCGCTCCGAGCGCGTGCTCGACTCCCTGAATGGGCGCGCCATGGAGCTGCTCGATACCGTCGGTCTCACCGACTTCGCCGATACCGTCACGGTGGAGCTCTCGTACGGTCGCAAACGTGCGCTTGAAATCGCCACTACGCTCGCGATGGACCCCGAGCTCATGCTGCTTGATGAGCCCACGCAGGGCATGGGGCATGAGGACGTCGATCGTGTCACCGAGTTGATCCGAAAGGTGAGCGCCAATCGCACCGTCCTGATGGTTGAGCACAACATGGGCGTGGTCGCGCGCATTGCCGACACGATCTCGGTGTTGCAACGCGGACAGATCATCGCTGAAGGAGCCTACGAACGGGTCTCGCGCGACCCCCAGGTGCTCGAAGCCTACATGGGCAGCGCAGAAACTGAATTGCAGGGCGCACATGGCTGAGTCCGGGCGCGAACTGCTCCGGCTGAGCGACGTGCATGCCTGGTACGGCGAGTCGCTCATCCTGCACGG
>SYIM01000305.1 GCA_005798775.1 Burkholderiales bacterium
AATCACATGATCACCGGATTTCACACTGGTGACGCCCTCACCGACCTCTACGACGATGCCGGCGCCCTCATGTCCGAGCACCACCGGGAACAACCCCTCGGGATCATCTCCGCTCAGCGTAAAAGCATCGGTGTGACACACGCCCGTGTGCGTGATACGGACAAGCACTTCGCCTTTACGCGGCGGGGCCACATCAATTTCGAGAATTTGAAGGGGCTGCCCAGCGGCAAGTGCGACAGCGGGGGGAGGTCATAGATGCTTCTCCGGTATTCAATCGATTTAAATCGCATTGACGGTATCTTATTCTCGAATCGACCAGCGCTCGCGCTCCGTGTTGCGGGTAAACAGACGACGCTACGATGGACGACTCCGCCTCCAGCCTTGCCCTCAAGGAAAGCCCATTTCCTCCGGTTATGGCTCAATGACAATTAATCACTGGACGACATGATCACAGGTTCTGATAATTCAGACACCTGAAAGGATTGGTTCCATGCGACTGTCGGACATTGCCAAGGTGATTCGCAGCAAGAACGCCGGGCCACGTTGCACGACGCTCGACATCATGTTCGCCACCGAGGCGGACTACCAGCGCGTCGTTGACTCCAACAAAATCACCGAAGCCCTCGTGGCAAAGCTCTACGACCACCCCGTTGAAAATGTGAAGATCATCCACTACCCGGTCGCTATGGCCCTGAAGGTGGTGATTCCCCGCAAGGTTACCGCTGGCGATCCGGGCGACCGGGACGTCTATGGCGCCCAGCAGCACGCGCGCATGTTCGGGATCGAGATATGAGCGCGACGGGGCTCTTGATTCAGGAGTTCGCCAACCGCGAGGCTTATCGCCCCCTGCGATTCCTGGGCGCGTCGGGTCAACTTGGCTATGGCATTCCGACACCCGCATTCGAGGCGGGCCTCGCGCGCAAGCCCGACCTGATCGGCTGCGACATGGGGTCGATCGATATCGGGCCCTATTACCTCGGCAGCGGTCAGCTGGCCACCGCGAGGCAAGCGACCAAGCGTGACCTGAAGAAAGTGCTGCTTGGAGCGCGCCGCCTGAACATTCCCCTGGTCATCGGTTCGGCCGGCTCGGCTGGCGCGAGACCACACCTGGAGACAACGCTGGCGCTCATCGGCGAAATCGCCCAGGAAAACCAGCTTAACTTCCGTCTGGCCTACATTCCGGGCGATGTACCCAAGGAAGTGCTGCAACGTGCCATCGACGATAAACGTGTGGTTGGCATCGACGGCATGCCAGACCTGACCGCGGAGGAACTGGCGCTCACGACGAACCTGGTCGGCCAGATGGGCATGACTGAATTTCAGGAAGCCTACGCCCTCGATATCGACGTGCTGATCGCCGGTCGCGCCTGCGACACCGCCATCTTCTCCGCACTGGCGGTCATGCTGGGCTTTCCCACGGGTTTGTCTGTGCACATGGCCAAGATCATTGAATGCGCCTCCCTCTGCTGCACGCCCGGCGGCCGCGACTCGATCCTGGCCGAACTGCATGCTGATCACTTCATCCTGGAAAGCATGGCGCCGCAGCGAAAGGCACTGCCCATTTCGGTGGCGGCCCACAGCCTGTACGAGCAAAACGACCCCTACACGATCATCGAACCTGAAGGGCGCGCCGAATTACACGATGCCGTCTACGAGCAGGTGGGCGAGCGGACGACCAGAATCAGCGGTGCGAGATGGGTCCCCGCTGCGAAGCACACCCTCAAGATGGAGGGAGCAAGAAAAGTCGGGGACCGTGCCATCCTCCTGTGCGGTGCCGCCGATCCGCGTTTCATCGAACAGCACCAGTCCATTCTGGAAAACGTGAAGGAAATCGTCCGCGAGCTCGTGTGCGAGGACAGCCCCGAGGACTACACCCTGCACTGGCATGTCTATGGTGTAGATGGTGTCACCGACCGCGCGACTGACTATCCGCTTCCCGCAGAAGTCTGTCTGCTGATCGAATGCATCGCGCCCACGCTGGAGCGGGCGTCTGAAGTCGTCAAGACCATGAAGCAGTACCTGCTGCACTACGGCTACACGGGCAGGCTATCCACTGGCGGCAACGTAGCGTTCCCGTTCACCCCACCGGAAATCAGCGTGGGCGAGGCCTACAAATTCAACGTCTATCACATCATGGAGACCGTGATCGGCGAGAGGCTCTTCACGCCTCAGGTGATCGAATTCTGAATATCGCGCGCCCGCGAGTAGCCGCTTTTCCCAGCGCTGTTCGAGGCAGCGCGCGTCGACTGAAGAGTCCAATGTCAACAGGATGGCAACCATGAAATCAAAGCTGACCCTGAGCATCGCGGCCTGCGCGCTCGCAGCCTGGACCGGCGCAAGCGCTCAACAGCCCTACCCGAACAAACCGGTCAAGGTCATTGTCCCGTATGTTGCTGGTGGAGCGGCCGACATCACCGCACGGACCATCAGCCAGAAATTGGCTGACGGCCTCGGCCAACCCTTCGTGGTAGAAAATCGCCCCGGCGCCAACGGTGGGGTCGGCGCGGAAGTTGTCGCCAAGGCGCCGGCCGACGGCTACACCTTACTGATCGCCGCGAGTGGCCCCATCGTCATCAACCCGGTGCTCTATCGCAAGATCGCCTATGACCCGCTCACTGACTTCGCGCCGGTCAGTCAGATCACGCGTTTCCAGTATGCAATTGTCGTCAGGGAAGCATCCCCTATCCGCAGCCTGCAGGACCTGATTGCTGCCGCGAAGGCTAACCCCGGTACGTTGAGCTACGGCTCGACCGGTATCGGTGGCGGTGGTCATCTCGCCGGCGTTCTGTTCGAGCAACTCAGCGGCACCAAGTTGATTCATGTCCCCTACAAAGGCGGCGCCGCGGTCTGGTCCGACCTCCTGGGCGGCCAGTTATCCTTCACCTTCGAAGCGCTGGTCACAGCGGCCCCCATGATGAAGGCCGGGAAACTCCGTGCATTCGCCTCGACCGGAGGGCAAAGGTCATCCACCCTGCCGCAGCTGCCAACGCTGGCCGAAATGGGCTTCACCGGCTATGACATCACCCAGTTCCAGGGCATGTTCGCGCCCGCCAAGACCGACCCAGCCATCATCGACAAGCTGCACCGCGAACTGCAGAAGATCGGCAAGGCCCCCGATGTCGTGAAACGACTCGGCGAGGACGGTGGCAATGAGCTGATCATGAATTCCCCCGCCGAGTTTGCCAACCTGATCAGGTCGGAGTTGCAGATGTACGGCAAGCTGATCAAGGACGCCGGCATCACCGCTGATTGAACGTCCCCCGATTCGAAGCGGACACCACAATGACACAACCCTGGACGCAGCGCCCCCCGGGATCCAACTGGGGCGACTTCGGCCCCGACGACCAACGCGGCTGCATGAACCTCCTGACCCCGGCACGCCGCAGGGAAGCCATGAAGGAGGTCATCACAGGCGATGTGTTCTGCCTGAGCTTGCCGCTCGACCGTCCCGGCGGGCAGGTCTTGAACGATCACCGGTGCGCACCGGTATTCAAGCCAGTCCTGCGCAGCGGCAACCAGGTGTTCAACTTTCCGCACGATCGGATCGACCCGCGCTTTACCGATGTCAGCTCGGACGAAGCGGTGCTTCTCTACAGCCAGTACTCCACCCAGTGGGACTCCCTCGCACACAAGGGGTCGCTATTCGATGTGGACGGAAGCGGGGAGCGCAAGCGCGTCTTCTACAACGGATGGCAGATCGTTGACGCCAACAATCAGGGCGTCCAGGGCGATCTCGGCGCGCGCGCGCTATCGATCGCCAACATGGCTGAGACCTGCGTACAGGGGCGCGGCGTCATGGTCGACCTACATCGACACCTTGGCGAAGCACGCACCCACGTCGACCTCGAGATGCTGTTGAAGATCATGGAAGCCGATCGCTTGAGTGTGAGCGAAGGCGACATCCTGTGCCTGCATACCGGGCTGGGGCAGTTGATCGTCGATAGTCCGCCTGGGGGTCCGGACCCCTCGATCCGTCTGGCGTGCGCTGTGCTGGACGGCTCCGACCAGGCTTTGCTGAACTGGATCACCGAATCCGGCGTTGCTGCCATTGCCGCTGACAATCTCGCTGTCGAATCATCGTCCACCCTGGGCGTGCGCAAGAACATCGGCCCGCGGGGCGCCGTCCTGCCGCTACACGAGCACTGCCTGTTCAAGCTGGGTGTCCATCTGGGCGAGCTGTGGTACCTGACAGAGCTGGCAAACTGGCTTCACGCACACCAACGAAGCCGCTTCCTCCTGACCGCCCCGCCGCTGCGTCTGCCTGGCGCCGTCGGCTCCGCCGTCACGCCTGTGGCCACGGTATAGCCCGAGCCGGTCATCTCGTAATCAGGACAGGCGGATCCCCGGCAATTGCAGCAACGCCTGCCGCAGCATTGCGATGCGCGGGTGATCAGCGGCCGCAGTCCGGTACACCAGCCCGAGGGTGGCGCAGGGCGGCAGCGACGCCATGCGGATACGGCGAATCCGGCCAGCACGCTCGGCTTCACGCGCGGTCGAGATCGGCGTGGTGCTCAAGCCTACGCCCTCGGCCACCACGCGGGCGCTTGTGACCGGACTGTCGGTTTCGCATACCGGCGCAGGGGGTTGTAAGCCGTGGCGCCTGAAGGTGTCCTCGATGAACACCCGCGCGAGCGAGGGCATGCGCGTGAGGACCCACGGCTCATCGACCAGGGCTTCCCATTCGACACTGCGCGCACGCGCAAGCCGGTGTCCTGACGGCGCAATGACGACATAGTCTTCCTCGCCAATAGCTTCGAATCGCACGCCGCGCCCTGCCGCCTTGGACATCGAATCCGGGTTGTAGACCGTGACCAGCGCATCCAGATCGCCATCAAGCAACGAGTCGAACAGCCTCGGCACATTGGCTTCATAAAGGCTCACGGCGATCGGCGGGCGCGCCTTGGCCAGCCGGGGCGACTACGGCGGGTAACAGGCTGACGGCCAGAAATGCCGGGGCGCCCAGGCGTAGCACTGCAGCAATCCGACCCTCAGATCCGGCGGCCTCAGCCTCGGCGTGGAAGTGGTGCAGTTCCTTAAGCAGCAGCGTAGCGCCGCGCATCACGATCGCACCCTGCGGCGTCTTTTGAAGTCCGCGCGTGCTGCGCTTGAAAAGCGTAAAGCCCAGCAGACCTTCGACCTCCTTCAGCGCCTTCGAAAGAGCTGGCTGTGTGAGGTTGAGTTTCGTGGCCGCCTTGCTGAGGCTACCGGCTCGCTCGACCTCTGCCACCATCTGCAGATGGCAGAAGCGCAGCCGCGCCAGGAGTCTTCGCCGGATCGCATGACATATCTTCCAGTAATGACTCAATGAGAATTTATCACTGGACGACATGAGTGAGCGTTCTGATAATTCCTTTGTTCCCACTCATCCGGGCGTGCCTCCATGCAACAGCGTTCCACCACCCGTCTGCGCGAACTTCTCGCCGCCAAAACCTTCCTGCACATGCCGTCGGTCTACGACGCCCTCACCGGCCGCCTGGTGCAATCGCTCGGCTACGAATCGGCTTACGTGGGCGGATACGTGACCGGTGGCGCACTCGCCGTCACCGAGCCGCTCCTGACCATGACCGAGCAGGTACGCCTGGCGGGCGACATCGCGCAGAGCGTCGGCATCCCCGTGCTGGCCGATGCCGGTGCCGGCTTCGGCGAGCCGCTCCACACCATGCGCACGGTGCGCGAGTTCATTCGTGCCGGCGTCGCCGGTATCCATATCGAGGACCAGCTTTATCCGAAGCGCGCGCACTATCACAAGTATGTGGTGCACGGCATTCCGGTCGAGGAGTTCGTCGACAAGATCGAGTACTCGGTCCGCCAGCGCAACGAGTCAGATCCGGATTTCGTGATCATCGCCCGTACTGATACCTGCCGGGCGCTGGGCCTTGAGGAAGCGAGCATGCGATTGAACCGCGCCGCTGACGTCGGCGCCGACATGGGCCTGTTATTCCCGCGCAATCCTAAAGAGGCCGAGGAAGCACCACGCAAGTGCCGCCTGCCGCTGGTTTACGTGCAAAGCCGCGGCAACCGCGACGGCCGCCCCCTCTTTACCCGCCAGGAACTGATCGACATGGGCTATGTGGCCTGCATCGAGGCACAGGTCGTGCTGTGCAGCGCATTGCACCACCACAAGAAAATCCTGCGGGAGCTTCGCGATACCGGAGACGTCACCGGTATGACCAACCAGGATTGGATAGACGCACGACAGGCAGTGGAGGACCTCATCGACCTGACGGCGCACTACGAAATCGAACAGGCGACCGTGGAAGCGCGGCCGCAGCAGAAATGAACGCCCGCACCCCGGACATTCCGCCGCCGGTCTCCCCCACGCGCAGCCCGCGGATCAGGTTTCCCGCTGGTGCAACAGACTGCCACGCACATGTGTTCGGTCCCCAGGAGCGCTATCCGCTGCTGCCCGCCACCCACTTTGTCCCGCATATCACCGACTGGCCACAGTATCGCGAGATGCTCCAGCGCATCGGCTGCGAGCGTGCGGTCCTGGTGCAGCCCAGCGTCTACGGCACCAACAACGCCGCCATCGAAACGGCCTTGGCGCAAAGTGGCATTGAAATGCGAGCGGTTGCCGTGGTGTCGCCAGACATTACCGACGGCGAACTCGAAAGGCTGAACGCACTGGGGTTCCGCGGCATCCGCATCAATACCGCTTCGTGGACGCAGGGTCTCAGGCTGACGGACGCGCGCAGACTGGCCGAGCGCATCCGCCATCTAGGCTGGCACCTTCAGTTCTACGCAAATTTCCGCGAGCAGCCCGAAGTCGAAGAAATCCTCGCTGCCCTGCCGGTTCCGATCGTGATTGACCACTTCGGACGAATCCTTACCTCCGAAGGAACTGAAGCTCCCGCGTTCCAGGCGGTGCTGCGCCTGCTGCGCCGGGACAACTGCCATGCCAAGCTGATCGGCCCCTACTTCATCTCCAACCAGTTCCCCCACTACCACGACATCACACCCTTCGCGCGCGCCATGGTCGAGGTCGCGCCAGACCGCGTGGTCTGGGGTACCGACTGGCCGCATGCGAGCGCACGCGAGAAAATGCAAGACGACGGTGACCTCGCAGACATGCTTGCTGAATGGGTGCCCGACGAGAAGCTGCGCCACAAGGTGCTGGTCACCAATCCGAATCGGCTATACGGGTTTCCTGGCGCGTAACGACAGGCCGCACGGGCCGCGGACATCTCGATGGCGTGACCGACATGGATCGTGTCACTCCAGGGATATCGGTGAAACGCCAGACGCGCGGCTTAGTATGAACCTTGATAGCGGCGCTGATGCGTTGCCCTGTGGAACTGATCGATCATCGTGAGGAAATCGAAGACTGGCAGTCCGAGTGCCTGCTGCACAGCGCTTGCATAGGGCGGCAGCATTGAGCATTCAAGCAGAATCGCCCCCATGGCTGGGTTAGCCTGCTGCATATCAAGCGCGACACTGACCACCTCGGCCTCGATCTGTCCTGCATCCAAGGTGCCCTTTTCGTCGAATACCGCGCTGCGAAACTCGGGCTGATCCTGTAGCCCCCGGATGATGAGCGGGTGATGGGGTGTGGCGAGACCCGCACGGTCAAGAAAAGCCGGTGTGAGATTACCGGAATCGGCCGTGATGATTCCGATTGGCCGTTGGCGGGCAAGGCTCGAGGCAATGATTGGCAACTGCAGCATCGGTGACAGCGCTACCGGAATTCGAACTGCCTCACGCACCGCCGCCTGGAACTGCAGCATGAAACCGCAGTCGCTGCTGATGACCCGCACACCCTGGGTTTCGAAGTCGCGGGCGGCCTGTACGACGGCTTCGGTCATCTCAGGCGCACCGCGCAGACAGCTTGCCGTGGACAGCCCAGGAATTGCCCGATAGATCACCGGGTAGTTGTACGTGGTTGCGTTATCAACGTCGCCAGGGATGAACGGCAGGGAGCAGTCGAGCTGCAGAATGCCGACTGCAAAGCCGTAGTTCCGGGCGCCACGGCGGGTGCGGTAGATTGTCATAGCAACGTTCTTCCTCAGGCCGCTTCGAGTGTCAGGCCCGCCAGATCGATGGCAGGTTTGCGTCCGCCGATGAGGTCGGCCACGACTCTTGCCGAGCCCATCGACATGGTCCAACCAATATGCCCCTGCCCTGAGTTGATATAGAGGTTTCGTTTGGGAGACACACCGAGTATGGGGGTACCCTTTGGCGTCATCGGCCGCAGGCCTGCCCATCGGCTGGCCTTCTCGTACGCGGCACCATCGGGAAAAAGACGTTGAATTGTTGAAAGCATATGGCTGAAATCGCGCTCGCTGTGCGAGCGATCGAAGCCAGAGAAATCAGCCATTGCGGTAACCCGCAAGCGGTGACCGAGCCGGGACCATGCAATGAGGTACTTTTCGTCAACGCCAGGAAGCGTTGGCGCACCTGCATGGCCTTCAATGGGTACGGTCAGCGCGTATCCCTTGACCGGATAGATTGGTATGTCGATGCCGATCGGCCGACTGAGCAGCGGGGTATAGCTGCCAAGCGCGAGCACATAAGCATCGGCCGCGAGCGGCCCCTTGTCGGTGAACACGCTGGTTACCCGATCGCCATCGACTTCTATCCGGCGTATCTCGGTAGACCACTGAAACTGTACGCCCAGCCGGGTGGCGCAGAGATCAGCGAGTTGGTAGGTGAAGGCATGACAGTCGCCGGATTCATCGATCGGGCAATAAATGGCACCGGCGATGTTGTCCCGATCGGGGGCGAGCGCCGGCTCAATCGCGACCGCTTCATCGGTGCTGACGGCTCGTAGCGTCACGCCATTGTCAGTGAGCACACTCGTGGCACCGACGCCGCGCTGATAGTGGTCTCGATCGCGATAGATGTAGATCGCGCCTTTCATGGTGCGGTCGTATGCGATCGGTACAGATCGTGCGAGTTCCGTGAAACGCTCGAGCGAATACAGGCAAAGCCTCACCTTGTGCGCCGTGTTGATGGCTGCACGCTCAGCGCTGCACTCTTTCAGAAAGCGCCAGTACCATGCCCACATGCGCAAATCGAGACGCAGCCGTAGCCGCAGGGCTACGTCGTCGCGGAACAGCGACTGCCAGAGGATCTTGGGCGCCCGAGGCGAGGCCCATGTGTACGCATGCCCTGGTGAGGCCATACCCGCATTGGAGAAGCTTGTCTCCATGGCGGCTTTGTCCTGCCGATCGACGACGATAACCTCGTGGCCGTCGCAAGCGAGCTCGTAGGCTGTGGTGACGCCAATTACGCCTGCGCCGAGGACGACGATTCTCATTGTTTCACCTCACTATGCCAAGCCTGGCAGATGATAAACGGCAAACCCCCGCGATACATCTCCTGCGTAGGGAAGTCTTTCGGGATGATGCCACTCAGACGGCGATTTGCGCGTTGCCCTGAGCGAGCAAGGCAGTTGCGCTTCAAAACGCTCACTCGAGTCCGCACCATCAAACGGAGCGTGTGATGCCGCCATCCACCCTAATATTCTGACCGGTGATGTAGCCCGCTCCGTCAGAAAGCAGGAAAGCGATGCTGGCAGCGACTTCCTCAGTACGTCCGTATCGTTTCATGGGAACGCTCTCGCGCCTGGCCTCGGTGGCGGGAAGACTATCGATCCAGCCGGGCAGAATATTGTTGACGCGAACATTTTTTGCGGCGTAGGTATCAGCGAGAATCTTGGTAAAGCTTGCGAGCCCCGCCCGAAACACCGCAGAGGTAGGGAACATATCTGAGGGCTCATGGACCCAGGCAGTACTGATATTGACGATCGCCCCGCCGCCCTGCTCGGCCATGATAGGCGCAACCAGGCGAATCGGCCGTACCGCACTCAGGAAGTAAATCTCGAGCCCGGTGTGCCAGTCTGCATCGGTGATTTCGATAACGGGCGCGCGCGGGCCGTGCCCGGCAGAGTTGACCAGCGCATCAATGCGCCCCCAGCGTTGCATGGCGAGATCGACTAGTTTCCGGACATCGTCAATCGATTGATTGGATCCCGTGATCCCGACTCCGCCCAGCGATCGGGCGAGTGCCTCACCCTTACCGGACGATGACATCACGGCAATGTGGTATCCGTCGTCGGCAAGTCGTCGGGCGGTCGCGGCACCCATGCCGGACCCGGCAGCGGTGATCAGGGCAACTTTTTGTGCAGGCATCGCTACTGGCTCCGGATAGGCGGAAGTAGTGCACGTCAACGCGCGCACCTCGAACCGATATTCTGACGCCCTACTGCGGGTGCGCGCCAGTGCGTCTGACGTCGCACAGTGTGGTGAATGGGCGGTATCCTCTGCCGGACGGGCCAAGTGGTAATGAGGAGAAGCGATGAGAATCTTGACCGCGGCACTAACAATTGCTCTGCTGTGCTTCGTCGGAGAGGTCGCCGCGCAAGCCGCAGCCTGGCCCACCAAACCGCTTCGGTTGGTGCTCGGTTATCCAGCCGGTGGGGGCGCTGACAGCGTTGTAAGAGTGTTTACAGCGGGAATAGAGAAGGCACTCGGGCAGCCTATTGTCATTGACTACCGTCCAGGGGCTGGCGCAACGCTAGCGGCTGAGAACGCAGCGCGGTCGCCCGCCGATGGGTACACCATTCATTACATCGATTCGGCACCACTCACGATCACCCCGCATCTGCGCCGACTCCCCTACGACCCGCTTACGAGCTTTGCAGCAGTCAGCCTCGTGGTGAAAGGCGGGTACGTGCTCGTCGGGCATCCATCTGTTGGCGCTGAATCTCTGCGAAATTTGGTGGAGCTGGCCAAGGCAAAGCCAGGTACGATCATTTATGGTTCAGCCGGAATCGGCGGTTCCGGTCATCTTTCAGGCGAGTTGATGACTGCCGTCACCGGTGCGCGGATGGTGCATGTTCCTTACAAAGGCGGCGCACAGGCCATGGCGGACTTGATTGGGGGCCAGGTACAACTGTTGTTTGCATCAGCGCCGACTGCGGTTCCTCAAATTCAGGCCGGGAAAATTCGTGCCTTCGCGGTGACCGTTCCGAAGCGGATCGCTGCCTTACCTGACGTCCCAACCTTCGCGGAACAGGGATACCCCGACTACGAAGCGTCAGTCTGGTTTGCCATGGTGATGCCCATCGGGACGCCGCCGGAAATCGTAGCCCGGGTTCGCGAGGCACTGGTCTCCGCCGTGGGCGCCCCAGGCGTTGGTGAAGCGATTCGAAAGCAAGGCTATGAGGTGGAGACGAGCACGCCAGACGCGCTGAACGCGCTGATACACGCCGAGCATCAGAAATGGGGGCGCGTGATTCGGGAGGCGAATATTCGCCAGGATTGACCCGTTACTGCGCCTCGAGCCCTGCCCCGCTGATCTTTTTCTGCCACTTGATTCGATCTTGCTTCATCCACTTACCGGACCGCCCTCTGCTTGAGCACCTGGCTGCCCTGAGCGGCACTGATCAAGGCTTGACCATCTTCGGGCAGTAGAAAACCGGCCGCTTGGGCCCGCGCCACCGCCGCACGCACCGCCCGCACATAGCCTTCATGGTCGCCATAACGCTCCTCCAACGACAAACGGGGGTCGTTATTGGCCTTACGTTCCTGCTCAGTGCGGGCGAAAGGGATCATGCCGCCCATGTAGTTACAAATCTGGCCAGCGTGAAAAGGGCGAGCGCCCGGTGCCGTGATATTCCAGCCCAGGTAAGTGCCTAGCGGCGCCTCCAAAAGCACGACCGGCACACCGCCCAGCTCGTTACCGTCGGCATCAACCCGGGGCGCAAACATCGGCAGCACCTGTCGAATGGGTGGCGGTGCATGACTTGCCACGCCCGAACCAGCGACAGGGTTGAATTCAGGTCCCCAGTCATAGTCGATGACAGGCATGATGAAATCTGGTTCAGGGGCTGTTGCGCGCAGTCCGGGCAGGGTCGGAAACCCGAGGGCGGCTTTATGGGCGCTCACCAGCAGGCCCTCGCTCAGACGCGGCCAGCGGCTGGGAGGCGGTTCGATACCGCGCATCACCCATTGCCGAAAGTGCACCCGCATTGCATTGACCGTTTCTGTATGCGGCATCGGGTTGGCCGGTAGCAACGCGCTTCCGTAATTATTGCCAGGGCAGTTGGGGCCACTGGCCGGGAGGCCGACCCCGGGCAGGCTGGAGTTGAAGCCGCCGGCGCCACCGCCGTGTCCGGAGCTTGCAATGTAGTAGCGCCTTACGTTGGCGGGCAACGGCAAATCGGCCTTCCCATCGGTACCGATCCACTCCGGTGTCAATTTCAACGCCCAGACCTCGGCCGAGCCAAAGTGCTCGATGATTTTCGGGCAGCTGCCGGTGGCCGTACAGCGGTCGAGAAGGCCCGCTACGGGCAATGCACGTGCGAGGTCCGGATGCGGTAACCACCATTGCGGCCCTTCGCTCCCGGCTTGATAGAGCTCGAGCACGCCATCCGGCTGGGCCCAGCGGAAATTCAGTGCAATGCGCCGACCGGCAATGATGGGCCACAGACCATCATGAACCTGCCGGCCCGTCTCGTCCTGGTTGAATCCCAGATGCAGCCAGCCCCGCAGAAAATTCCCAGACTGCGATACACCTCGACCGATGCTGTGTGTGACCAGGCCTGCGATTGGATTGGGTGTGCCCGCGTCGTCGACCTGCGCCGTCTTGAAGAACTGGCCCAAATCGCGCCATGCGGCAAAGCCGATACCCAGGGCGTAGGCGTCGGCTGATGTGAAGACCACTTGGTACAGGCGAGACGCGTCAAACCCTTGCTTCAAGCAGATCTGGGTGGGGTCGGGAGTACCCGGAAAGGGATTGCTCGCGTCGCAGCGGGCCCAGGCCCAGTCGCTCGCGGGGATCTCGCTCTCGCCGATCGCCTCGCCGCGGGTGGATTCAGCCACGCGGGCGACCAGTCGCGACTGCCTGGTGTCAAGGCTGATCGGGCGATACGGTACCGGGTTGGATTGCACGAT
>SYIM01000028.1 GCA_005798775.1 Burkholderiales bacterium
GATCAGCAGGGCATCAGATTCCAGCATATTGATGCCGTCCGATCCGCGCACCACTACCGAAAGTACGCCCACTGATGTTTCAATCGCATTCACCGCGAGGCTCAGGCTGTTTCCAGACAGCAGACCAAAGCCCTTGCCAGCGTCCACGCGCAAGCCCTGCGCGACGATATCGACGGTCGTGTCGTCGACCCCGGCGGTGACGGTGTCGCTGTCAATCACCGAACCGGACGTGGTGATCGCGAGATTACCGGCACTTGCAGTGATTACGCCGATTGCAACCTGATCCCCTGCCCCGTCGCCAGCAATGATTCTGATATCACCGTTTACAGTCTCAAGCGTGGCATCGGCCGCCATAAGCACACTGCCCGCCGAAGCGCGCAAATCAATGCTCCCCGTCTGTGTGGTCGCTACGTTGACGCCCGCCTGCAGGCGGACGGACTCCGCCGCACTCAGCGTAATGTGACCACGCGTGCTCTGCACATCGGCGTTCGATTCAACAATGATCTCGGCGCCAGCACCCATCGCTTGGATCAGAATATTGCCCGCTCCGTGTGCCACCACAGCGGCATCCGGGTCGAGATCAGAGGCTGCCGTCCCTTCACGCAGCGTGATTGAACCGTTGGTGGTGCGGATCACGACGCTGCCGTTCGAACCGTTGATCGCGTCGGTGACCACGTCGCTTTGGGTGAATTCGCTCGCCGACTCCGACAGTCCGGTGCTAAGGACCGCATACACCTGAATCGCCTGCTGGGTATCCACCAGGCTGACCACATTGCCAATGATGAGTTGGTCGGCTTCAAGCAGATTCAAGCCATCGGAGCCGCGAACCCGAGCGGACAGGGTTTCAACCTGAGTCTCAATCGCGTTGACCGGGAGCGACAGGCTGTTACCAGTGAGCAGACCCGCACCCTTGCCGGCGGAGATCATCAGCCCGCGCGCCGTCAAATCAATCGTTGAATCGTCGACGGTGCTGGTCACTGTGTCGCTGTCGAGAACCAAACCCGTGGACACCAGCCCCACGTTCGCGTTGCTTGCCATGACACGGCCAATGGTGAGTTGGTCGGACACATCGTTACCAGCGCGCAGCAGGATGTCGCCGTTGACTGACGAAACCAGCGCATCGGCCGCCATCGTGAGGTTACCGGTACGGGCCGCCAAATGCACCGATCCAGCGCCGGTTGTAGCGATCGTCGTACCGGCGCCAGCCGCCACAGTGCGGCTCGCAGTTAGAGTGATATGGCCAGTGGACCCAGTCACGCCAGCCCCGATAATCAGGTCGGCGTTACTGCCCTGGGCCTGCAGCAGAATATTTCCGCTGCCGTGGGCGCTGACCGCAGCGAGATCGGCGGGTGTACTGGCAGAGCCAGGGGCCGTTCCATTGGTGAGCGTGAGGCTGCCCGCTGCCGTGCTGACAACGATCGACCCATTGCCGCCCGTGGTCCTCAAGTCGCTTTGCACCGCGTCTGTGCTGTCAGCGGTGGATACGCTGGCGTCAGCCAGCACGCGATTCACCGCAAGCCCGACATCGCCGATGGTCAGCGCATTGGCCTCCAGCACCCAGATGCTGCCGTTGGCCGCCAGCGCCGTCAGGGTCGCCACCGTGGTGTCGAGATGATTGACCGAGCCGCCCACTGCGGCGCCTGCCGACAACCGCAGACCGGATGCCGTGATGTCCTGATCGGAATCATTTGCGCCGCTGCCACCGGTCGTCACGAGCGCGTCGGCATCGAGGACAGAACCCGATACAGCGGTAATGCTCACCTTACCATCCAGTAACTGAATGTCGCCGACTGTGACACTGGTTGCGGCACGCAGGCGCACGGCAGCCGTGGCGCCGGCGCTGGTGATCAGGCTCGAAGCATCTTGTGTGATGGCGCCCGCTTCGGCCCACACGTCGATGCTACCGCTTGCCGCGCCCACCGTGGCGTCGCTCACCGTGCGGATATCAGCGTTGGCGGCAAACGTTACCGAACCCTTGGCAATCAGACTGATGTTGCCGATGGTGCTCGCCACGTCAGCGTTCGCGACGATATTGGTGCCAGCGCCAAGCGTCTGCAGCAGGACGTTACCGCTACCGTGAGCGACAACCGATGCCTCATCGGCCGGTGTGCTCGCTGCGCCGGGCGCGGTCCCGTTGTTCAAGGTGAGGCTGCCCGCCGAGGTACGCAACACAATCGAACCATTCGCGCCCGTGGTTCGGATGTCGGACTGAGCATCGTCGGTCACGATGGAGTTGCTGACCGATCCATCCGCCAGCACTCGGCTCACGGTTGCCGTGACCGTATCGACCGCGAGTGCATCGGCTTCGAGCACCCAGATCCCACCCGCAGCCGCCACCGCGCTGAGCGTCCCGGCTGTCGTTTCCAGATGATTGACCGACTGGGCGAGGGCCGTGCCGGCGTTGAGGCGCACAGCGGCTGCGGTGATGTCCTGATCGGCATCGTTCACGCTGCCGCTACCGCTAGCGACCAATGCGTCGGCATCGAGCACCGACCCCGCGACCGCCGTGATGCTGACCTTGCCGTCAGCGAGTTCGATATCGCCAACCGTGACGCTCGTTGCTGCTCTCAGCCGCGCCGCGGCCGTTGCACCGGTGCTCGCCAACACGCTGGACGCATGCTGGGTGATACCGCCCGTCTCGGCCCACACATCAATACTGCCGCGACCAGCCGCCGTACTCGCGGTACGGATGTCGGCGTCGGCCGCGAACGCCACGGAGCCCTTCGCGATGACGCTCGCGTTGCCACTGGTGCTGAGAATATCGGCGTCGATCTGAATATTCGAGCCCGCGCCAATCGCCTGAATCAGTACGTTGCCGCTACCGTGCGCGCTGATCGCAGCGCCAGCGGTCCCGCCCGCTGAGCCATCCTTCAACGTGAGGTTTCCGGCGGTCGAGCGGAGCACGATCGAGCCATTGCCGCCTGTGGTCCTCAGATCGGACTGGATGGCATCGGTCACCGTGGAGCTCGTGACTGCGCCGTCGGTCAAGACCCGGTTGACAGTGACCGTTACATTGTCAATCGAGAGTGCGTCGGCCTCGAGCACCCAGATGCCACCGTTGGCGGCGCGCCCAGTGAGGGTTCCTGCCGTGGTTTCCAGGTGATTGACGGCCGCACCGACTGCAGTGCCAGCGTTCAGACGTACGCCAGCCGCCGTGATGTCCTCGTCGGCATCGTTCACGCTGGTTGAGCCACTGGTCACTAGCGCGTCGGCATCAAGTATCGACCCCGCCACCGCCGTGATGCTGACCTTCCCGCCGGCGAGGACGATATCGCCTACCGTCACGTTCTGCGCAGCGTGCAGCCGCGCTTGAGCGTCGGCGCCCGTGCTGAGCAGAACACTGCTGGCGCTTTGGATGATCGACCCGGTGGCGGACGCGATATCGATGCTGCCCGAGCCCGCAGCCGTGCTGCCGGTCCGGATATCTGCCGTTCCGGTAAAGCGCACATCCCTGGAGACGATCACGCTGACGTTACCGCTGGTGGTGCTGATGTCGGCGTTCGCGACAAGATCGTCACCCACCGCAAGGAGCGTGGCCTGCGAGGTTGTGGCAAGACGCACCGCGCCACCGGTGCTGCGCTGGACCGTGGCCGACAACGTGTAGGCCGCAGTGTTTGACGCGGTACCGTTGAAGCGGACCGCATCGGCCGAAGCCAGGAAGGCGCGCAGATCATTCGCCGAGCCGGTGAGGCTCAGGATGGCGGAGCCGGAACCGCTGATGGTGACGCCACCCGTCGTACCGTTACCCTCCGTGGCCGACAGCGCTGCGGAAGCACCGCTCGGGCCGCCATTGACGGCCAGCACAATGGTGTGAGTCTCGGTGCCAGCACTCAGTGCGTTGGCAAATCGGATTTCGCCATTGTTTGCGCTCACGACAAAGTCAGCCGGCAGCGACATCGTCAGCGCCGTCTGCGCGGTGGCAGCGCCAGTGTTGGTGACGGTTGCGGTGGCCGAACTGGTCACTGACGCAGTCGCGGTGCGGGTCGATTCGACCACTTCACCGTTCAGGCGCTGGACCGTCACGTCAAGTTGATAAGCGGTGGTTGACTCCTGGCCAGTGAAACGGACCCGCCCGCTCGTGTTCAGGTAGTTGCTGAGCGCTGCCGCAGTCCCGGTGAGCTTTAGGGTTGCGCTACCCGAGCCGCTCGCAGTCACGCCATCGGCCAGGGTGTTACCGGCCGAACTCGACAGCGTGGCGTTGGCATTGGCCGGGCCACCACTGACCGTCAGCAGGACCGTCAGGCTCTCATCGCCACTACCCAACGCGTTACCGAACCGCAGTTCACCGTTGGTGGGCCGGGTGGTGAAGCTTGCAGGCAAGGCGAGATTGGGTGATGCAAGCGCTGTTGCGCCACCACTGGAACCGGTCGCAAGTCCGGGGAGGGACACCAGGACGTTACCGCTGCCGTGGGCACTGATGGCAGTGTCATCGGCCGATGCAGTGCCGTCGTTGAGGGTCATGGATCCAGCAACGGTGCGAAGCACGATCGAGCCATCCGCACCGGTGGTCTTCACATCCGATTGCAGGGTGTCGGTGAGCGTGGAGCCCGCAACGGTGCCTTCAGAGCGCACGCGGTTCACGGTGACCGTGACGTCATCGATGACAAGGTCGCTCGCCTCGAGCAACCAGATGCTGCCACCCGCCGCACGCGCGCTCAGGCGTCCGACCGAGGTCTCGAGGTGATCAACCGCCTCACCGACGCTGATGCCGGCCGACAGCCTGAGTTGTGCGCTGCTGATGTCGTGATCGGCATCATTGAGGCTCGCAGTCCCGCTGACAACCAGCGCGTCGGAATCGAAGATCGATCCCGTCGCAGCGGAGATGCTGACCTTGCCATCGGCAAGCTCAATATCGCCCACGGTGACATTGGTTTTCGCGAGTAACCGGGCGCTGGAAGCTGCACCAGTGCTCGACAGGACGCTCGCCGCACTCTGGAAAATCTCGCCTTCGCGGGCCTCGATATCGATGCTGCCGCCGGAGACCGTGCGTACGTCGGCCGCACCCGACAGCGTGACATTGCGGCTCGACACGATGCTGATGCTGCCGCCGGCACTCACGATGTCAGCCGAAGCGACAATGTCATTAGTGGTGGTGAAGGTGAGGACCACTGCCTTGGAGGTGACTGCCGAGCGAATCGTGCCACCGGCGTCAATGCTTTGCGCTGTGACCACCAGCCCGTACGGCGTCGCCGACGAGGCGCCGCTGAAGACCATCCGGTTGGCGACATTCAGGTAGTCAGAGATGTCCTTCGCCGCACCGGTGAGCGTGATTCGCTGCGTGCCCGACCCGGCCACCGCGACGCCCTCGGCGGTACCGTTCCCAAGCGACGTGGTGAGCGTCCCACCGCTCACCGACAGGACGACGGTCAGCGCCTGCGTGCCGTCACCCACGGCACCCTGCATCCGGATTTCCCCGGAGTACACGCCAGCGTTTGCATTGGTCGCCGAGAAGCTCGCCGGTACGGTGAGCGTGGGCAGCGCCAGCGGCGCCGTGAGCGTGGTGAGGGTGGCGTGGGCAGTGGATGCGCCCTGCACCACATTGTCGGCCAGGGCCTGGACGGTGGCGGTGAGCCGATAGGGTGTCGCCGAAGCCGCGCCATTGAACCGGACGCGATCAGCCGTGTTGAGATAAGTGCTGATCGCCGCTGCGGTACCGGTCAGCACAAGCTGCGATGAGCCAGATCCCGAGGCCGTCACGCCATCGACAAGGGTGTTGCCTGCGGCACTCGTGAGCGTCGGCGCTGCACCGCTCGGACCCGCATCAACCGACATCACGACACGGACCGCAGTGGTGGCACTGCCGGTCAGGTCGGCGATCCGGATGCTGCCATTGACGGCCGAGGCGGCAAAGTTCGCGGGCAGATTGAGCGTTGGCGCCGCCAGCAGGTTGGCACTGCCGCCGATGTTCGAGAGAACGCTGGTAAGCGCCGCCTGTGCCGTTCGCGCTGAGCGGACAACGCCCGCTGTCACGCTCTGCACCGTGGCGGTCAGCGTGTAGCTGGTGTTGGAGGCTTCACCGCTGAACAACACGTTACCCGCTGAATTCAGGAAGCTGCTGATTGCGGTCGCGGTGCCGGTCAGTGTGAGGGCATTCGTGCCAGAACCCGCGACCGAAATGGCAGAGACGAGCGCTGGCGTTGAAAGTGTGGGTGCGGGCGACGGGCTCGCGGGGCCGCCGCTCAGCATGAGGAGAACCGTCACAGAGGCTATGCCGGTTCCAGCCAGGTTGGCCAGGCGGAGCTCGCCACTCACGGACGGCACCGACAGGCTCGAAGCGAGATTGAGGGTGGGCGCGGCCGCCAGCTGAGCGCTGCCGGTCGTGGCCGGATTGCCGGAGGCTATCGTGGTGAGGGTTGCGGTTGACGATACCGCCGACCGGATCGTTGCGCCGTCGCGGCTCTGCGCCGTGACGTTCAGCGCGTATGCAGTGGTGGATGCCGGTCCGTTGAACAGAATGCGCTCGGCAACATTCACATAGTTACTGATCGAAACGGCTGTTCCAGTCAGCGTGAGCGTGCCGGAGTCATTGCCTGCAATCGTCACCCCCTCGCTCGTCCCGTTACCGAGGGCGCTCGAGAGCTTGGGTACAGCACCGCTCGGTCCACCGCTGACTGTCATGATCACCGTCAGCGTGTCAGTGGTGCTGGTCCCCACCAGACCACCGGTGAGCGTCGGCGTGGCGGGCAGCGTCACCCGGATCGAGCCGTTAGCCGCGAGCGTCGTGATACTCGCCGGGAGGTTGAGGGTGGGCGCTCCAAGCAGCGAGGATGTACCGCTCGCGCCCGTGATGAGCTGCACGCTGGTGAGCGTGGCCAGCGCAGTGCGGGCCGAACGGACCACGCCTGCGGTGAGGCTCTGCACCGTTGCGCTGAGCGTGTAGGCGGTGCTCGACGCCTGACCGTTGAAGTGCACCCGTCCCGCGGTGTTCAGATAGCTGCTGACCGACGTTGCCGAACCGGTCAGCGTCAGCGTGGCTGTGCCAGCCCCTGTAACCGTGACGCCCGAGACCGTACCCGAGGTGGACAGGGTGGGGGCCGGCGTCGCGCCACCGGGGCCGCCGCTTAACGACAGCAGAACGGTCACGCTGTCGTTGCCGGTGCCAACCGCATTGGCGATCCGGATCTCGCCGCTTCCCGACAAAGCGGTAAAGCTCGCCGGCATATTGAGCGTGAGCGGCGCAAACGGCTGGGCTGTGCCGCTGGTCGCCGCAGTACCGGTGGCCACGCTGGTGAGCGTCGCCACCGATGAAGCCGCCGAGCGAACCGTCATGCCGTCGCGGCTCTGCGCGGTCACCGTGAGCGCGTAGCTGGTGGTGGAAGCGGTGCCGTTGAAGCGGATGCGGTCTGCGACGTTTACGAAGGTGCTGACCGCCGAGGCGGTGCCTGTCAGTGTCAGCGTGTTGGTATCAGTTCCAATGACCGTGACGCCGTCTGCCGAGCCATTTCCAAGGGAACTTGAGAGCTTGGGCGTGGCGCCGCTGGGGCCGCCGCTCACAGCCATCACAACGGTCACCGTGTCGGTGGCGCTGCTTCCGGCCAGATTCGCAATCTGAATGCGACCATTGGTGGACAAGGTCGTGATGTTGGACGGCAGGTTCAGCGTCGGTGCAGTCGCGGCTGTAGCCGTGCCGCTGGAACCGGTCGTGACGAGTTGAACGTTAGCGGTGGCGGCCGCGCGGACGGTGTCGCCGTTTAGCGACTGCGCGCTGACCGTTAGCGTGTAGGGCGTAGCGGTCGCTGCTCCGTTGAACAGAATACGGTTCGCCGTATTGAGGTAAGCGCTGAGACTTGTCGCGGTTCCGGTCAGCGTGAGGCGGTTGCTGTCGGAACCACTCACGGTGACGGTGCCCGAGGACACATTGCCCTCGGAACTCGACAGCTTCGGCGTGGCACCGGCGGGGCCGCCACTGACCGACAAAACCACGGTGAGCGCCTGATTGCCCGAGCCGAGGGCATTTACGATCCGGATTTCGCCGTTTGCGGGCAGCGCAGTGATCGTGCCGGGCAGGCTGAGAGCAGGTGCCGAGAGGAGGACTGCAGACGAACTGGTCACAAGCTGGACGCTCGTCAGCGACGCCGATGCGGTTGCCGCAGCGCGGACCACGCCATCGCTGCCCAAACGTTGGGCCGTGACCTTGAGGTCGTACGCAGTGGCCGACGCCAGCCCGTTAAAGCGGACGCCGGTGCTACCGAGGTACGCGTTGAGATCTGCAGCCAGACCGGTAAGCGAGAGCACGCCGGTGCCGGAGCCAGCCACCGTGACACCCGCAACGGTGGCGGCGGGCGCGAGCCACGGGCTCACACCCGACGGTCCACCGGCCACCGACAGCACCAGGGTCAGTGTTTCCGCGGTGGGCGTTGCACCCAACACATTCGCGATCTGGATATTACCGCCACTCGCGAGCGCGGTCAGGCTGGCAGGTACTGCGAGGGTGGGAGCGGTCGACGGGGTGGCGGCTCCAGCCGATGCCGTCGGTCCCAGTTGAGCGCTGGTGAGCGTTGCCTGCGCCGTCCGGGCAAGCTGGACGACTGGCCCGTTCAGGCTTTGAACCGTGGCACTGAGCGCATAGGGCGTAGAGGACGCCTGACCATCAAAGCGCACAACGCCGGTTGAGCCGAGGTAGGCGGAAAGCGCAGCGGCGGTGCCGCTAAGCGTGAGGGTATTGGTGCCCGAGCCGCTCGCGACCGTGACGGCGGATGAACCACTTGCCGACAGCACCGGCGCGGGATTCGGACTTGCCGGGCCACCGCTCACCGCCAGCACCACGGTCAGCGGCTCGGTGCCGCTGCCGAACCCGTCGGTGAATTTCACCTCGCCACTCGCGGACAGCGCGATCAGGCTCGCGGGCATGTTCAGCGTCGGCATCGCCGTTGCCGCGGCACTGCCCACCGCGCCGGTTTCCACGCTCGCAAGTGTCGATACAGCAGAACGCGCAGAGCGCACGACACCGGCGGTCGCGCTCTGCACCGTGGTGGTGAGCGCATACGGCGTTGAAGACGCCTGACCGTTGAAGCGCACGCCGCCATTCGAGTTGAGATAGGCAGAAAGCGCTGTCGCCGTTCCGCTCAGTGTCAGCGTTCCGGTTCCCGAACCGCTGGCCGTTACGCCACTGCCCCCCGCCGCAACCAGTGTCGGTGCGGTTGTGGGACTGGCGGGGCCACCGCTGACCGCCATGACAATCGACAGGGCCTCAGCGCTATCACCCACTGCGTTGGCAAAGCGAACATCGCCGTTGACTGACAGCGCCGACAGGCCCGCCGGCACGTTCAGGGCGAGGGGCGAGAAGGCCTGCGCAACCCCGCTCGCTGCGGCACTGCCTGACAAGGTCGCCGTGAGCAGTGTTTGCGCGGTGGTCGCGGCTACGACGACAACGCCGCTCACGCGCTGCGCGGTGGCGGTGAGCGTGTAGGCCGTCGCAGACACCGTCCCATTGAACAGAACCCGGTTGGCTGCCGTGAGGTAGGCACTGACCGCAGAGGCCGTCCCGGTGAGGGTAAGCGTCGCGGTGCCGCTGCCGCTCGCGGTCACCTCGTTCGACAGGCCGTTTCCGGAGGCACTCGACAGTGTGGGCGTTGATCCGGAAGGTCCACCGCGAACCGCCAGCACGACGGTCACGATGTCGGTACCTGTTCCTACGGCGTTTGAGAACCGCAGCTCGCCGTTGATGGCCGGTGTTGTGAATGACGAGGGAACGTTGAGCGTTGGAGTGGCTGCCAGCGTGGCCGTACCCGATGGCCCGGTGGTCACGAGCGCGATCTGTGAAGTTGCGGCGGCAGTTACTCGGCTGCCGGTTACCGACTGCGCCGTCACCGCGAGCGTGTAGGGCGTTGCCGACCCGCTACTGGTGAACAGGATACGGTTCGCGTCATCGAGATAATCGCTGAGATCAGCCGCGCTACCCTTCAAGGTCAGTCGGCTCGTGCCCGACCCCTCGACCACGACCGCACTTCCAGTGGGCGCCACGCTGGTGAGGCTCACCGTGGAATCCGCCGCGCCACCCCCAACCGCCAGCACGACGGTAATCGGACCACTGCCCGACACTGAATTGGCGGCAAACCGGATCTCGCCATCGGCCGGCAGTGCCGTAATCGTGGCCGGCACGGCCAGCGTGGGCGCTGTGCTGACAGTGGCTGTGCCCGCCGCGCCGAGCAGTACGCTGGTCACCGCCGCGTCCGCCGTCACAGACGCCTGGACCACCGCGGCGTTCACGGTCTGCGCCGAGAACTTCAAGGAGTAAGGTGTGCCCGAGGCGGCGCCATTGAACCGGATCCGGTCGGCAGCCTTCAGGTAAGTATTGACGTCAGCGACCGATCCGCTCAGCGTCAGAACCGAGGTGCCCGAACCACTCACCGTTACACCGTTTGATAGCCCATTACCGGCGGACGAGCTCAGTGACGGGTTGGCTACCGAGGGGTGGCTCACCGCCAGCGCAATCGTCGCGCTGCCAGCGCCGCTTATCGCATCGCCAGACAACCTGATTTCGCCATTGCTCGACAGCACCGTAAAGGCCGCCGGCACCTGCAGGGTGGGAGCCGTGGACGCGGAGGCGAGCGTGGAGCCACTTGATACCCCAAGCTGCACGACAGACAGCGTGGCCTGCGCAGTCGTGGCCGATTGAACCCCACTGCCATTCATGCTCTGGGCGGTGAGCATGAGGCCGTATGGCGTGGACGAGGCCATGCCATTGAAGACGATCCGATTGGCCGAATCGAGGAATGCGCTGAGATCGGCGGCCGTACCCGTCAGAGTCAGACTGGACGTACCCGATCCGCCAACCGTGACACCGCTTCCCGTGATCGACGTGAGCGTCGGCGCGGGCGATGGCGAGGCGGGTCCGCCTGTTACCGAAAGCACCACGGTGAGCGTTTCGATACCGTTACCCACTGCATTCGCGAACCGGATCTCGCCGCTCGAGGACAGGACGGTGAAACTGGCGGGCAGGGATACCGTGGGCGACACGATGGGCGCCGACGCCATGCCCGCCTGGATCAACACATTGCCCGTGCCGTGTGCGCTGACTGCCGTCCCGTCCGCCGCTGCGGTGCCGTCACCCAGCGTGATGGTGCCTGAGGTCGTTCTGAGAACGATTGAGCCGTTCGCACCCGTCGTGCGGATATCGCTCTGGGGTGCATCGGTGCTGTTCGTGGTGAAAGTCGTTGCATCCGCCTTCACGCGATTCACCGACAGGCCGACGTCCCCGATCACCAGGTCGTTCGCTTCAAGCAGCCAGATGCCGCCCGCTGCCGCGCGGGCGCTGAGCGTGCCGGTGGTGATCTCCAGGTGATTCACCAGATAAGCGACCGCCGTGCCAGCCGACAGGCGGAGCAGACCCGTGACGATGTCCTGATCGGTATCGTTCGCGCTGGTCACCAGCGCATCGGCGTCGGTGATCGCGCCCGACCCGGCGGTGATACCGACCGAGCCGTCTACCACGATATCGCCAACGGTTACTGTCGTACCAGCGACCAACCGGGCGGTCGCCGTCGACCCGGAACTGCGGAACTCGCTGGAGGCATGCTGCGTGACCGCACCCGCTTCCGCCCAGACATCAATGCTGCCGCCTGCCGCCAGCGCGCTCGTCGTCCGGATATCTGCGTCAAGGCCGAAGGTGACCGAGCCCTGTGCAAGCACACTCACGTTACCGCTTGTGCTCAGCACATCTGCGTTTGCCACCACATTCGCGCCTGTTCCGAGGGCCTGCAGTAGCACGTTACCCGAGCCATCAGCCTTCACGGCGACCCCAGCCGTGCCCGCGGTGCCGTCGTTCAGTGTGAGGCTCCCCCCGGCAACGATAACAATCGATCCGTTGCTACTGGCCGTGGTGACCACATCGCTTGCGACCGCAAGCGAACTGGCCGTTGCCGCGCCATCGGCCTGTACGGTCTGTACCACCACAGACTTCGTCGCATCGTACTGGCTGACCACGTTGCCAATGGCGAGGTCATTGGTCTCGCGCAGGTTAAGGCCATCCGAGCCTGAAACGGATGCCGACAGCGTCTGCACTGTCGTTTCAAGCGCATTAACCGATTGCGTCAGGCTGTTGCCCGCGAGGAGTCCCGCGCCCTTGCCTGCCGAGAGGCTGAGGCCAACCGCGGTGATATCAACGGTCGTGTCATCGGCGCTGCTGGTGACCGTATCGGTATCGAGGATCGAGCCCGCTGCGATGATGGACACGTTGGCCGTGGCTGCGGTGATCTGACCGATCGAGACTTGATCGGAGGCACCGTTACCCGCAGTGATCCGGATATCCCCATTGGCCGTGACGAGCTTCGCGTCCGCCGCCATGGCGAGGTTGCCGGTCTGAGCCAGAACGTCAAGCGACCCATTGGCTGCGGTTGTCACGTCTACACCGGTGCCTAATGCGAGCGTATCCGCAGCTAGGAGACTGATATGTCCGGAACCGCTTGCAATGTCGGCATTGACGGTGAGACTGCCCGCAGCCGACGCCTCAAGCAGCAGGTTCCCGGCACCCCCTGCGGTCACGGTTTGGGTCACGGTGACCGAGCCACCAGCCTGGATGACAAGATGCCCACCGACGCCCGTGGAATTGACCGATTGGGTTTGGTCAGTGGTCTGGGCGGGGAGCGCTGCACTGGCGGTAATCCGCTGGACCGCAACCGTGACTGCATCGAGCGTGAGCGCGTTGGTCTCGCGGACGAAGAGACCGCCGGTGCCCGCGATTGCACTCAAGCGATCAACCGTCACTTCGAGACCGTTCGAACCGCTGCCGATTCCGCCGGCCGCGCCAGCATTCAGCAGAAGCCCTGCCGCCACCACATCCACTTCGCTACTGGTGCTGTCAGCCGCATCACCATCGGTGATTGAGCCGCCCGCCTGCAGCAGTACATCGGCGGTACCCGCGTTCACCGTCTCCAGGACGATATTGCCCGCAGCGCGAAGGGCGATGTCACCATTGGTAGTGGTGACGGTGACCGACTGCGTGGTACCGCCCTGCTGCACATGCCGGCCAGCCACGATATCAATCGTTGCGCTGGCGGCCGCCGTGCTCACGTTGGCGTCGATCAGCAGGTCACGGCCGGCGTTGATGCTGAGGTGACCGGCGAGCGAACTCGCACCGCCCCCGGTGACTGCCAGAGCGGCATTCAGATCGATATCGCCATCGGCTGCAGCGGTGCGGATCAGCGCATTACCCGCAGCGCCGACCGGTGCATCGATCGTGAGTGTGCCGGCATCAAGCTCCACCACAAGCGCCGCACCTGCGGTCAGGTTGGTGGTCGTCGCCTGGGTTTCGGCCACGATGCTCGCATCGTTCTGCACGCGATTCACACTGAACGAGGGGGTCTGACCCACCGTCATTGAAGTGGATTCACGCAGATGGATGGCCCCGCCTGCGAGCGCACTGAGTGTGAGCACTTCAGTTTCAATTGCCTCGAGGGAGATCCCGATTGTGCTGGTTGCAGCAGCACCCGCCGACAGACGGAGAGTTTTCGCGAACACATTGATCGCGGTGTTAGCCAATGTGTCGATGATCGACCCGCCGGTGGACACCACTGCTGCCGGCCCCCAGTTGGCTTGCCCGTTGAGGGTGGCTGGCGTGGCGCTGCGGTCGACGCTGAGTCGGGTATCGAGAATGCCGAGCGTGATGTTTCCACCTGCGGTGCCGGATTCGCCGGTCACCACACGAATTGCTCCACCATCAGTCCGGAACGTGGTCCCGGCATTCATGGTGACCTGAGCCGCGGCCGCATTAGCGGACACATCAATCGACCCTGCGACCCCCGAGACGGCCCCGGTGCTGATATCGCCGTCGGCGCCAAAGGTTTGCGAGCCCGCGGACAGCAGACTGATGTTGCCGTTACCCGAGGAGGCGATGCCAGCATTCACGGTCATTGCGCCCGCGACCGTGCGCAGAAGAACTTTGCCAGCCCCCGCCGCCGACACGGCACTTGTCGCCGTGGCCGAGCCGCCCTCAATCGTCAGGGCGCCTGCGTTGACCAGCAAGACCAGCGAGCCGCCACCGGCGACAGTCAGGTCTTCAACCGACCCGGCCTGCGCC
Source organism: Burkholderiales bacterium (assembly GCA_005798775.1). Lineage (GTDB taxonomy): Bacteria > Pseudomonadota > Gammaproteobacteria > Burkholderiales > Burkholderiaceae_E > SYIM01. Next base: position 14,018 of record SYIM01000028.1, read on the forward strand.
TGCGCCTGCGCCACCCCCGCGTTACTCACCCGCTGGAGGGTTGTGCGGTCGAATGCATTCACCGCAAGCGTGTCGGTTTCTTCAACGAACGCACCGCCCGACCCGGCGGACAGCGCGAGGGTGTGCACCGAAGTTTCGATACGGTCACTCGAACCGCCTACCGCACCCGATGCACCCGACTGGAAGTAGGCGCGCGCCCCGGTGATGTCGAGATCAGTGTCGCCATCGATCAGGCTGCCACTTGCGATCAATGACACTGCACTGCCGGTCGTGGCGTTGTTGTCGGTCACGAAGCTGCCCAGTTGCAGGTTGCCGCCTTTGGCTTCGTAGCGAATGTCTTTGCCCGCGGTGACCACGGTGCTGCTCGCGGTGGCACCGCTCACCATGCTGATTGACGTTCCGGCCTCGACATCCACCGAACCCGCACCGCTGGTGGTGATGTCGCCCGACGCCGCCTGCGTGAGCGAGGTCTTGGCAATAACCGTGATGTAACCGGTATCCGAGCTTACTGCATTGTTGAGCGTGATCGCCCCGACCGTGCTTTCAAGCCGGACCACACCGGTACCGTCTGCATCGATGACCTGCGCCGTGGTGAGCTCGGTGGCTGTCGCCATGACGCCGCCGTTACTCGAGGCCGCCGTGACAAGCCCTGACAGCGTCGCCACAGAATCCGTGATGTCGCCGCTCCCAGCCGTGCCGGTCGTGGTCACGCGATTGACTGCTACAGCACCGACCGTATCGATCAAGAGCGCGCTGTTATCCGTCACATTGATGCCACCCGCGGAGGCAGCGACCGCAAGCTTCACGACCTCGGTCCCGAGTGCATTTGCACCGCCTGCGCCCTGTGCACCCACCGCCGCACCAGCGGACAAGCGCGCGTCGCTTGCGTAAATGTTGACGGCGGTACTGCTCGCGGTGTCGAGGATTGAGCCCCCGGTCGTCTGGATAGCGACGAGACCCCACTGGTTGGTCTGAACAGTGCTTCCCGCAGTGGTGCGTTCACCAGCGGGCCGAGCATCGACCACCCCGAGGGTGATCGTTCCACCCGCGGTTGGTGTTCCGCCCACCGTTCCGGCCGTCACCCGAATATTGCCGGCGTTGGTCTTGAGTTCAGTGCCGGCGTCCATGGTGATCTGGGCGTCGGCGCCGCTGGCTTGTACGTCAATGGTTTTTCCGCTGCCCGACGTGGTCAGGTCACCCCCCGACGAGAAGGTCTGGGTCTTGAGCGACAGTACGCTCAGATTTCCGGTACCCGCATCGACTGCCGCATTCACGGTAACGGTACCCACCAACGATTCAAGTCGGATGTTGCCCGAGCCCGGAGCGGTCACCGGCTGCATGACCGTCATACCAATGCCATTGGCTAGCGTGTTGCCTTGCACGACGATCGATGCATCAGTTCCAGCAGTGATGCCATTCAAGGTGGCATCGCCCGTGATTGCCGTGCCTGCGACGGCGCCTGACGACGCGTTAGACGCCACAGCCCCGGTGGTGGCAACACGTTGGACAGTAAAGTTATAGAGGCCCGTCGAACCCAGCGCATCGAACGTATCGATTTCGAGGCCGTTGTGCTCGCTAAGGAAGATGTCGCCCGCGGTACCCGTACCCGTGGTTTTTGCGGTAAGCGTCGTGACGCTCAGCTCAATCGGATTGCCGGACGCACCAATTCGGCCGGCTGACTGCAGACGAACCTTGCCCGCCGTGACGTTTACAAGCTGCGTGGTGGTGTCAGCATCCACGATGTTTCCAGTGGCAGACTCGATCCGAACCGCACCGGCGCCGGCGGTCACCTGACCCAGGGTTATGTTGCCGTAGGCATAGATCAGCTGGTTCCCGCCATTACCACTGTTGGAGTTAAACCGGCCCGCCGGATTCATGGTGATCGTGCCGTTAGTAGCAATCGCCTCCAACGTCTTGCCGCCCCCGCCGACCGTCACCGTCGTGTTGCTGAGCGTGATGTCATCTTCAGCCAGGATGGTCAGGTTGCCCTTACCCACCGTGATCGGTGCATTGATGATCACATCACCCGCCGTGCCCGGGCTGCCATCGACTGCCTTCAGGAGCAGGTTGCCGTTAGCCAGCGTGCCAGTGGAGGCGGTGATACTGCCGCTTACCGTCAGCGCGCCACCCAGCGTCTGCACCACCATTTGCCCATCACTACCGGCCATGGTGATACCGCCTGAACTTCCAGCAAGAATCGTCAGTGCCGAGTTTTCAGTGATGAACAGTCCGCCGCTGGTGGTGTTGGACGCTACCAGGCCTGCGATCTGGGTCCAGATCGGGCTCGCCGCGGTACCGATGCCCGAGCCTGCGGAGAGCGTGACCGTCCCGGTGTCCGCGCTGCCGTTGCCTCCCAGGTTGAACTGAGACGGGGCGAGCGTTGTGTTATTGGTGATGGCCCCCAAACCATCGGCGGTGATACCGGTGATCGTGGCGTCCTGGGCGAAAGCGTCGTTTGCCGTGGCCGTGATTGCACTGGCCGCATTCAGCATCGCGAGCCCGATGTTGCCCCCCGCTCGCATTACCACCGAACCCGTGGTGGCAGACCCAGCACTGGCGTTGATCAGGGTAGGCAGCGAGGTGATGGCATCGGCCGCTGCCATCGTGATGTCCGTTGCAGCCCTGACCGTGACCGTGCCGCCGACAGTACTGACTGTCCGCTCCTGCAGCACATTGGCTTTTCGTGATTCAAGTGTGATGGCCCCAAGCCCCGTGGCCGTGATCGTTCCGTGGGTGCCCAGGTTACGCACCTGCCCACCGCCCGAAACCGAGATCGCGCCAGTTGAACCGGTAATCGCGCGTTCGACCGTCACCGACCCGGTATCGCCGCCGGCATTGACCGTGATGGTCCCTGTGCTGGCCGTGGTCACACCACTGGTCTGGACGACATTCGTAGTGGTCGCCCCCGTGACACCGCTGGACGCTGCGAGATTCAGATCGATCGACGCCGGCAGCTTGATGTTTCGGGTGCTGGTGCTCACCGTGACATTGCCGCCCCCAGCATTCGTCTGCGCTGCTCGAATCACATTCACGTCGCCGGTCACTGATTGCGAGAACACGGTATCCCTGACCGGGAGAACGTTGATCAGCAAGTTACCGGCACCCACGTTCTCCGCAGTGAGCGTATTGATCTCGGTCCAGGGCATATCGATGCCGGTCGCCGCACGTACCGTGAGCGAAGGAGCACGAACAGCTTCCGTTGAACGGTTGTCGAGATTCGGCGAACCCAACGCCTGGCTCACGCTGCCGGTCGCTGAATAGATCGTGATCGGCTGAGTCGCCTCAACCTCATTCCGGAAGACGACGGTCGTGGCTGCGTCTATCTTGAGCGTGTTGTTGACGGCGAATACGAAATTCGGGCTCGAGTAATCCTCAAAGGTGATCTGACCACCGTAAAGCTCGAGTGCAGTCATCACGGAGAACTGGTCAGGCGCGTTGGTCGCGCCCACCCTGAGGTGGCTGGTGGCGTTCGCGTGGCCACCCGACTCGTGGCCCACCACAATCTTCGAGAAGGTGGACGTTGCAACCTTGTCCATCAAAGTTGTTGACAGATCAAGCGCTGCATCGCCCGAGGTACCCGCGGGCGAGAACAGGAGGATCGGTCGCGCGGAATTGGTTGGCCTGACCGTGAACTCCGCTCCCATCCCTGTGGCACGAACCGAGTTATCAAGCGAAGGGAACTGTAGGGAGTTGGTCTCGAGATAAAGATCCCCCGAATCGCCAGCAGGGCTGGTGGTGGAACCCAACGTGATCGGATTCAGGACCAGCTCACCACCGTTGAACGCCACCTGATTAGCGCTGAAGATCCTGAGGCTTCCGCCCTGATTGATGGTCACGCCCGCGTTGAAATTGACATTTCCGGTGGCGTAGATGCTCAGGTTTCCGTCAATCACCACCGATTTCTCGAACGTTACATCAGTGACTTTTGCGTTCGCGCCGCCGATCGTGAGGCTTTCAAGCGGATTCGATCCACCGACCGCCTCCTTAAAAGTCACTGACTGGGCGGCCAGCACCGTGAGGTGATCCGCCGTGGCGTCGGAATCACCATTCACCCCGCCCGCGCCGGTCGTCATGCTCTGAGAGAACAAGACGCTTCCGTTGGTGGACTTGACTTGCCTCGTGCCTTGAACAACAACGGCATCAAAGAACTTCACATCGGCAAGCGAGCCTGTCCCGGTAGCCGTGACGTCACTGTTCAGCATGGTGGTGTGTCCTGATCCTAAGACCAACAGCGACTCAACCTGAAGGTTGCTGTTGATGATGACTTCGCCGCCGTTTCCTTGTGTCTGGAACACGACGGGGTCGTTGATCGTGACGGTTCCGCCTAGCGTACCCGTATCAATCTTGATTTTGTGACTGCCCTCGGGACTGCCGAAGACGATGGTGCCAAACCCTTCTTGAAGATTCCCGAGCTCCGCCGGTGACAAAGACAGGGTGTCATCCGTTTTCCGCCCAATCACAATGTCACGATCAACCGTCCGCGGCCGGATCACCAGTTCAGCGCCCGCGCTGCGGACCGCCTGCGCGAGGTGAATGGTGTCACCGACCAGCGTAACGTCCTCGCCAGCCGCGTCAACCGGCGCTGAGATGGTCTTATCGCCCGCCAGATTCGACACATTCGTCGAGCCGCCCTTGGTGCCCGTTTTGAACACCTCGACGCTTCGCGTGTTGATCACCGAGATATTGGCGCGATTCGCGCTTTCGACATTCAGCTTGACCGAGTCCGCCATGATCGCAAGCGGGCTGATCAGGAAGCCCTGGGTGAAGTCAGTCGGAACACGAACATAGCGGGCCTCGAAGGTGCCATCGTTCACGACGCCGCCGTCGGTGCGTAGCTTCCGCCCGATTTCGTCCTGCGCCTTGACGATGACGTCACCCAGGCTGCTGCTGACCCGCGTTGTGTTACCCGTTCGAATGATCGTGCCATCCGCGATCGGGGAAAGCACATCCGTCGGCTGCAAGGCAACCCGCACCTCTTTGGTCGTTGCATCCAGCGCGTAGCGGCCGTGGCGCAGCACCCAGTCAATCCGTTGGTCAAACGGACCCAGTACGTCATCGGCAGTCGTGGTGGGGTCATTCTCAGCCACCACGTCGCGGAGCCAGCCAGTGCGGTCAGGGTCAAGCAGTACACCTCCCTTAGGCGCGAGCATGCTGATGGCGCCGGAGCCGTTCACGATCACGCTGCCGCCCAGCCAGATCGAACCATCCTCGGACGTGATCGTGACCGCACCGCCCTGCGTGGTGATGTTGGCATTCATCCGAACCACGGAAAGCGGGGCGCCCGAGTAAAGCGACAACGCGCCGGTGTTAAGGGTGATGTCACCCGACACCACCATCTCGCCGCCTTCGGTTTCAACCGACACATCACCATTTTGCTGGTTGATACCCGCGATGATCACGCCGCCGGTGTTCTGAACAGTGATGCTGCCTGTTCCGGTATTGGTGAGCTGGAGGGTGGCGACGTTGGTGCGAAGCTCATTTCCGCCGGTGCCGATACCGTCTGCAGCCGACAGCACCAGACGGGCGCCCTGCTTGGCCGTCACACCAATCGTGGCGGTCCCGGCTCCGTTGCCAACGGTGATGACCGCCCCGGCCGAGGTCGCGGCGAACGGCGCGCTGAGATCGATTTCAGTCGCGAGTCGATCGGCGATGTGCGCGAGGGAGTCGCCGGTTTTGGCGACGTAGGTGAAGGTTTCTGCGGCAAGCGTCGGACGGGTGATCGTCACCGTGTAGGTCGCACCCGCTACCACTTGCAGGTTATTGAGATTGATCGTACGAGCATCGGTTGGGGAGGAGCCCGTGTTCGATACTGTCGCCGTACCCGTCAAATTGCGCATCGTACGCGCGTCAATCCCAAGACCGCTCTCAACGCGATTGGTAATCGCCCCACCCGTTGCGGTGATCGAAAGGTCACCCGTACTGGCAGTAACAAGCCGGCCCAGCATCACGTCGTCACCCGAACTGATCGTGATCTGGCCACTACCCGCATTGATTGCGGTGTCAGCGTCCATCTCAACGTCGCCGGTGCCGGCGGTGAGCGTCAGCGCGCCATGCGTCAACGTCAGGTCCGCCTTCGCGCCAAGGGTGATCGCGCCCGCGGCGGTAACACTGATGGCGCCGGCTGCGCCGGCCGTCCCGCCAACGGAAACGATATCGCTTAACGAAATATCACTTCCCGCACCAGTCGCTGTCAGCGATATTGAACGATCGTCGGTCGCAGCGATTGGTGCGTTCACGGTGATATCACCGCTGGCGGTGAGGCTCACCGATTGACCGCCAGTCGCGAGACGGTTTACGGTGACTGGGCCTACGTTCATCAACGAGACCGTTCCCGTTGTGCTCAGGTCAAGCTCTAAAGTTTTGACGGTGCCGGCGATGTTTCCGCCAGAGACCAGCGTGAGTTTTCCAATGGTAGCGGTCACACCCGCCCCAAAGGTGATCGTGCCGGTCGGGGCAGTCGTGCGGATCACCAGTTCGTCGACCGTACCCGTCAGGCTGTCAATCTGGACATTACCCGTCGCCTGCAACTCGACGTCACCGCCGGTCATCACCAACGACGTAACCTTGAGGGGCCCAGTCTGCTGAACGGTCAGGTTACCGGGGGCCGCGCCAGCCGCCGGCGCGGTCATTGTGATCGACAGCGCATCGGCGGCTGACCTCATCGACAGGTCCTCTTGCGCAACGAGTGTCGCCGTCTTCGCGGTCAGCACCCCGCCAAGCGCGATACCGCCTTGCGGGGCCTTTAGGGTGACTAATCCGTTGGCGGTTCCAACGTTCAGCGCATCCACCACTACAAGGTCACCGCCCTTAGCCTCGAGTTCGATCGCCTCGCCGTTATGCGTCGGCAACGCCACGACCGTCAAGCTACCGGTTGCAGCAAGAGCGTAGTTCCCGGTTCGACCCGGCTCCGTGATGAGCACCTTGTCGCCAACGACTTCTGGCGTCGAAACTGAAGCCTCCGCGCTGACTGCTGTCGCCTCGGTCGTGTAGCCAGATCCCACGGCCGACGTACGAACTTCGATACCCGTATCGCTGTCCGAGCCCTTGTCCGACGCCTTCTTGATCTCAGTGACGGTTGGGGCGACAGCGCCCATCAAAGTAACCGTGAACGCCCACGCATCGGCTAACTCGTTGTCATACGCGGCAACAGTCTTGCCGTTGTAGGTGAGCACCGGAACACCACTGGCAAACAGGTTCTTCCAATTAGGCTCAACCAGTTGTCCATTCTTCGAGCCGGAAAGCATCTTCAACCCGCCCACGAAGTCCCCAAGTAGCACTGGCGACGTACCGTCATCGGCAGCAACCGATACCTTGCCACTGCCATTTACGTAACTGGCGGTGTAATACCCGCTGGCAACTGCGTTGATACTCGTAACGAGCGCCTGCCCAAGCGCATCAACCGTTGATACCGCAGGCAAGGTCTGTGCGCTCGAGTTTCCGGATTTATGTGTGTACTGGAACGTCGTACCACTGATCCCAGACGAAGGCAGCGTGATGACCGCATCGGCGAAGCGCGTTTCCTTCGGCAATTCGTAGAGGGTTCCCGCTGTATCCAGGGTAACAGTGCCCGCCACTTTCTGCGCACCAGAAAGAACCGCGGCTTCCACCATGTCGACATACATGTCTTTGGTGGCACGCAGCGTGACGGTGTTGTTCGCATGGTCGACCAGGTTGTAAACACTGCGTGCCCAGAGCTTGCCGCCAGATGCGATCGTCACTGGGCCGTTGTTAGCCCAGGCCTCCTTCACGTATAAATCGTCCGCTTCATTGATCGAGACCGATGTCGCACCGCCCGATGTGGAATGCGCCGTCACCGAATTAACCAGCGTGTTCAGCTGAACACTGCCAACGGCCTCAACCAGGAGGTCGTCGGAGATGAAGACGGAGGCGCCGTCGACGACGATGGATTCCGCGCGTACTTCCGTATTGACGTTCGCAGCAACGATACCGCCGACCACCGTCAGGGGGTCATTCACCTGAATGGTGATGTTTTCCGCGCGATCGAAGCCAGTCAGGCCACCAACAAATCCTGATAATTTCCACGCCTGCTGAAGATCAACGAATATGTTTCTTAGCGCGCGAAGCTCGAAATTGCTGGCTTTAAAACTCTCGGTCCTCACGTTGACAAAGCCCGAGTCACGCATCTCCACCAACCCTCCAACGGCCGCAACGCCAGCCTCGTTGGTGTCAATGATGGTTTTGACATCAAGCTCACCTTTCGCAGCCAGGCGCACCACGCCGATTTCCGTTGCAGGCGACATGGCAAGAATGTCACCGCGAACCAGAACATCGCGCTTCGAAATGAGTTCGACCCGATCCTTCGCGGTCAGCGTGCCGTTAATTGCTAGCGTGTCCGCCGTCTCGAGGATGATCGACTTTGAGGTGAGGTTGCTCGGAAGAACCCCCTGCTTGGTCTCTGTGGTCTCCCCAAACAGGAAGTTGATCCCGGTGCGGTATTCGATGAGATCCGGAGCATTGAAAAACCGGTACAGATCGACGGTCTTCTCCGCCTTAAACGCCACCCCCTTCGTGTAGCGGAGGGAGTCGTTGGTGACGGAGGCCAGGTCTGAACTTGTTACGGTTCGCGCCCCTGAAGGCGTTTTGACCTGCAGGTCTGCGAGGTAACTCGTCAGCCGGATCGTATCGCCCGAGACCGCTGCTACACCCGTAACCGAAGGCTGCTCGACTATCAGCGTGTTTTGTGCGCCGACGCTGGATACGGTTGTTCCACCGGCAGCGCTGGTAAGCGCCTGTATCACCACCAGCCCGAGCGTTCGCTCCATCACGCCGTCGTAGTCACGGATCTCGATATTGCCCGCAACGGTCACGGCGTCAAGCTCGTTGCCTGCAACAGCAAGACCTGTAATGCCCGTCGCCGCCCGGAGTCTCAGGAGATCGCCCACCAGTTGCACTGGCAAATCGGTGGAAGCGCCACGAATGGAACCCGTATCTGAGGTGAGATACACCGACCCTGCCGACGTGACATTTGAGATTGTAAGGTTGGCCCCCGAGGTGCTCTGCACCGCACCAAGTTCGTTGGCATTACCCAAGTAGACACCGGCGACCACCTGCCGGGTAGTGATGTTGCCCCGCGCATTCACAACGATGCCGCTGCCGATCCTGTTGGACTCGAGTTCGATGCTGTCGAGGTTGACCGAACTGCCTGCGGACGTGACAAATGATCCTGAACTGAACGCGCCCGCATTCAAGTGGAGTGACCCGTCGAGAATGGTCGTATTGACGACATTCAGCGCGCGGTTACCCTGCCAAAGCAACGCATCACCGGCGCGGTTCAGGTCAATCTTGACCGAATTGACCTGCGTATTGAGGAGGATCGCCTTACGGGTGATCGTGATTGACTGCGCTACTGCATTATTAACCGTTGCCGTCTCGATCCGCGCGTTGTAAAGCGCGTTTCCACCCGCGTCGGTGAGCGCTTCGATCGCCGATTTCAGCGCTGTGGAAAGTGCCGACCAGGTCGTATGACCAGATCCAGATTGAACGACCTGGCCGCCGATCGTCAACGCGTAGTTGAGCGTATTGATGACCGGTATCGCGACCGTAAGCGTCACGCCCGAACCGACCGCGCTGCTACTCAACTGGGTCATGCTTTCGGCCAGAACAATCGCCCGACTGTCAGCAGTGATGGCCAGCTCATCGGCCAACATGGCCGGCGAGGTTGGCGACACTCGACGAACCTGTCCCTGGATGTTCAGCGTGATGTCGCCGCGATTGACGATGCCCACACTGTCGGGCGTACCCATCTTGTCAATAGTGAGGTCACCATTACCGGCATAGGCGCCGGTAGCTGTCCGCCACGTCGTAATCGCGATGTCGTTGCGGTCGCTCGAGCCCAGGCTCTGCACACGGGTGGCGGTCACCGGACCGTAGTTGTTGACCTTGATCCCGCCGTCGCCTGCACGAACGTTGGTCAGCCTCAAGTCGCCGGTATTGGAAATAGTGATGTCGCCTGCGCTCGAGAGTTCGAGATCAACATCGCCGAATTCGGTGTTAACCGACAGTCCGCGATCAGCGCGGCCAAACAGCGCACTGCCCTCGATCACCCCGGTCTGCGTGATCTGCCCCGCCGGCGCCCGCATGTCGATCGAACCAGCGGCAAAATTCGACTCGGTGATCGTCATGCTGCCATTCAGCGTGCCGGCTCTGAGCGTGAGCGTGCCGGCTGTAACGCCCGCACTCTTCACCTCCAGGCGGGTGCCTGCAACCGATGTGATTCGGCCATCCTGGGCGGTTGCCTGACCCGCGCGCATGTCGATGTCGGTCGTCGCATAGAACTGGCCGCTCATCGCGATATTACGGTCGGCGTCGATGTCGATCGTTCGGGTGGCAATCGTGGTCGCGAACTCGACGGTAGCGGCGCCGGTCACCGGTTTGACGTAGGCAAGTAACGCATGCACGTCAGGCTCGACTGCCGCGTCAGAGTCGATATTCACCGCCCCGACTGCAACATGGAAGTGCACATCCATGGCGGCCTGGGCGGCCAACACCGCTGCAGCGAAGTCCGCAACGGTGCTTGCGTTGACAATCGCGTTGAATAGGGTCTGCGCGTTACCGGGTAGCGTGCCACCCGCTTTGGGCGCTGCGGTCAGGGTAATAGGCCCTGTGCCGCTCAGTGTCGCTGAGCCGAACTCGTCGTCTGCGACGTTTGCCGCCGTGCTGTTGTTGGACCAGGCCGACGTTGACACGGGTGACGGCGTCCCCGGAACCCTGAGGAACGCCTGCGTCAGCACGGCGGGGGTAAGCCCACCGGCCTGTGCAGCAGCGAGCGGTGCACCGATTTGACCGCCCAGGGTCATGTCCACACCCGAATCAAGCCGGATCTTCGGCGCAACGATTGCTTGCAGCGTACCCAACACCAGATCTTTACCGGCGATGAACTCGAGGTCGTCGCCTGCCTCGATCATGCTCTTGTATTCGACGACGCTTCCATTCTCGATAGCCTGAACGCCGGCGACGGTGATGTTGCCCGCAGCATTAACCGTCAGGTCACCACGAGCATCGACTAGCCCGCGCAACGTGACCGACCCGCCGGAACTGATCGAGATATTGACGCCTTCAATCGACTTGACGCTGTTTTCAGCGGACCGCACCGTCAGCGAGATATAGCTGACATCGCTCACCTGCTGCACCTGCGACTGGGTGAGCTCACGCGTTTCCCAAACGGTCTGCGACTCCATGATCGGAAACGCCCGCTGCTTACTCACCTCGCCATAAATCGGGCGGAATGCGAACAGATCGGTGCTCTGCGTCTTGACCTGATAGCTCAGGCGAATGCGCTGGTCGTAGATGTCATGCCACTGCGAGGTCCAGTCATAGCCGTAGTTGCGGAAGCTCTGGGAGACCGTAGCATTGTACACATACCGGGCTTCGAGGCTGACTACCAGCTTATCGAAGCCCCATGGTGCCAAATGATTTCCAGTTTCGTATATAATGGTCCCCGAGACCTCGTTGAATCCCTCGTTGGCCAACATTTGGATCGCTTCGTTCGCCGGTACATGGAACATCTTTTCCATATACCCACCCCGGCCTTTGAAGTCGCCAAGCTCGGCTCGGTGCACTCCTTCGCCCACTGAGCCGCCGGTAGCCGCCAAGTTTAGCCACAACCAATTTTGGGCTTGAGCGTTTTTGTAGGGCTGGCTATAGTCATCAACCGGCCACTCGCTATTGTAGAAGTTGAGATATGTAAACTGCGGGACTTCATTTTCGTCGTCGTATTCAATGTGAACTTCGCCTGTCGAACGATCTTTCTTCGAGACCGTTCCCGTATTGTCGTTATTGACATGACCCCAATGGACAATGCGGTCCCATGCCCCTCCATATTTGAACCTGAACCCTTCTTGCCCTGCCTGGGTGGTGGACCAGGACTGATTAAGCGCTGTCGTGTCGCCCTGGAGCGCGTCACGCCAGGTTGCCAACGCGGTGATGTCGTCAGTAAACCGTCCCTTCTGGAATGAAGCGGTGGTGGTGTCGCTCATCCTGTACGACTTCGTGTAGTTCGGCCCCTGGGTAAAGAACCAGTTCGGGTCACGGGGCATGGTGATGCCCTCGGCGGCTTGACGATCGACAACATCAAATTGTCGTTGCCCGTCCCGGTCGTAAGCAACATCCCAAAGTGCTTCGCCGTCTTCAAATGGCGCATGTGGGTCGTTGTAATCGGACGGCGCTACATAAACGCTCAAGGCAAAAAGTCCCGGATAGCCGTCACGAGGGAAGTAGTAGTCCGACTTGGTCTGTGTATAGGTAACGCCCGCCAAGTCTTTGTACTGACCAACCAACTCACCTTTAAGGGTATCGCTAGCTGTTGACGCTACCCAGTTACCACTGTGACTTGGATTGAGGCCATCCCGCGCGGTATCGCCAACAAGATACAGCGGATTACCCTGGGAGATAGCGCTATAGACGTCATTCTGAGCCCCCTCCGGCATCAGGATGTACTTGTCGCGCCAGCCGGCGATTTCTACGTAGTAAACCTTCTCTGGATTGGCGGTTAGTCCCGCGGTGTTATACCAAGAGGGCGCCCACTGCGTTTGGGGAGTAAAACTATTCCCCGGGCTGTACGGCGTGGTGGTCGTCGCCTGCCCGTTATACGTTTTGTTCAGGACCGCATTGCCCCACTTGAACTGGTACAGCGGCATGTAACCCGTAAAGTTCAGCACCGCCTGACGCTGGTTGTCGTCAAGGTTCTCGAAGCTCCGGTACGCGTTCAGGTTCGCGTAGTCTCCCGAGACCGATGCCGCCGTGGCCGTCCCGCGTTCCACGTTGTTCGCGTTCGTCCAGACCACTTCACTATTCTTGTAATCAATCCCCTCAACCAGGTACTCAACAAACCGACGGTCGGCCTGCGCATTCGGGTTGTAATAACCCACCTGCTCCAGCGTAACGTCCATGGTGGCGAATTCAGACCCCACCTTGACGCGCGCCTCGCCGATCTGCTCGATTGACGTGGTGGTGATGTAGGTGATTCGCGGCACCAGGATCGTGCCGGCATCGACCTGTACCGAACCCACCACCACATTGACCGTCTCGTTACGCACCGCAATCTGCGGTACTAGGATGGTCTTCTCGCCCTTGACTGCTACATCCGCCTGCAGCATCACGTCGCCGCCCGAGCGCATCACGACATCGGTGTCGGACAGGATCAGGCCTTGCTCCAGAATTTGCAGGAAGCCGCCGCTCAGTGCGGTGGTCGGCGCACCACCGCCACCTGGCAGGCCCTGCGCCTCGAGCGTGGCGCGGCTCAAGGTCTGATCAACCCCCGACTGCATCACGATCTTGCCGCCGGCCGCCATGGCCTTTACCCGGCCGTTGACGCGCAGCTGCTCGCCGGCGTTCAACAGAACCCGACCGTTTGCGCCCGTGGCTTCGACGATACCGGTGATGGTGATGGTGGGTGCAGCGAGATGGGCGAGGAGGTCGCCCTTCACCATGGCCTCGAGTTGCTGCGGACCCTCACCGGCGACGAGGATGCTCTCGCGACCGCGCAGGTAGGTGTCCGAACCCGAATTGTTTGCGAACGCGTGGCTGCCCGGCAGCAAATTGACCTGCCGGCCGATGAGCGACACCCCTGCCCGCGAATCGATCAGACCCGTGACGGTGATATCACCCGCCGACGCCTCGGCATCCACAATACCCGTGCGCGCAGCACTGCTCACCACCTGGCCTACGAGACCGCGGAGCAGCATGCTGTCGACTGAACGCAGCGTGATGGTGCCGCCGGTTTGCGTATCAAGCACGCCGCCGCTCACCACGTCACCCGAGCCATTCCGCACCACTGGGGTCTGCACAATCCCCTGACCGCTTGAATGCGTGCCGCCGCGTACGCTCAGCTGATCGGCCGCCGACACCAACGAATCAATCAACACCAGCGAGCCGGAAACAATCGAAACATCGGCTCCGGCATCGCGCGCTTCAACCGCGCCCGAAAGCTGAACCTGTCCTTCGGCGAAGATGTCGATCAGGCTGTCCGGTGTACCGGTCCAGGCGGGTGTGGTCGCGGGTGAATTCGCCAAGTCAAAGCGGGCATCCGCAATGATCGATGAAGGCGATGCCAGGCTCACGCCAATGCCCGCACTGTCGCTGCTGGCGCGGATGCGCACCATGGCGCTCGACCACAGGTTCGCGCCTGCAGCCACCAGGCTTCCACTGTCCAAACGCTTACCGCCACCCAAACGTGCGCTGGTGTCGGCACGGACCTCGAGCACGGAATCCTTGCCGGTCCAGGTACGGGTCGCGGCGCCATTGGCGTAGCTGTAGTCCGCGCCCGCCATCGCAAGGCCGCCCCACAGGATTGCTTTGCCCTGTAACAGCAGTCGGCTTTCGTTTGCCCGGGTGTAGACCTCGGAATCGACCCCGGTCTGCAGCGTCTGGCCGGCGATCAGTTCGATCTGCTTATCGGCCTCCAGGATGACCGCCATCGGCGTGCCGATGTTGGCCATCGTGGGCGTGATGTTGCCCATGTAGATCGATCCGAGTGACTCGAATCGCATCCGCTGGCTGGTGCCCGAAGACGTGATGGTGGCGTTGCGCAGCGTAAGGTCGCCAGCCGCCTTCATCTGAACCGATCCCGCCGCCGTGATGGTGCCCCCGACGCCCAGCAGGCCTGTGGTCAGGACATCGATCTCATGGTCGGTCGTGGACGGCGTGTTGCGGGTGCTGGTGATCGGGCCGTCGATCTGGACATTGAGGCCACGCAGGCTGATCTGGCCCGCGCTCTGAATACGGCCGGCGTTGGCATCAACCGTGAGCGTTCCGCGCTCGGCGATGATGTCGATCAGCGCCAGATTGGCGCTCACTGTACCGATCGGGCTGTCGATCCGCACATTGTTCAGGCCCGCGATCACGATGCGACCGTCGTTGCCCTCGGACTGGAAGCTGCTGCTGGAAAGCGTGTAGACGCTGGTCTCACCCGCAACCACGTTGGTACCCGCACGGAGAACGATATCGCGATTGGCGATCAGGCTGCCGTGCACCTCGATCGATTTGCTGGCATTGATGATGATGTCAGCGTTGTCGCCGCGGGCAATGAGCTTGCCCCGGAGGACGCTGGGGCCACCCGGGTTGAGCGCGATGTTGCCGGAGCGGGTCTCGATCACGCCCAAATAACCGAGCGTCACATCCTTGTCGCCGGTTGGATTGGTGCCGGCATAGAGATTCACGGCGTCATGCCCGAGCACCGAGCCCTCGAGAATGATCTTGCCGCCAGTGGTGCCCGGCTTACCGAGATTGACCACCGATCCGGGCATGCTCGCATCAATCGAATACGGTGCATCGGCAGCAACCAGGTCGCCGCTCGCGGGCATCACAAAGCCAAGCCGCTCGGCGCCGGTGGTTTGCACCATCTGCGTCTGGCCTGCCTGAGTCTGCCGCAGGATCTTGAAGTTGTAGTAGCTCGTGAGCCTCAGTTGTCCATCTGACTGGCCGATCTCGAGTATGTTAGAGGTGATCGTCTGCGACGATCCCACAGCAGGATTACCCGAGAGCGAGCTGACCACCCGGAACGCGCCATTGGCGTAGAGCTTGCCACGAATGTCCGTGAGCAGATTCGAAGCCTGGACGTTGTCCAGCGTGAGCGAACGCGGCACATCAATCAGGCCCTCGACCTGGTGGGTGCCGAGATCCACCCAAATCGCGAGCTTGATATCACCGCCCGTGATGCCCTTTGCCGACTCAATGAAGCCGGTGGCCTGCAGCCGCTTGGTGTGCGTGGGCGCCAGGACCGTCAGGTTGCCCGACGCGCTGAGATTGATCGTACTGTCATTGAGCCCCGTGCGAAGCCCAGCCGAGCTGAGCACCACGATCCCCTGATCGCCGTAGCTGCGGGTGGGTACGACCGAACCGCTACCGCCACGCACATCAATGAGCGATCCCGCGAACAGATCGCGGCCCAGCCTGACCTGACGCACCGCCTCGATCTGAATCTCGGATTCGCCGTGACCATACTTGACCTCGGTGCCGACCCAGTCGCCGTCGCGGTAGACGTCCTGAACCGTGCCGCCGGCGACAATGATGCCGCCCAGATCAGCGTCGCCATTCTGGTCGAGCGACCGGATGCTCACCCGGCTGTCGGCGTTGTTCGTGACAACCCGCGCGCCGCCCGGCATCTTCACGCCAAGGCCATCGCCGTTACGGTCGGTGCCGCCGGTGAGCTCGATCAGCTGGCTCGCGCGCAGCGACCCGCCCACTTCAACCGTGCCCCCGCCCTGCTGCGGCGCGGTACCGCCCAGGTTAAGCTGGCCATCGGCCACTACCCGCAGCGTGGAGAGCTCGCTCGACCAGTCCACGGTTTCAGAAACAATCTTGCCGCCATTCCACGTCTGATTAACCGTCCCGCCAGACAGCAGCGCGCCGACCAGCTCGACATGGCCATTGACATCAATATCGATCAGACCACCGCTATCGTCCGCGGTCTTGCCCGCCACGGTGATGCCGCCCGCCGACCCCAGTTTGAAGGCCATGCCTTCATCGCCCGCCCCCGGCGCACCGGTGGTAACAACTTTCACCGATTTGGCCGCCGCCACTGCGGAGTCAATGGCCACACGCTGCCCGGCGGTAATCGTGACAGTGGAGTCGCCATCACCCAACCATCTGGTTGAGTTGAGCCCAACCTGACCGCCCGCGATCACACGGCCGTTGACGATGACATCCTGACCACCATGGAGAGCAATGTCGGTGCCGGCGCCCAAAGTGTTGACTTGTGCGGTCGGATGCACAAAGACGCTCACGCCACGGGTGTTCGCACCAGGCTGCGGCGTGGCATTGCCGACTGCGGGCGGGAACACGCCTGGGTGAGTCATGGCGGTGTTGGTCGGGTCGACGCGCAGACCACCTCGCACCGTGAGATCGCCGCTGACCTTGGCCGCACCTTCCAGGTAAACCCAACGATCGGACTGAAGCGACAGCCCTGAATTCTGCCCGTTGAGATTGATGTTGCCGGTAATGATGACGTCATCTTTACCCGACACATTAAAGCCCACGTTGTCACCCAACGTGGTGAGCGTGCCGGCGAGCAGGAAGCCGTAGCCTCGTTGCCCAAGCAGCTCGTGCGGCTTCTGCGCCTCGATCGAGTCAAACGTGCCGTCGTTGTTCTCGTCCTTCGCGTACACCACGTATTTGTTGGTGCCGTCGGTGACGACGAAGCGCTTGTCTTTAGATGCGGTCGCGCTGAAGCTCACCTGTGACTGCTGGTAGTGCAGACCTTGCTCGAAGGTGGTCATGACCGGCTTCAGGCCGATCGAGGCCTGCGCCGAAGGCACCGTTGCCTTGAAATAGGCGGTGGCCGCATAGCTGTCAATGGCACGCTGCGTGAGTACCCTCGCCTGCTGCTCAGCCAGCAGGCCCTGCGGGCTCCCAGCCGTGGTCCAGGGGGTGGTGGCCGCGGGAACCGCAACCAGGGTCCATGGCGTGTTGGCGTTGGTGTAATCCGCGACGCCGCCCGCGGGTACGCTGCCCCCTTCGAAGAACGTGACACGGAAGTTGCTGGTCGCGCCCTCGCGCCAGACCAGACCGTCGTAGCGGCGATAGCCAAGCTTCTCGAGGATCACGTCCTGCTGCTCAGCGCGAAGGTCGGCGAACAGCACCGAGGCTTCGGGCTTCGCGAGCGAGCCCCAGTCCACCTGGTCGTAATCGACGTCGCAGGCCGAGCCGGTACCCACCGTGAAGCTGGTGCGAATTTCCTTGGCGGGCGCCACCACGCCGGGCTTGTAGAACACCTGGGCGTTGTAACGCTGGTAGCCCTTCTGGCTGGCGACGAAATCTCGCTGCTCGATACTCAGCTGCTCGAAACTTGCGCTGGCGCTGTCGGGCGCACCGACCCCGCCCCAGTCAATCAACGAGTAGTCGACCTTGTTGCCGTCGTGGAAGCCCTGGATCATACGGGTGGCGGCAGGCTCAGTCGCCTTGTAGAAGCTCGTTCCCTCGAAGACTTCGTAGCCCAGCGCACGGGCCACCACCTTTTTCTGGTGGGCAGTGAGTGAATCGAACGACGCATCGGCAGCAGGCGTACCCGCTGCCCCCCAGTAGATATTGCTGTTCCGGAAGTCCTTGATGGCGCCCTGGGTGAAGCTCGTCATCTGCTTCTTGCCCGGCGCGGCGTTGTAGTTGACAAACGCGTAGCCGGTGATTTCCGAGGAAAAGCCCAGCTTGTTGGCGACCAGATCGCGTTGCGCAGGCGTCATACGGTCAAACACGGTGTCCGTGTCTGCGGGCGAAAGGATGCCCCAGTCGATGTCACGTACGTCGTATTCAGGGAAGCAGCCGAGATACTTCGAAGCATCGATCTTCTGAACGATCGTGAGTTCGCTCAGCTTCTTCGCAGGACCGGGATCACCGTCCTTGCCCCAGACTGCGCCCGCGTCATGGTAGTAGGCGCCAAACGTGCTGCGCTCGTTATCCTTTTCACCGGGCTCCGGCACGATCCTGTTGTACTTGTAAAGCGGCTCGACCGTATAGCCGAGATTGCGCGCCACCGTCTGCTTCTGGGCATCGGTGAGCGAATCGAAGCTCGCGTTCGGATCGCTGGGAGCAGGCACGCTCCCCCAGTTGATCAGCGCGTTGTTGTAGTCGGCCGAGATCCCCTGCTCGAATGAGGTCACCAGCTCGCGGCCCGCGGCCGCGCCGGCTTTGAAGAAATAGAGCCCGTTCAGGACCGTAAACCCAAGGCGTGTCGCGATATCCAGTTTGCGCTGGGCGGTGAGCGCTGCCGGCTCGAGCGTGGTGTAGAACGCCGCGTTGAGCGTGTCGTGGAAGCCGCCACCGGTTTTGGTGGTGTAGCCGAGATAGCCCGCGACGTCGGACTTGGCGCTATCGCTCAGGCTGTCGAACGGCACCAGGCCGCTTACCGAAATGACCGATACGGTGCTGCCAAGCGGTAGCCCGGCACCGGTGATGAGCGACTGAACCCCACCGGGTAGCGTCCCTGCACGGAGCGACGCAAGCATGCTGTCGAGGTTGGCCTGCGTGGTACCCGTTCGATCAACCTTCGCGATCAGCTGCCCGTTCAGCGAATCGAAATACTCGGCGAAGTCGTTGACGGTGCGACCATAGCTGAGCGTGACGCCATCACCTGAGGTCACCGACCCCGCGAGCCGCATCTCGCCAGTGGTGCTGAGCGTGAGTTGCGAACCGGTTGCGGTCTTGACCGCCACGGGGGTGGTGCCCACGTAATCGAAGCGAGCACCAGCGAGTACGGCACTACCCGGATCAACGTGCAGGAAATCGGTCGACTGAAGCGAGACCGAGGAGTTGTTGCCCGTGACGCGAACCGCGCCCCCCTCCAGCACCTTGATTCCCGTGCCCGCCTGGATCGTGACGCTGGCGTTCGACGCGCCCGCCCCGTTCACGGTCGTGGGCGCGCCCGCCTGCACGTTACCTGCGCTGTACACCGACGCCGAAGCGTTGATGCTGAGCGTGCTTCCAGCGTTAAAGGTGAGAATCTCGGCACCCTTGTCCAGCCTGACGCTGTTCGCACCAGTGTCGTAGCGCGATAGCCCCCCTGCTGTCGTACTAGCGGTGACATTGATTGCAACCTGCGAGTCACCATAGATCCAGCCCGACACACTCAACTGCTCGGTAAGCGTGATGGTCGTACTCGTCGCACGCACACCCGACTGGAAAAGCCCGGTGCGTTCGTTACTGCGCTGGACCTCCATCAGGCGTCCGGTAAACGACACGGGCTGCGTGGCGCGCATGTCGCCCATGACCTTGAACCAGTCGGCAAAGAACCGGGTGTTATCCGTGAGCTTGGCGTTGAAGTTGAAATCGCCCACCCGGATATCGTCGACATCACCGATCGCCATCAGCGCGGTGGTGTCGCCCGTGGCGCGACCGATGGTGATCTCACTAAAGCCGTCCCTGAGCGCAGATAGATCGCCCATGCCCAGCTCGAGATAGCTGGTGATGTTGTTCTCGGAGAAGTCGCGCCCGAAGGTGGACTGACCCGCGCTGCCAATGCGATAGCCCTGGCTGGAAGACTTCGCTTCAATGGTGAGCGTGCCTGTGCCGCGAACCGCGTTGTCACCCGAGCGGAAGTCGATGTCATCAGCGATCAGCCGGATGGGCTGACCCGCAGCGACGGCCTCAACGACACCGGACTGAAGCGACAGCAGCGCTTCGCTACCGGCCATTTCCACATCGATCCGGCCACCGACCGTGTACAGGCCGCCGTTGCTGCGGCCACCGTCGGTCACGCGCAGGCTATCGGCTTCGCGAACGATGATGTTCGAGTTGGCGCCGCTTGCGAGACGGTTCACCACCGTGAGGCTTTCGACCTCGGTATTGAGCGTGCCGATGATGCCGGCGCCCGCCTCGAGGTTGAAGTGCCCGCCAGGCGCCCTCAGGAAGGCATTGCTCACATCGATACTGCCGGCGGCGGTGAGCTTCAGGCTGATGCCACCCCAGGTGAGCCCGGTGGGATTACGCAGAATGGTGGACGCAGCGTTGTCGGTGATCTCGATAGAATTGAGCGCATCATCGAACGCGATTCGGCGGGCGCTGGTTCCCGTGCCATACCGCAACTCGCGGGTGTTGAGATCGAATGGCTTGTTGGTGGTGAGCGGATCAAGGACCACCTTGTCATAGCCCGCGCCCCCCGCGATCGTGAGCGCGCCAGTCCAGTCGGTGTACACCGTGTTGGTGCCCGACTTCATCTTCACCGTGGCAGCGTTGACGCCACGCAGCGTGATGGTGTCGTTCTCCGCGTCGGTGATCTCGACGAGTGCCGTGCCCTGCACGCTGACGGTCTGAACACCGCGACCCAGGGTGATAGCGAGCGACGTCGCACCATTGGCTTCAATGGTGTCGTTGCCGCCAGCAACCAGGATCGTGTCCTTGCCGGCTCCGAGGTTGATGTAGGCCGAACCGTCGCCGCCAAAGTATTTGTCGTTACCGTCATCGCCATAGAAGCTGACGTTACGGAAATCGTTGCCGCCATACAGATTGTCGTGACCGGCCCCGCCGCGAATCACACTCCCCGACCCGGCGGACATCACACCAACGTTGTCGTTCCCCTCGCCGGTATCGATATCAAGTACCGAAGTGATTCCGGGGCTGAACAGGATGGTGTCATTACCCTTGCCGCTGCGCGCGACGATGCGCTTGACGCCGGAATAAGATTTTTCCTCGCCCAGGGCATTGATGGTGATGGCCTCGGGAATGACCCTGCCCATACCGTCACGGGTGGCGTCCACGCTCCAGGACTCATGGACGATGGCGTTGTAAAGCTCTCCGCGCCGATTGGCGTGGTCGCCCATGTGCAGGAGGACCGTATCGCCTTCCATGCTGCTGATGACGGGCGGGGATCCCCAGCTCCAGGCCTTGCCTGCAGCCACGCTGAAGCCAAACACGGTGATGCTCGCGCGAAGCGTGGCGCTCGACGGCGTGAGTTCGATGTCGCCGCTGAAGCCCGCGAGTGTCATATTGATGCTGAAGAGCCCGAGATCAATGTTAATCAGCAGGCGGCCGTAGACGCTGGCCGCAAAATATTTGTCGCTGAAGGTAAATGACCATCCAAGTTGGAACTTGATGATCTTCAGGTCGATGTTGTAATCGGTAGAGCCCTTCAGCAGGAACTCGCCGTTCGAGCGGATGTAACCGCTGAGCGAGGCCTTGAGGACGCCGAAGAAGTTGAGCTCGGCCTTGTCGACCCGCACCTCGAACACGTTGTCGATGATGCTGATCTCGCCCTTGAACTCAATATCAAAGGCGATGATCTTGATCTTGCCATCGAGCGCCACCCTGAAAATGGTGTTGGCGCGGATCGGATCCGGATCGGCGGTATCGCCCGGAAGACGGAGCGGCGTGTAGTCCTGCGAGCCGGTGTTGATTTCGAGCACCGCGCCGGCCTTGATGCCGATTACAGCTATGCCCAGTTCCACACTGGTGCGAGCCCGCAGGGCAAAGAAAGTTTCACCATCGCGGGTCTTGATCGCGGCAGCACCCTCGAACTTCATCTGTCCGAGCGGACCGAGTTCAAGCGACACCTTCATCGCGAACTCAAGACCGGTCTTGTCGATGCGAAGGTCGAGCGCGCCGGTCATCTTGACGACACCGCCCACGGTGATTTCGGTGTAACCGGCAATCCGCAAGCTCTGTGGCGCCAGCACCTCGTCGACAAACACCAGGAAACCACGGCTGTCCCGAACGATTTCGCTGTTCTCGTTGAGCTTCATGCGGCGAACCTTCTGCTCAGCCGAGCTGGTA
Organism: Burkholderiales bacterium; assembly: GCA_005798775.1. Lineage (GTDB taxonomy): Bacteria > Pseudomonadota > Gammaproteobacteria > Burkholderiales > Burkholderiaceae_E > SYIM01. The sequence continues at coordinate 36,233 of SYIM01000028.1, forward strand.
TTGATCTGCAGAAGGAAGCTGCCGCCAACGGTCAGCACATCGCCCAGATCGAGAAGCACTGAACCCGGACCCACGCCGCCCACGAACAGGCTGCCGTACAGACCGGTTTCGCCATTGGCAACAAAGCCCAGCGTGCCCTCCACGGCGAGCGGCTTGAACACCGGCAGATCCAGCACGGCCGCGATGTTCAGTTCGAACACGAAGCCCTTGATCGGCGTGTTGGCGATAATGATGTTGAAGTCGCCATTCAGAATCAGCGCGCCCGACATCAGGTCGATCACGCCGCGTCCGCCCAGCGATATGTAGGTGGCGCCCTTCCAGTCGGGATCGCCTTCCTTGCCGGGGGGTTCACCGGGAATCGTGATGGAGGTAAACCCGGTCCGGTCCTGAAGCTGCTTCGGTACCGCGTAAACAATGTCCTTGCCGAACGAGTTGAGGCGAAGCTCGATTTCGGCGTCCAGTTTGACGACCGGACCCAGATCAAGCGCAACGCTCAGCATCATGCGAAGCGCAATGCCTTCGCTGTTCACAACCAGCAGACCCGTGGCATCGGCAGTGATGTTGAAGCCGTCGGGCCCGACGCTTACCGTGACATCTGCAAAGGCTGTGAGGCCGTCTTTCTCGCTATAACGGAAATCAAGTGTGCCGTCGAGCTTGGCCAACCCGAAGAGATTGACTTCGACTTCGCCGAAAACACGAAGGAAAGTGGAGTCGAATTCGAGGACGATGGGTTCAAACGGGTTGCCCGTCTCAATCGCATAGCCCTGGAGGTTCTCCTGCCGCGGGTCAAGAATGCCATTACCCTTGTCTTCACCCGCGTCGAGGCGCTTGTTTCCGTTGAGGTCTTCGCCCGGATCGAGCATAACGTTGCCACGGTCTTCGCCGTTATCCAGCTCGCCGTTCCCGTTTACGTCCTCCGCCGGTCGGTTCCATGTGCTCTTGCTGAAATCGATCGTGACAATCTCGAACTTCGGCGCTGAAACCCCCACGTTGTACGAAACGATCGCTGTGGATTTTTCCCAGATGCCGACGCCCTTCAGTGGCAGCGCCTCCGGGTTGAAGTCGCCAGCGAGATCAAACGAAATACCGTCCGGACCGATGTACTTCCAGAAATTGCCGTCGGACGTGCGGACCAGGTCGTCCTTGCGCATCAATGTGGCGCTGCGCCCAGCGTCGTAGTCCCAGCTTCGGACGATCTGGCCGAAATCCATTGAGACCCGCGCGCCCACGTTGATCTCGAGCGCGATGTCGCGCACGGCCATCGTCACGCCCGGAATCCCGTTGAGTTTGATCTCTTGAATGGTGGCGCGACCGGCGAGGTATACGCCAAGGCTGATTTTCTGGAGCGAAATATAGGTCTCGGCCGCGATAACCAGACCAAGATCCAGATCCTCGATCACCAGACCGATGGCCGACTGGTTCGTGTCGTCGCCCTCGTCGATCCGCTCATCGCCATTACTGTCGTAGAAATATCCGTGGCCGCCCACCGGGATGCCAAGGAAGGCATTGGCATCGTTGATACCAATCGCCATGGTGGTCACGGTGGCCTTCTCGCCGTTCGACAGCGTGACCTGCTCGCCCGAGCGCTTGGTAAACGCCATCGAGGCCGACATCTGGAGCACGCCGCCCAGATTGATCTCGGCGTATCCAACCTTGGCCTGAATGATGTCCGACTCGAAGTCGATGAACACCATGTTGTTGCCGCCCGCGGGCAGCGCGAACCCAGCCGTATCGATCTTGCCGTTCTGGTTGCGGTCTTCGCTCAGATCGAGCAGGCCGTCGCCATCAAGGTCTTCACCCGGGTCCAGACGAAGATTGGCGTTTCTGTCCTCGCCAAAATCGAGCTTCCCATTGCCGTTCCGGTCTTCAGTGAAGTTCTTGAAACTACTGCTCTTTTTGTAGTTGATGACCGGCGGCCCAAACACCTTCAGGGCCAGGTTGATCGTCGGGTCAGAAACCACGAATGTGTTGATATTGACTTCAACGTCAAACACTTCGGCCGACAGCACGGACTCATCGATGCCGACAAGCCCAGCGCGCTGAATCGACGCCTTGGCCGACATCCAGTAGGGCGACGCCGCCTCAAGGATGGGGTGGATCGGGAGCTGCATCGGCTTCAGGATCGCGAAGCCAAAATCAACGTTGTTGATCTCGAGCCCCACCGCGCTCTCGTTCACCGAGTCGAGGATTCCGTCGGGCTCATCTTCGCCCGGGTCAAGTCGGCCGTTCTTATTGAGATCTTCGCCCTCATCGAGACGGCCATTACCCAGGACATCATCGCCGTAGCGATACGGGCCGCCGATGCCGGCAAAGCCGACCAGGTTGGCGCCACCGAGGGTGAGCGCCTGGACGTTGAGATTCAGGTTGGTGAAGTCAATGCCGCCCAGCGAGTCACCTGCCAGCGCGGTAATGTCGGTCAGTAGCGGCTTCAGGCCGCCCGGATCGATGTTGACGTTGAAAATCTCGCCCTTACGGAAAGCGAGAGAACCGCGCAAATGAATGAAGTCGACGAGCGAAATTTCAGCAAGGCCGATATCGAGCCCCATGACCGGCGGGCCGTCGAAGTCAAGCGTGAGCGGATCGTCACCCACCCCCACGACATGGCCCTTGCGCTCAATAATTTGGCCCGTCGTAGGATTGATGGTGCGAGTCACGATGCCCGAGTAAATGGGCATGGCACGAATAAACTGGATCGGGCCAGCCTTTGGTCCCCAGAAGCCGCCATCGTTGCTCTGGACCACGATGTCACGGCCGAGGATCTTCAGGGAATCGCCGAAACCGTAGGCACCCAACTTGTCGGCCGAGGCCTTCAGGGTGACAACGTCCGTGACCTTGCCGTTGTAGAGCTTGCCGAAAATCCCGGGTAGCGTCGGTTTGTACATGCCGATCGCCAGGTCGAGATTCTGAAAGCCGAACCCGATGAGCGATTGATCGGCAAGTGGCCTGTTGAAGTCCGGCTTGCCGCCCGCGCCGACGAATACGTTGACATTGGTCGCCAAGAACGTCCCGCCCTGGTATTCGACGTCGTACAGGCGAGTGAAGTCGGGCGAAATGCCCAGCAGGCGCTGAACGATGTTGAGGTCTTCGAGACTCGGTAGCTCCGAGTCGAGCATGGTCTCGGCAAGCGCCTGAGTCGCCATGTCAAGTAGCGAATCGAGCTCACCACCCAGCATCGGATCGACGCCGGTGTAAGCATCGGCCTTGAACTTGTCGCCCAGCGTGAGCTTGAAATCACCTTCGAAGAAGATGAAGCCGCCCATGTCGATCGACAAATCCGGAATGCAGATGGTTCCGGTCAGACCCGAGTAGCTGATCGAGATGTCGATGCATTCGATGAACTTGATCGCCCCCTTCAGCCAGTCGGGGGTACTGGGAGAAACCGCCGGGACGATGTCTTTCAGGATCTCGCCAAGGTCGAGATTGATCTCAGGGATCAGGTCGCCGGTATCAGGCAGCTTGAACGTAAAGTCGAACCGGGGAAGGCTGAGATTGAAAAGATCGAAGAGACCGATAGTGCCCTGCAGCCCGATGCGCAGCATGTTCGCGTCGAGCTCGCTGAGATTGATGGTCTTGTCTCGCCCGATCGGGACGTCCATACCAGCCGCCGGGAACTCGTCCCTGACACTGGAAAAGTCGATGACTGTACCGGGTATTGGGTAAACATACCCTCCATCGGGGCGGGCGGGGGGCAGCGCAAGGTTCAGCTGGAATACGGCCTCTTTGGCGTTGAGCGTGAGATAAGGCTGGGTACCGACCAGCCCGATGTAGTCCGATGACAGCGTGATGCCGATCATCCGCACAGCGCTAAGCTCCTTGCCAGCGATCTGCGGCGAGCCCAATACCAGCGCAAAATCGAGATCCGTGATGGCAAACCCGATGGCATCCGACTTCGGTGTTTCGTCGCCGAGGCTTCCGTCCTCGTCTGAGTCCGTGAGATAGGGTCCGTTGATGCCCGCGAACGCTGTGATGTTCCGCCCAGCCAGAATCAACGAATTGAAGCCGACGCCGGGCATCTTGACCCCGCGCACAAACACGTCAGCCGTGTCGACGCGGCGCTGCTGGAAAGTCAAACCGCCCTCGATCGACAGTACGTTCAGGACTGCGAGCTTGGCGAACCCGATCGAGGCCGAGACCACCCGGTTGCTCATCGAGAACATCATCGGGCGATCGGGATCGACCGTGGCAATCGCAAGCCCCGCAACCTTCCCGCCCTGTGTGAAGTCCGCGGTGAAGGCATCGAACTTCGACTGGTTGATGTAGACGTCGAGGTCCTTCAGATTTGCCTTGATGCTGCTTGGCAGACCCGCAAAGTCAATCTCGTTCGCACTCGCCCGAAGCGCAGTAAAGCGCTGCCCCGCCACCAACGCGGTCGCAGGATTATTGAGATCAAACTCGGTCTCAAAAACGCCATAGGCAAACGAGAAGTCGTTGACGATCAGACCCACCGCATCGGGATCAACGGCGTCCTTGGTGTTGACGACGCCGTCACCATTGGTATCGGTACGGTAAGGGCCATCGACTCCAACAAATGCCTGGACATTGGTCGCCCCGATGGTCATCGACGAGGCCGGAACATTGTCGACGCGCAAGCCCAAGGGACCGGACACGCCGATGCGAACAATGTCACCCTTCTGGAACGCAAACGACCCAGACAGAAAGACGAATTCGGAAATGCGCAGCGTGGCGTTTCGGAGCGATGCCGCCATCCTCGGGGCGGTAAAGTCGATCGCGATGGGCTCCGCACCGGTCTGGAGCGAATAGCCACCAGGCCCGAAGCTCTTGATGAAGTCGATCGCGGGCGCGCCCTCGCTCTCACCCATATTGACTTCGAAGTCGATGCCGGTTGCCGACAATTGGAAGTCTTTGGGGTCGAAGCCATAGATCGCAACGCGGTCGGCGTGTCCCTTCGCAGCGAGATAGGTACCTGACGCGTTCTTGATCGACATGATGCCGAAGTCGATCCCTTCGGCGCCAAAGCCGTAAAGCTTGGCCGACTGCTGACTGAGCGGCTTGCTGGGGTCGACGGTGTCGTCGGTATAACCGATGAACACATCGAGGTTGGCGCCACCGATTGCAAAACCACTGGTTCCGGTGATCGGCATTCCGCGACTGTCGCGGAGCATGCCGTAATCAGCCTTCTCGAAAGCGAGTGCGCCGCGAACGTGTACAAAGCGCGAGATCGAGAGCAGCGCTTCACGAACATAGACCCCGATCTTGTCGCCCTTCATATCGAAGGTGATCGTTGAAGTCCCTGCCGCCACCGCGAGTCCGGCGCCGGAATTCGCCAGCGAAAAGTCGATCCTCTTACCGTCTTTGCTCGAGCTGTTGTACTCGAACCGAATGTCGGTGAACCGCAGGCGCATGATGTCGGGATCGAGCCCGAAGATCTGCACATTCGCCGCGGACGCCTTGACCGCCGTGTAAGAAACGCTTTGCTTGTCGGTTAGCGAGAGCACCGAGAATGCGATGCCGTCGGCCCCAAAGCCATAGAGCCGATCAGACTGCTCTGCGAGCGTACGGTTGCGATCGATTCCGCCGTCGGCGTAACCCACGAACAGCGTCAGGTTGGCGCCGCCAATCGCAAAGCCTTTGGCTTCCTGAACAGCGGTCGTGATGCCCCGCTCGGTTGCCTTCAGAGAGTTGGCAAAGTCGACACGCTCGAAACTGATGGAGCCGCTCACATAGAAAAAGCTGGAGATCGCAAGCGTTGCTTTCTCAACGTACACACCCAGCTGATACCCGCTTGAATCGATCTTGATCTTGCCAGTTGACCCAAGCAGCACGCCGCCGTTGAACGACGCTGCGTAATCGAGCGAGCTTTTGTCTACGGCCTTGTTGTTGTACTTGAAGCGGATCCCCTCCAGGGAGAACTGGAACACGCTCTGGTCGATGCCAAAGATGCTCATTTTCTCCATGGCCACGTCAACCGTGGTGTAGGACTGTCCACCCGCCTTCACCAGCACCACACCGAAGTCGACGCCCTCCACGCCGAAGCCGTACAGCCGGTCAGACTGCTGGGACAGCGTGCGCGAGGCGTCGATGCCGCCGTCGGCATAGCCCACGAAGGCCTGGATGTTCTGGCCGGTGATGGCCATGACCGAAGTCGCGTCAACGCTCTTCAGCGTGCCCGATTCGCTACGTACCTTGAGCGGCGCAGGCGGCGTGTATTTCTCGAAGCCGAGTCTGCCGCTGAAATAAGCGAAATTAAGCAGGTTGAGGGTGACATCGGCCTCGACCCTGATCAGTTCGCCAACCGCTCCGTTATGGTTGACGCTGATCGTGCTGGTCGGTCCGGTCGGTATGGTGACCGGACGTGTGGCGAAGTCGATGACCTGATCGCCTTCCTGGGTCGCCTGATTGATATCGACTGAAAGGTTGCGTAGCGACGGAAGGAAGTCACCAATGCCCACGAACCCAAACCGGGTCGCTGACGCTTTGAGTGCGGTCCATTTCCGGGAGGTGTCCGCCTTGTCGGTATAAAAGCCGATACCGAAATCCACCCCTTCGAGAGCTAACCCGATTGCGTCGTCAGTGCCGCCATTGACGCCGGCAAAGGCATTGACACCGGACCCGCCGATGGTGAGTGTGTCCACATCGATCACATCGGAACGGATCTGCCCCGACTTACGCGACAAGGCCACCTTGCTGGAGGCTGATTCAATCGAGAAGTTGCCGCTGACGCGGAAGAACCCGAACATGTCGATGACCAGGCCCGTATCGACCCTGACAACCTCACCCTTGGATCCGTCGAGCGCAATCGCAAGCGACGAAGAAACGCCCGTCGGCACAGACAGGACCGTTGCGCCGGCAGAGAAGTCGACCACCTGGTCGCCTTCCTTATCCGCCTGATTGATCTTCACACTCAGATTGTTGGCCGCGAGCGTCATGCCGCTAATGCCGACAAAACTAGCCCGCGTAGCGCTTGCTTCGAGGCTGGTCCACTTGCGCGTGCTGTCGGCTTTACCCGTCATCAGGGCCAGGCCGAAGGCGACGTTTTCAAGCTTGAGGCCAAGCTCATCCGAGGTGCCACCCCGAATGCCCGCGAAGGCGTTGAGGTTGGAGCCCCCGATACTGAGGAAATCAACGTCCAGGGTTTCGGCCGTGCTCGCGCCCGTTTTCTTCGCGAGCGTGACCGACTGCGAACGCTTCTCGACCGCCAGATCGCCATTGACCTGGAAGAATCCGAACATATCAAGGGTGAGCGTGCCGGCTGCGCGAACGACTTCGCCGAGCGCGGGATCGAGACTGAGCTTGAGCTCTTTCCGGGTGCCTACCGCCACCGAGAGATCGGTTGCCTTGAAGTCGACGACGTCGGTGGCCGCTCCGTCGGCCTGATTGATGAGGACCGCCACATTGGTGGACTGAATCTTGACCGAATCACCCAAGCCGACAAACGCGACCGAACCTGCAGACGCCTGCAGCGCGGTCCACTTACGGGTGTTGTCCGCCTTGCTGGTCATCAGCACCAGCCCGAACTCGACATTGGACAAGGCGAGACCAAACCGGTTGGCGGTGTTGCCGCCAATGCCGGCGAATGCGCTCACGCCACTGCCACCGACGGTCAGCAGATCAACCGAAACCGTTTCAGCGGCTGCGTTGCCGACCTTCGCAAGCGTGACAGTCTTACTGCTCTTTTCAACCGCGAGTTCGCCGGATACCTGGAAGAAACCAAGCAGGTCGAGATTCAGCTGGCCGCTCGCGCGGATCATTTCGCCGCGGCTGCCATCAAGCGAGAGCTTAAGACCTTTGGTCGTGCCCGTGGCAATCGTGAGGTCAGTGGCCTTGAAATCGACCACATCGGTGGCTGCGCCATCCGCCTGGTTGACGAGCACCCCCACATTGGTGGCGCCAATCTTGACACTGTCTCCCAAGCCCACGAAGGCGACCGAGCCTGCGGTGGCCTCGAGCGCAGTCCATTTACGGTCGGCCTTGGCCTTGCTGGTCAAGAGCGCAAGGCCGAACTCAACGTTGGTGAGCGCCAGGCCGAGACGGTTGGGGCTGTTGCCATTGACACCGGTAAACGCATTGATGCCGCTGCCGCCAATGGTGAGCATGTCGGCTTCGACCGTTTCGGCGGCTGCCGTGCCCACCTTGGCGAGCGTGAGCGTCTTGCTGCTCTTTTCGACTGCCAGGTCACCGGTGACCTGGAAAAATCCGTAGACATCGAGGGTGAGCGTGCCGCTTGCGCGGATCATCTCGCCTCGCGTGCCATCAAGCGTCATCTTGAGCGACCGGCTGGGGCCCGTGATCACCGAAATGTCGCTCTTGGCAAAGTCAATGACCGTGGTCGGATCGCCATTGGCCTGATTGACCAGCACACCGACATTCGTGGCGTTCACCTTCAGGTCACTGCCCAGCCCCACGAAGCCAACCGATGCCGCAGTCGCCTGTAGCCCTGTCCACTTGCGCGGTGCGGCCTGCCCCGGGGCGCGAGAGATCTGCTCGCTTACGAGCACCAGACCAAACTCCACGCCCGTCATCTTGAGGCCGAGTTCGTCAGCCGTACCGCCGTTGATACCCGCAAACGCGGACATGTCCGAGGCGCCAATCGTGATCAGATCCACGTTGACGGTGCTCGCGGCTCGGGTGACGGTGCCGCTACTGTTCTTCACCTCATCGGCAAGCTTGACCGACCCGCTCTTCTTCTCAATCCCGAAATTACCCTTGGTCTGGAAGAACCCGAACAGGTTGATGTCGAGAACGCCGGTGACGCGCATGAAGTCACCCAGCGCGCCGTCGATATCGAGCGTGCTGTCGGTGGTGGGGCCGGTGGGTACGGTGAGATCGGTTGCCTTGGTGGTGTCCGATGCGCCGGTGGTGTAGTCCACCACGACGGTACGCGCGGGCTTGGCGGGCGTGACGATGGTTTTGCCCGCCTGGCTCACATCCAGCTTCGCGGCGCTGGTGATGGCGATGGGTGTGACCGTGACGTTCGCCACATCCACACCGTTGAGCGATCCGCCAAAGCCCAGTTGGAGCGTCTTGCTGGCCCAGAGGACCAGATCGATGGAGGCGGCGAATCCACCGCCGACCGCTGTATTGAGTACACCCGCCGCCTTGGCCAGGACCGCCTCGACCTCAGCGCGCGCCATATCGGAACGGATGATGTCGGTCTGAACGCTCTTGCCGGCATGGGCGACCGTGAGGGTGAAACCCACCTCGTCGGCTTCTGACTGCAGGGAAATCTGTTGCACCTCGCCCGCAGGGGCCACGCCCTGAGTGAGGTTGTAAGGCTTGACCACGCCCAGCTGCAAGTTGCTGGAATAGCTGGTGATGTTCGGCACATCAAGCCGGGCGAGCGCACCTTGGAACGCGACGTTGAACGCGAGGTTGCGGCCTGTGCTTTCCGCGGCATCAAGCACAACCGTGAAGTTGCCCGTACCGAAAATCCTGGCGAGGCCTGTCCGAATGTTGGCCGCGAGTTGGGTGCGGTCGCTGGTGTAGGTGATGGGATCGGTGAATTGATCCGCGCCATCCGAATCGGGGACCGACACCCGGAAGGTGCCGGCTGGCAGTTCCGGATCCACCGACACCGCGGTGACCTGAAGCGTGGCAACGTCTGCGCCCGCGAGCGCGCCGCCGAACTGCACCCGATAGGCATCCTCGCCGTCTGCGGTCACCGTGATCGTGCCGAGAGCACCCAGCGTCTGCGAAGCTGCCGTTGGCGTGGCGGCGCGAAGCGCATCCTGAAGCGCCTGCGCGCTGGCCCCGAAGGCGATCGGAGCCGTGACATAGTTGAGACCGGCACGGGACAGGCTGAGCCTGAAGGTTCCGGTGGTGGACTGGGCGGGATCGGCGGCGTCAACCTTACGATCGACCCGGATCCGCTGCACCTCGGCCACCGCCGCGGCGCCGTCCTGCACCAGCTCGTAGTCGAGTGGCGTATTAAAGGCGATCATCCCGTCGCGGATGTTGGTCTGATCCAGCGCGCCGACAAAATTGATGACATAGCGTTCGCCGCGTACCGCTGCAGCATCACGCTCCACACGAATATTGGAGACCGAGGTCGACAACAAGGCAGCAAAGGCCGACTGCAGATTCGCGATGGTCTGCGACGCGTTACCCGCTACGAAGCTCCCGCTACCTTTGGCTGGCGGCGCGCTCGCGCCTTCAACCTTGAGCAACAGCGGGTTGAATGACATGCCTTTCAGCGCCCCGCCGAAATCGATCGTGAAGGTATTGCTGCTGACCAGATCCACCGTTGGAACCAGCCCCGCGATACCTGCAAAACCGGCATCGACCGCAGCCTGGATTTGCTGCTCGGTCGCTCCTCCAGTAATCACCTCACTCTGGTAAACCTTGCCCTGCCAGGTGAGGGAGAGGCGGAAGCCTTTCTGAATCGCTTCCGCTCCCGCGCCGACCCATTGGCGTTGAGCAACGCCGCTTAAACCCGAAGTGACCGTACGGATCGCGGCAGCAGCGTTGCTGAGCCCGCCGCCATTCACCGTGATGCCCGCCACATCCTTCTGAGCGAGCGACCCCGTGAACTGAAGATCGACACCGATCTGACCACCCGATGACTGCTGCGCGTTATAGCTCGCCTGCAGGTTACCCGCACCGATCGTTGACAATGCCTGAAGCGCTGTCTGCACGCGGCGAGCGAGCACCGCGCCATCGCGATCAAAGGTGATCGGGCCGGTGGTCTGACCGCCGAAACTCAGCGTGAAGGTGCCGGACGGCACCGGCTGAGTGCTGTTGATGCTGACGCTCAGCAGGTTGACATTGGCGGTGGCCAGCGCCCCGCCAAAGGTAACAAGGTAGACGCCAGCACCGCCGGCGCTCACCTCGACACTACCGGCGTTACCCAGCGCAACATTGAGCGCATAGCGTACCGTGGCTGCGTTAGCGCCGAACTGAATCCCGGTGGTGGTGTAGCTGCGGCTGCCAACGGTCAGAGAAAGCGAGAAGCTGCCTTGCGCGCCCTTCGCGTCAATCACGACCTTCTGCTGCTCGCTCTGCCCGGAACTGCCCTGCTGCAGCCGGACATTGGAGAACGTTTTTGATTCGCTGCGCATTCCGATCGCCGGAATGTCTTTGCCCGCGAGCGGGCCCGCGAATTCGATCAGATAACGGTGCCCAGTACCGGTGTAGCTGGCATCCTCGATAACCTGAACAGCCTCTGGGCGCGGCGTGTTATCGGTGTAGCCCTTGAGAAGCGCCGCATAGGCGTTTTTCAACTGACCGATGGTGTCGGCGACGTTTTCAGCGTTGTTGCGATAGGTCCAGGTCGTGGGCAGCACCGGGTTATCGACAAAGTAGAGCTTGAACCCCTGATAGCCAAACTTGTTGCTGAAGGTGACGCCGTAGCGCTCATTGCGAGCCGCGCCGCCACCGGCTTGCACCTCGCTCACGGTCCCGGATGCACCCGAGGCCTGCGCAGTCAGATCGCCGGTCAGTACAAGGCGCTGCAGTTCGCTTGCACCGGCCACCGCTGCGCGGTCGGTGCGCACCACACCCCCATCAACGAAGAACACGTCGTAGGTGCCCGATTGATTGGGGCGGGTAAACGTGATCGACGAGATTTCAGTGACACCCGCGGAAGCAATGACGGGTGTGGCCACGCCGACCGTCACCGGGTCAGGTTCGGCGCGCAACGACTGCACGACCAGCTGCTTGACCTCGTCGGTTCCTGCGACCGCGGCGGTCTTAGCGGTAACGGTTGATGTGGTGGCAGCAGCCTGCGAGGCCACGGTGAGCCCGGTCACGTTGACGCCGGCGAGTGTGCCGATGAACTCGAATACGAATCCCTCGATCCGGTTCCCGGTCACCTTGACGTTGCCCTGCCCCACCACCGTTTCGAGCGCGGCAGTGAGTTTGAGGACCCGTTGCGCGTCGGTGTCACGCGCACCCACTTTAGCGACCGCGGACTTACCGTCGCGCGCGAAGGTCAGGTTGCCAACAAAGTCAGCCGGGATCGACAACTCGACCTTGGTATTGATCAGTTCGCGCTTCTCAGCTTCGAAAGGAAGCTTGATCCCGCGATTGATCTGAACTTCAAGCTCGGTCGCCTTGACCGTCATATCGGCCACGCCGACAAACGCTGCGAGGTCGGCGGTCGCCTTGAGCGTGGTAAAGCTGCGGGCAGCGTCCTTCGGATCGGAAATCAGCGCAAGCGCGAAATCCGCCTTCTGTAACGACAGACCGATCCGGTCATCCCGCGTGGAGTTGATACCAGCAAACGCGTCGATGTCGTTGCCACCGATCGTGAGGACCTTCGCGCCCTCGATCGTGCTGCCATCTGACAGCTTGATGGTCTCAAACCGGCGCGACACCGCGAAGTCGCCATCCACCCGCACAAATCCGAACAGATCCACCAGCAGATGGCCGCGCGCCTCGATCAGCTCGCCCACCTTGCCATCCTGCGCAAGCGTTCGCACGGAGGTGGCGCCGGTAGACACTTTGAGGGCGTTGGCGCCGGCTGCGCTGACCTTGTGATCCACCACCACATCGCCTGCCTTGTCGGCAAGGTTGATGCTGACCGACAGGTCGGTTGCGCTCAGCGTCAGGTCATCAATGCCATCAAACGACACCGAGCCAGCAGTGGCCTCGAGCGTGGTCCATTTACGCGTTGCGTCAGCCTTGCTGGTCATGAGCGCCAGCGCGAAGTCGACCTCTGTCAGCACCAGACCGATTTGGTCGGCGGTGCCGCCATTGATACCAACGAACGCACCAATATCCGCGCCGCCCACTGTGAGGAGGTCGATCGGGACAGTTTCGACCGTACCGTCTTTGGGCGCGAGCGCGACCGATCCCGACGACTTCTGGAACGCCAGGTTCCCCTCAAACTGGGCAAAGCCGAACACATCGAGCTTCAAATGCCCGGCCGCGCGGGTGAGTTCGCCCAGCGATCCGTCAGCATCAAGCGTGACCGTGTCCGCAGGGCCCGCCAGCACCTCGAGCTGTTGAATGCCGTAATCGATCACCACACCGGGCGTGGTACCCGTGCCCTTCACCCCGCGGTTGATCTCAACCATCAGGTCGGTCGCGCTCACCTCAAATGCATCAAGGCCCACAAACGCAACCGATCCGGCGCGAGCCTTCACGGTGGTGAACTCACGCGGTGCTGCGCCCGCGGTCTTGGGAAGTTCGGAGACCAGCGCCACGCCAAAATCAACGTCGGTGAGCCGCAACCCCATTGCGCCGTCGGTGCCGCCGCCGACACCTGCGAAGGCATCGATGCCGGCACCGCCGATGGTCAGAAGCCGCCCGCGGATCTCGGCGGGCGCCTTCGCCTTGGCGGGATCTTCGGACACCACACCATCGTTGAGATAGAAGGACTCGTCGCGCGCTTCGATCGCGAAGCCGCCCGCCGCCTGAAAGAAACCGAACGCATCAAGCGTGAGATTCGCAGAGGCCCTCAGGAGTCGACCCTGCGCACCGTCCATGGTGAGCAGCGTCTGACTGCTGAGGCCGGTCTTGACCGACATCGCGGTGCGACGGCCCGCAGCGGGGTTAGCCGCGTCCTTGAGGCCATAGTCAACCACCGAGTCGTTGATCTTGCCCGCGCGATTGACCTCAACGGACAGCGTATCGCCAGCAAGCGTCAGCCCCTCGACACCACCGAAGGCCGCGCTTGCCGCCTTCGCCTGGAGGCTGGTCCAGCTTCGGGTCTCGTCGGTGGCATGCGAGTACATCACGAGTCCGAACTCGGCGCCAGCCAGTTCGAAGCCGATCGCGTCATCGGTGCCGCCATTGACCCCCACGAACGCGCGGAGGTCTGAGGCACCGAGCTTGAGCGCCTGTGCGCTGACTGTGCTGCCATCGGCCAGCGTGATCGAGACCGGCGTGCGGGCACGCTCAAAGGCAAATTCGCCCGACACCTGAACGAAGCCGAAGATGTCGAGCGTCAGCCGACCGCTTGCCTCGAGCAGATCGCCGCGTTTGCCGTCGAGCGTGAGCGTCAGATCCGACGTGGGCCCGGTCAGCACCGTGACCGCGGTCCGACGGCTACCGTCGGTTTTGCCGCTATCGAGACTGTAATCGACCACGGTTCCGTCAGCGGTTGCCGCGCGGTTCACCGCCACCGCGAGGGTATCGACCTGAACCGTCAGGCCGTCGATGCCTCCGAATCCAGCACTTTCCACCGTAGCCTGCAGCGTGCTCCACTTGCGCGGAACCGCCTGACTGTTTGCGGCGAGTCGCTCGGTGTAAAGCGCAAGGCCCAGGTCAACGCCGGAGAGCGCCACGCCCACTGCATTGGCTTTGCCGCCATTGACCCCGGCAAAAGCCGCCAGGCCGCTGCCGCCTATGAGCAGCATGTCAACGTTTACCGGCGCGGCCGATTCATCTTTATCGGTCGTTAACGGGTTATCAGCCAGATTGACCTGGCCCGATTTTTTCTCAATACCGAATCCGCCAGAGGCCTGAACAAACCCGAACACATCAAGCGTCAGATTGCCTCGAGCACGCAACAACTGCCCTTCGGAAGCATCCATCGACAGCGTGAGGCTGGACGGCTCCACCCGGGTGCCAGTCTGAACCTCGAGACCGCGCGCTTTGAAGTCGACCAAAGTTCCGTCGGCCGCCTGTCGATTCACTTCCACGGTGAGCGTATCGACAGCAAGCGTGAGCCCCGCTACACCCGTAAAGCTGGCCGAGGTGGCCGCCGCCTGGAAACCGGTCCAGGACCGAGCCTGCGTACCCCCCGGCTCGAGTCCGGTGAGCCTTTCACTCAGGATTGCAAGCCCGAACTCTGCCCCGGTGAGGGACAGACCAATCGCGCCTGCTTTAAGCGCACCGCTGTTGTCATAGCCCCCACCCACGCCCACGAAGGCGTTGACACTGCTCGCGCCAATTCGGAGGGCATCGACCCGAACTGCACTTGCGGGCTTGACGAGTTTGCCGTCGGCATCGTACTGCGCGTCACCCAGCAGAACCTCGTCCTCGCCCTTGTCGAGCGCGAAGTTGCCGTTGAGCGCAACGAACCCATAGATGTCGATCGTGAGCTTGGCGCTCGCCTGCAAGAGCTCGCCACGCGCGCCATCGAGTGTGAGGGTGAAGGTATCGGTGGTCTTCGCGCCGTTGCGTACATCAAGCTCGGTGCGCCGTTTGGTGGTGGCAGAATCGACACTGTAGTCAACGACCAGCGTGCGGATCGGCTTGGCCGGCGTGACTTTCGTGTAGCCCGTCTCGATGATCGAAACTGTTGGCGAGTAGGTTCTGGGGACTTCGGCAACGGTCACCGCCGCCACATCGGCGCCAAGCAGCGAGCCACCAAATTCGAGATCAAGCGCCTTGCCGTTCCAGAACTTGAGCGTAGCAGTCGCACTGAACGAAGCGCCTGACGCGGTCGTGACCTTTGCGCTCAACGCGGTCATGGCGGCATTGATAACGGACTGTGCCTCAGCCTGCGTCATGGACGACTCAAGGGCCGCGCTGGTGGCCGATTGCCCACTGTGCGTGAGACTGAGCGTATAGCCGATATCGGAGGCGGGGCTGGTAAGCCGCACCGCTTGAATTTCTCCAACCCGCACTGCGCCTTGCGTCACGCTATAGGGTGCGACCCGTCCCAGGGACAGCGTGTCGAAGTGGCTGGTGATATCAGCCACATCCACTTTAGCGAGCGTGCCCCGGAACTTGACCAGGAACGCCTGGTTGCGGCCGACCGTGTCAGCTGTGTCGATGTCAACCTGAACATTGCCCGCACCGAAGAGGCCATCAAGCGCGCTTTGCAGGTTGGTGCGAAGCGTGGCCGGCGTGCTGCTGTAGGCAACCGCCGTGCTGAAGCGCTCGCCAGCGGGATCTTCAACCGAGATCTTGAAGCTGCCCGAGGGTAGCTGCGGATCGACTGACACTGCGGCCGCACTGAGCGGTTGGATGTTGACGCCGGTGAGTGCTCCGCTAAAGGTGACGCGATAGGTATCGGCGTTAGCAGCCGTGACGGTTAACGTCCCGATCGAACCCAGTGTGGTCGTGCCGCTGATCGCAGCGCGGACAGCATCCTGGAGGACCTGCGCTGTTGCACCGAAAGCGACCGCCGCGGTGGTGTAGGTCTTGCCAGCATGGGTGAGCGCAAGCCGGAAGCTGCCGGCGGTGCTCGCCGCACGATCGACCTTGATTTCCTGAACTTCGGCAACCGCCGCTTCGCCGTCCTGGACCAGGTCGTAGTCGAGCGACGTGTTAAACGCGATCATTCCGTCGCGAATATTGGTCTTGTCGAGAGCACCGATGAAGCTGATCCGGTAGCGCTCACCGCCTGAAACGCTGAAGTCGCGATCCACCTGAATATTGGCGATTGGCGTGTTGAGCAGCGTCGCGTAGGCCTGGCGTATGCTCGCGACATTGGCCGCGGTATTGTTCACCTGGTAGGCGCCGCTTCCTTTCGCCGGCGGCGCCGAGGCGCCCACCACGGTAAGCGTCAGCGGATTGAAATTCGAACCCGCAAGCGCGCCTTCGAAGGTGATGTTGAAGGTATCGGATCCCAGCAGCTTGACAGTCGGCGTGAGCCCGGTAATGCCGCCGAACCCCTGACTCACCGCTGTCTGAATCGCGCTCTCGGTGGCACCGCCCGCAATCACGCCGGTGGTGTAGACCTTGCCCTGGTAAGCGAGCGACAGCTTGAAGCCCTTGGCGATCGCTTCAGATCCGGCTCCCACCCACTGGACCTGCGAAACGCCCACGACGCCCTGGGTAACTGTGGAGATCGAGGCGCCCGCGTTACGGAGCCCCGCCTGCGGCACTGTGATCGCATCGGCATTACGCTGCGCAAGGCTGCCAACAAACAGCACATCGAGACCGATCTGCGTGTCGTTGCTGGTGGCCGGGTTATAGGTAACCGACACGGCGCTCGCCCCCACGCCAGCGAGCGCACGGAGTGCCGTCTGAACACGAGAGGCCAACACCGCACCATCGGCGTCGTAAGCGATGGCGCTGGTAGTCTGACCACCATAGCCAAGCGTGAAGCTCCCGGATGGCAGACTCGACTGGCTCGCGACCACAGCCTGCAGAGGCGGCAGGTCGACGCCCGTCAGCTTGCCGCCAAATTTTACGGTGTAGACACCCGCCGCGCCCGACTCGACCTCGACCGCTCCGGCGCTTCCGAGTGCCGTGTTGAGCGCATAGCGCACGGTGGCGGCATTGGCGCCGAACTGAATGCCAGTCGTGGTGTAAGTCTTACCGCCTGTTGTGAGACTCAGCGTGAAGCTGCCGCTGCTGCCGTTGGGCTGGACCTCAATCTTCTGGACTTCACTCTGACCCGGCGCGCCTTCCTGCAGACGCACATTGCTGAAGGTACCCTTCTGCGAGCTGACACCAATGGCAGGAATCGAGATCCCTGCAAGCGAGCCGCCTAATTCGACCAGGTAGCGGTTACCGCTGCCGGTGTAGGCCGTGTCACGGACGACGCTGATGTCGGCCTGGGTCACGACCTTGCCCTGATAACCGTTCAGCAACTCCGTGTAAGCGGCCTTGATCTGGCTGATGGTCTCAAACGGATCTTCCGCGTTATTGAACTTGAAGGTGACGGGCAGCTTGCCGTCGTCGACAAAGTAGACCTTGAAGCCCTGCGAACCAAATTTCTGGGTAAAGGTGAGCGCATAACGCTCATTCATCATGGTTTCGCCGCCGGAGCGCGCGCCAGCCTGAAGCACCGACACCTCAGCCGATGCCGGTTGCGCCTGCGCTGCCACCTTGAGCGGGGCAATGTTGGTCCCGCCCAACGTCCCAGCAAAACCGACGTCATAGCCACCACTTCTCGCAGTGACCGTCAGCTGTGCGCCCGCCAACCCACCTGCGGACAGCGCCTGTTCAAGCGC
The DNA here is from genome assembly GCA_005798775.1 of Burkholderiales bacterium. Lineage (GTDB taxonomy): Bacteria > Pseudomonadota > Gammaproteobacteria > Burkholderiales > Burkholderiaceae_E > SYIM01. The sequence continues at coordinate 53,986 of SYIM01000028.1, forward strand.
GCTCCTGACAGCATCCGCACCCGCGCCAATTGCGAGGCTAGAAGTGGCGTAGGTCTTGCCCGCATGAACCAGGCTCAGTGTGAAGTTGCCCGGGGCCTGCGAACCCAGGCTGATGCGCTGCAGCTCGCTGACTGCTGGCGTCGTGACGGTTTCGCTGGTCGTGCGGGTCATGCCGCGCTCGACCACCGACAGCTGCGCGCTGCTGCCGAGCGGGCTCATCGTGACTTTGACGGGCGCAATCAACTGACCGGAGAGACCACCGCCGAAGGTGAGGGTCCAGTTGCCGGACGATCCCGCCACCGTGATGGCAGCCGCATTGCTGAGCCCGGTGACATTCAGTGCGGCCAATGCCGCCTGAACATCGGTGGCGCTCGAAGACAGCGAGAGCGCAGCCGTGGTGTAGGTCTTGCCGCCGTGCTCGAAGGCGATCCGAAAGGTCCCGCCCGCATCAGCCCCGGTCAGTGCGATTCGCTGCACGGTCGGAGTTGCTCGCATGACCGGCGTCTGCGTGACGGCCTGACCCTGACGCGAGGTACTGATCTCAACATGGACCTTAGTCTCGGAGCTGACCTTTAGCTGGTCCACATTCTGGCCAGCCAAGCCTCCGATGAAATCGATGAAATAGATCGGGTTGGCGGCTGTGCTGGTCTGGTCGAAAGTGACCTTGGTGTTGCCGGCACCGTAGATACCGTCAAGCGCGGCCTGCAGGGTGCTGCGATTCTGCGTCGGGCTGCTGGATGAAAAATCGATTCGGCCAGTGTCCTTAGCTCCCGCGCTCAGTGTGTAGCGAACCCCGGTAAGCGCCGTGGCATTGGTGAACTTGATGACCTGTCGCTCATTGACCTGTGTGCCGCTCGAGACCGAACTGATCTGCTGCTGCCCGCCCTGCTCCAACGTAGAGACGGTGCTGGTCGCGGCAAGCGGTTTGAAGGTCAGCGCGAGCCCGCTCAGATCTTTGCCCGCTTGCGCGCCTTTGAATTCAATCGAATAGCCTGCACTGCGTGTCCCGGTGATCGCGACATTACCGGTACCCACCGCCGCGAACCCCTCCAGCGACGATTTCACCGCAGCCATGACCGCGGCGTCGCTCGCCCCTGGGGCGATGTTTGCCGTGCGGCTGGCACCGCTCAGATCGAAGCTGAGCGTCCCCGCAGACTGAGCGTCCAGCTGAAGCAACAGGCGGGTATTGACCGTTTGCGGCTGGACAACCATGCGGTCGACTGCAGCAGCGCCGGCGGTAACTTCCACCACGCTGGCTGTGACTTGCGGAACGCGCGCCTGCGCCGACAGACCAGAGAAATCCAGACCCGCGAGTGTGCCGCCAAATACGACAGTAAAGCCCGCGTCTTCGTCGCCCGAGACAGTGATGTCGCCTGCGGTGACCGACCGGCCCGTAGCCCGCACGACAGCTTCGAGCTGCGTACGAACCGCGGTGCGCGTCGCCTCAGCGGTGCGGCCCGCCGCCAGTTCCACGCTCGCCTGCTGCCCCGAGAGCGATAGCACCAGCGTACCCTGCGCAATATCGGTATCAAGCTTAAGACGCGTCGGGCTCAACACCAGCGGCTGCCCCTGAAGCCCGTCCTGAACCACGGTCACTGTTGCGCTGGCCGCTGGAGGCTGCGCCGACCGATCACCGGTCACGGTGATTCGCTGCAGTTCATTGACGCCAGCGATCGGCGCCCGGTCCTGGCGCACCACACCGCCGTCCATGAAGAAGACGTCGTAGGTTCCTTCGCGAAGCGGCGTGGTGAAAGTGATTTGCGAAATTTCCGTGAGGCCCGCTCCAGCCTCCACCGGCGTGGTGACCGTCACGCTCACTGGGGGCGGATCGGCCCTGAGCGACTGCACCACCACCTGTTTCACCTCATCGGTGCCGGCAAACGGAAGGGTGCTGGTGGTAACCGTCGAGGTGGCCGCAGTCGGCGTCGCAGTGGCAGTGATGTCAGTGACCGGTTTACCGGCCAGCGCATTGATGAATTCGACGGTATAGCCGTCGTAGAGGTTTCCCTCAATCGCGACATTGCCCGTGCCCACCCCAGCAAGCGATTCGAATGCCGCGGTGAGTCGCTTGATGAACTCGGTGTTGGTCAGCCCCTCAAGGATGGTCGCGCTGGAAGTGCTGGCCGCATGCGTCTGACCATTGGAGCCCGCCGCACGACTAAGGGTGAGCGTGCCCGACAGATCAACCGGGATCTTCAGCGACAGCTTGGTGTTGAACTTTGTCACCACCTCCGGCTCGGCCGGCAGCGTGATCCCGCGGTTGATATTGAGTAGAACCTGCTCAGCTTTCGCCGTCAGGCCGTCGATGCCTTTTAACTCTGCGCTGGCAGCGGTTGCCTGCAGCGTTGTAAAGCTTCGCTTGGGGTCGTCAGGGTCACTGATGAGCGCCAGGCCGAAGTTGACCTGGCCGAGCGAAAGCCCCTGGGCGCCAGCCTTGAGCACGCCGGTGGTGTCGTCATAGCCACCGTTCACACCGGCAAAAGCATCGACCTGACTCCCACCAATGGTGATGAGTTGAGCCTTATCAATCGACGAGCCATCAGACAGCGTCACCGCCTGCGAGCGGGACTCCACGGCGAAGCCACCCTTTACGCTCACAAAGCCGAACAGGTCGATGTCGAGATGACCGGCCGCTTTCAGCACACGACCTTCTGCACCATCCACGGACAGCCGGGTAGAACTGGCGGCACCGGTCTTGATCGAAAGTTCGGTACGCCGCGGCCCAGTAGGCTGGGCCGTGTTCACCAGCGAGTAATCAACCACCGGATCGGTAGCCTTGCTCGCCCGATTGATCGTCACCGAAAGCGTGTCCGCCTTGGCGGTTAGACCTTCGATACCCACAAATGACACTGCAGAGGCGCTTGCCTCAAGCGTTGTCCACTTGCGGCCGGCGTCCGCTCGATCGGTGATGAGCGCCAAGCCAAAGTCAGCACCGCCCAGCGCGAGGCCAATGCGGTCTTCGGTCGAACCGTTCACGCCCACAAATGCAGAGACGCCGCCGCCACCAACCTTCAAGACCGTGGCCTGAACCTGCGTGGCGGGCGACACTTCGACGCCGCTCGCGTTCACCACCCGGTCAGCGAGCGCGACAGTCTGAGTGGATTGATCGAAACTCAGGAACCCTTCGAGCTGAGCAAATCCGAAAACATCCAGCTTGAAATCTGCAGATGCACGTGTGAGTTCGCCCAACGCACCGTCGCTGTCGATCGTCACCGTTTGCGTTGGCCCGGCAAGCACTTCGAGTTGCTGCGCAGAGTAATCAATGACCGTGTCGGGATTGCCTCCGGTGCCTTTGATGCCTCGGTTGACCTCCACTGTGAGGCCCCTTGCACGCGCTTCAAGGCCATCAATCCCGACAAACTCGACGCTTCCCGCCTGCGCTTTGAGTGTGGTGAATTGACGGGCGGGAGCCCCGACGGCTGCCGGTTTCTCGCTCACCATTACGAGACCGAAATCGACCCCTTCGAGCTTGAGGCCCATGGCATTCGAGCTGCCGCCGTTGACCCCCGCGAAGGCATCAATGCCAGCTCCACCAATGGTGAGCAGTCGTGCGTTGACTTTGGTGGGTGCTTTGGCCTTGGTGGGATCTTCCGAGACCACGCCATCATTGAGCCAAACCGTCTCGTCACGGCGCTCGATCGCAAACGCGCCGCTCGCCTGGAAGAACCCAAACACGTCAAGCTGCAGGTTGCCGCTTGCCCGGAGCAGATCACCTTGCGCCCCCGACATACTGAGGTCGAGCGTGCTCGTGAGTCCGGTGGTGACGGTGAGCGCCGTGCGCCGTGGGCTGGTCTGATCGGCAGGGTCAGCACGACTGAAGTCGATCACCGCATCGCCCGCCTTACCGGCACGATTGACTTCGATGCTGAGCGTATCGCCGGCAGCCACCAGGCCACTTATCCCCACCAACGCTGCGGATTGCGCCTTCGCCTGCAGGCTGGTCCAGCTGCGCGTCGCGTCATTGACGTCGGATAGCAGTGCGAGGCCGAACTCAACCCCGGAGAGCTGGAGGCCCATCGCGTTGGCGGTTCCACCGTTAACCCCCGCAAACGCGCGGAGGTTCGATGCGCCCACTTTTAAGGCGCTGGCCCGGCGCTCCGTACCATCCGCCAGGGTGACGGTGATCGGCGCGCTCGCGCGCTCGAAAGCAAATTCGCCTGACAGCTGCACAAAACCGAAGACGTCCAGATCGACCTTGCCGCGAGCCTCAAGCAGGTCGCCGCGCTTACCATCCAGCGTGAGTTCCAGATCGCTGGTCGGACCGGTCAGGACCTTGACCGCAGTAAGCCGTGTGCCATCGGTCTTGGTGGCATCCAGACTGTAGTCGACGACCGTGCCATCGGTGGCCTGTCGGTTGACACTAACGGTAAGGTTGGCGACCGATGCCGTGAGGCCCTCAATGCCGCCGAGCTGCGCCGATTCGACTGAAGCCTGGAGCGAGGTCCACTTGCGCGGCGTGCCGCCCGTTCCAGTCAGCCGCTCGGTGAACAGGGCAAGGCCCATATCGACGCCCGACATGGAGAGTCCGAGCGCATTGGCCTGACCGCCGTTAACGCCTGCAAAGGCCGACAGTCCGCTTGCGCCCACCAGCAGCATGTCAACGTTGACGGCTGTGGCCGACTCATCGATGGACTGGGTGGAAGACTTATCAGCAACGCGGATGCTGCCCGTCTTTTTCTCGATGCCAAACGCGCCGCTCGCCTGGACAAAGCCAAAGACATCCAACTTGAGGTTGCCACGCGCGCGGAGCAATGCACCCTCTGAGCCATCAAGGGACAACGTGAGGCTGGAAGGCGCATCGAAGGTGCCGGTGTCAATGGTGTAGGCGCGCGCCTTGTAATCGACCAGGGTCGCGTCTGCAGCCGGGCGATTGACCTCGACGGTGAGCGTGTCGGCGCTGAGCGTGAGTCCGTCTATGCCAGTGAGCCCTGCCGAGCCTGCCTGCGCCTGTAGCGAAGTCCAGCGACGTGCCTGGGTGCCGGCGGACTCTTGTCCGCTTAACTTTTCGCCGAGCACCGCCAGGCCGAAATCAACCTCTGAAAGCTGCAGCCCGATTGCGCCGGGCTTGAGATCGCCCTGCGCATCAAACCCGCCGCCAACCCCCGCGAAAGCGTAGACATCGCTCGCGCCAATATTGAGTGCCGCCACCTTCACGACACTCGCCGGACGCGTCGTGACGCCCTGCGCATCAACCACCGCGTCATTCAGGACAATTTCGCGATCGCTCTTGTCGATCGCAAAATTACCGCGTACCGCGAAGAAACCGAAGACATCGATATTCAAGAACGCACTGGCCCGCAGCAAGTCGCCACGCGAGCCATCGAGTGTGAGTGCATGGTTGGTCGAGGGACCCGTTGGCACTGCGATAACGGTTTTACGCGGTTTGGTCAGATCCTCTGGGTCGCTGTATCCGTAATCAACGACTGTCTTGTCGCTTGCAGCCCGGTTGACCTCAACCGAGAGGGACTGGGCGCTCAGCACGAGCCCATCGATCCCGCCGAACGCGGCACTCGTCGCCGTTGCCTGAGCGGTGGTCCATCGCCGCGCAGTAGCGGTGCTGTTGTTCGCAAGCTTTTCGGTGTACAGCGCAACACCGAGTTCGACGCCAGTCAGGCGTAACCCAGTCTCGTCTGCACGACCGCCATTGATACCTGCGAAGCCTCTGAGGCCTGTGCCACCGATGAGCAGCATGTCAACATCGACCAGATTGGCCGACTCATCGATCGTCGCCGTGACCGGGTTGTCAGTGACGCGGACGCGGCCCGCTTTCTTCACGATGCCGAAGCCGCCATCGGCCTGAACGAAGCCAAATAGGTCAAGCTTCAGGTTGCCGGTTGCACGCGTCAGCTCGCCCTCGGCAGCATTGAGCTTGAGATCGAGCGTGGTCGTCGGACCGGTCTTGACCGATCGCACAGTTTTGTTCGCGCCATAGTCAACAACGGTCTTGTCGCTGGCAGCGCGGTTGACCTCGACGGAAAGCGAGGTGACGCTGACCGTGAGATCGTCTACACCGGTAAAGCTGGCGCTGGCGACGTTGGCTTGAGCGCTCGTCCACTTCTTGGGGGTGGTCGAGCCGGTGACGCGCTCGGTGTAAAGCGCAAGACCCAGTGTGACGCCCGACAGGCTGACGCCAGTGGCGTTCGCTGTGCCGCCGTTGACCCCGATGAAGCCGGTTAGGCTTGAGCCGCCGATTAGTAGTTCGTCGACTGATACGGTCGTACCGGTCGCCGCCGTCCCCGTATTGACGATGATCGTCTGGTTGGTCCGCTTCTCAATCCCGAAGCCGCCCTCGGCTTGCAGGAAGCCGAATACATCAAGCTTGATGGTGCCGGTGGCCCGCGTCAGGATGCCGTCAGAAGCCTTCAGCGTCAGTTCAGTGGTGGTGCTCGGGCCGGTCTTCACCGAACGCACGGTCTTGCCCGTGCCGTAGTCCACCAGAGTCTGATCGCTTGCCGCGCGATTCACTTCCACAGTGAGTGAGGTCACCGTGACTGACAGGTCGCTGATTCCGGTGAAGTTTGCGCTCGCAACACTCGCTTGCGCGCTCGTCCACTTCTTCGCCGTGGCCGAGCCCGTGACACGCTCGGTGTAGAGCGCTAGACCCAGATTCACTCCGGTGAGGCTCAGCCCGGTGGCGTTCGCTGTGCCGCCGCCCATACCGATGAAGCCGGTGAGACCTGCGCCACCGATTAGCAGTTCGTCGACTGATACGGTGGTGCCGGTCGCTGCCGTCCCTGTAGTGACGGTGATCGTCTGGTTAGTCCGCTTCTCAATACCGAAGCTGCCCTCGGCTTGCAGGAAGCCGAAGACGTCGAGTTTCAGGTTGCCGGTGGCACGCGTCAGGATGCCGTCGGAGGCCTTGAGCGTCAGTTCAGTGGTGGTGCTCGGGCCCGTCTTCACCGAACGCACGGTCTTGCCCGTGCCGTAGTCCACCAGGGTCTGATCGCTTGCCGCGCGATTCACTTCCACGGTGAGTGAGGTCACCGTGACTGACAGGTCACTGATCCCGGTGAAGCTCGCGCTCGCAACGCTTGCCTGCGCGCTCGTCCATTTCTTCGCGGTCGCGCTACCCGTCACCTGCTCGGTGTAGAGCGCTAGACCCAGGTTCACTCCGGTGAGGCTCAGGCCGGTCGCGTTCGCCGTGCCGCCGCCCATCCCGATAAAGCCAGTGAGGCTCGAGCCACCGATCAACAGTTCGTCGACCCCAACAGTAGTGCCGGTGGCAGCCGTCCCCGTGTTGACGGTAATCGTCTGGTTCGTGCGCTTCTCAATCCCGAAACTGCCTTCAGCTTGCAGGAAGCCGAAGACGTCGACTTTGATGGTGCCGGTGGCACGCGTCAGGATGCCGTCGGAGGCCTTGAGCGTCAGTTCGGTGGTGCTGCTCGGGCCCGTCTTCACCGATCGGACGGTCTTAGCCGTGCCGTAGTCCACCAGGGTCTGATCGCTTGCCGCGCGATTCACTTCCACGGTGAGTGAGGTCACCGTGACTGACAGGTCGCTGATTCCGGTGAAGCTCGCACTCGCAACGCTTGCCTGCGCGCTCGTCCATTTCTTCGCGGTCGCGCTACCCGTCACCCGCTCGGTGTAGAGCGCTAGACCCAGGTTCACTCCGGTCAGGCTCAGCCCGGTCGCGTTCGCCGTGCCACCGCCCATCCCGATGAAGCCGGTGAGACCTGCGCCACCGATTAGCAGTTCGTCGACTGATACGGTCGTACCGGTCGCAGCCGTCCCCGTGTTGACCGTGATCGTCTGGTTCGTGCGCTTCTCAATCCCGAAGCTACCCTCGGCTCGCGTGAATCCGAAAAGATCAAGAGTCAGCGTGCCGCTAGCTTCAAGCAACGCCCCTTTGCTGCCTGCCAGATCGAGCGTGATCTCAGTGCCCGGGCCCGTGGAGAGACCCTTGCTGTTGGCTCCCGCAAAGTCCAGCACCGATCCGTCGGCCGCCGCGCGATTAATA
>SYIM01000306.1 GCA_005798775.1 Burkholderiales bacterium
ATGGCGATCAGACCATAGCTATCGACGCCACCGAACAGCTGTAGCGGGTAGTTATTGAAGAGCAGCGGATTGCCTGAGTCCGCGATATAGACGATGGCGCCCAGGCATAGACACAGGCCAATGGGCACGCCCACCAGGAGCACCAGCGTGAAGGCCGCCAGCGTCAGCATCAGTTGATGCCCTGCGAGTTGCCGAGCTTAAACGATGGAAAGCGCATGACCGTAGCCAGGCGAAGATCTTCCAGCACGTTGGCAAGCGCGTGACAGAACAGGGTAACCGAGAAGATGGGAACGATGAGGTAGAGAACCCAGGTTGGCCAGTTGAGTGTCTGGGTTCGCTCGGTGTAGATAAAATTGAACGATGCAGCCGCGAATTTTTTCGGATCAAACCCAGCCTGGACGATTCCGATTGGATCAAGCCAGAGCACGCACATGGCAGCCAACGCGACGGCAAATCCCACCACAAAGAGTCCTGCAGCCACCTTGGCCCTGCGCGCCCAAGTGTGCGAGAGCTTGTCGGTGAGCATGGACATTGCGAAGTCGAGACGAAGCCGGGTCATGGCCGAGCCGCCAATGAAGGCGAGCCACACCACAGAGAACACCGCAGATTCATCGACCCAATAGATCGACGATCCAGAGTAGCGCGTGACCACATTGAGCAGGATAAGGGCAAGGAGCAGCGCCATGAGAACAATGATGAGCAGGCGCTCGATGCGAAGAATGAATGCCGAGATCGCAAGAACGACGCGAACTGGCCAGGCGGTTACGCGTTCTTCCTGGGTGTCATTCGCGGGGCGTTGCGGGCTCATTGCAGCGTTCATCCGCGTATCGTATATTGTATAAAATCTTGCCGTCAACACCATGCATCCCGACCTCCAACCCCGCACGCTCGCCGGCATCGTGGTCGACCGGCTCCGCGAACAGATCCTGAGTAACGCCTATCCGGCGGGCACCCAACTGCGTCAGGACGCGCTCGCGGCAAGTTTCGGCGTAAGCCGCATCCCCGTTCGCGAGGCGCTGATCCAGCTCGAGGCAGAAGGGCTGGTACGGATGGTTCCGCACAAGGGCGCGGTGGTCACCGAGTTGTCGCGTGAGGAGGTGAACGACGTCTTCGACCTGCGCGTTCTTCTCGAGACCCGCCTGTTTCGCGATGCGATCGGGCGTCTTGATAAAGCCGATTTCGAGGTCATCGATGCGATCCAGGCGCGCTTCGAGGCCGCCATTCGCGAGCGCGATCCAGCGCGCTGGGGCGTTTTGAATCAGCAACTCCATGCTGCCCTCTACGCGCGGGCGTCGCTGCCCGAGACCAGCGCGGTGGTGGCGAGCCTTCTGCAGAAAACCGATCGCTACACCCGAGTCCAGCTGTCATCGGATGCCGCGAGAAGGCGCGCACGCCGGGAACACGCGAGGCTCATCGAACTCGCGCGACGCGGCGCGATCGACGAAGCGTGCGATTGTCTTAGGGAACATGTCGAGTCGGTTCGCGCTGATCTGCTGCGGATGCTCGACAAGCGGGCGAAGCGTCAGCTTTGAACGCGCGCTGGCACCAGCGGGATGAAGACGATATTCTTGTCTGATTCGGGGTTGCCCCCCAACAGGTTCAGTCGCGCTTTAAATGAACCGGGCGTTCGTGCCAGGGCCGGGTGCGATTCACGATCCGGACCGCCAGGAGCATGACAGACCCGCCACATTGTGCGCCTCGCCTGCCCACCGGTTGAGCCAGTACGCAAGGGCGGAGTTGATTAGCACCTGAAGCAGGATGGGCACCGCCAGCATGGCAATCACCAGGGGCTGACCGAGAATCGACTCCCCCTGAAAGCCAAACAGCAGCACCAGAGTGGCGAGTAGCGCTGCGATCGACCAGGGCCCCAGCTTTGCGATCGCTGCATCAAGTACCTTCTGGCCGCGTTTGAGGAGGGCCCGCCGAGCAACCTGTGCAATCACCACCGGAATGACGATGTAGAGCAAGACCGCCGTGACCAGGGTATCCCACGGCACAGTAATCGCCGATAGCCCGAGCAGCAGGGCGACGATAGGCGCGAAAGCGAACACCATGATCAGGCCGTTGAGCGCAACCTGGGTGAGCGTAAAAAGCGGTTGCCCGCCTGTCAGCCGGCTCCAGACAAACACCATCGCCGTGCAGGGCGCAGCCGCGAGCAGGATCAGCTCGGCAACGTAGCTGTCTATTTGGTCAGCCGGCAAGTAAGGTGCGAAAACATGTCGCACAAAAATCCAGGCGAATAACGCCATCGAAAAAGGCTTGATCGCCCAGTTGACGAACAAGGTGATTCCTAAGCCTCGCCAGTGCTGCCGTGCCCGCTGGATCATCACCCATATCAGCAAACCAACCGGCAGATTGACATTTGCGAGTTCCGGACGCCCGACAACCTGGAACGGAGCAGGCAATAGCTGGCCCAGCGCAATGCCTGCAACAATGCACAGGGACACCCAGAGGGTCAAGTATCGTTCAAAGACAGTATCGTTCAAAGACGCTCATGGGAAAGAATGCTCAGGCATGGAGTGTTAACAGGCGCCGATCTCGCGGATCTCTCGCTGGATCGCCAGTCTATCCAGCGAAGCAAGTGGTAACGCCAGCATCAGCTCGATCCGCCGCTTCAGGATCATCGCAGTATCAAAAAACACCTTGGCCTTCTGCTCATCGGTCCCTTCAAAAAGTGTCGGATCGGCGACGCCCCAGTGTGCGGTCATCGGCTGACCCGGCCAGACCGGACAGACTTCGCCAGCAACGTTGTCGCAAACCGTAAAAACAAAATCGAGGGCAGGCGCTCCAGCGCCAGCAAACTCCAACCAGCCCCTGGTGCGGCAGCCGTCAGCCGTGACGTGCATGGCAATCAGGGTCTTCAGCGCAACTGGATTAACGACAGAGCCCGGGTGGCTACCCGCAAAATAGACTTTGAGTTTCCCGCGACCCAGGGCACTCAGCAGGCCTCGACCATGATTGATCGCGCGGAATTGTGGGTGCAAATGAACAGCACGTTGTACACCTTCTCGCTCATGACGATCTCCGAGTGATGGCGAAGTTCAACAGCTGATACAAGCGATACCTGACTGCGTGGCAACCCCCTCACAGGTCACCGCCTGACAGCAGTGTGCTGACAGGTAAGCCAGCAGCGCATTCATGGTCCCGATGCTCGGCCGGTAAATCAGGTGCCGGCCATCACGTTCCTGCGTAACGAGTCCTGCATGAAGCAGTTCCTTCACGTGGAAGGAGACGGTTGAAGGAGGAGTGTCGATTGTGACAGCGAGCGCGCCGGGGGTGATGCCCGCAGGCCCTACGCCCACCACCGCCTGATAGATCCGCAACCGCGCCTCCTGGGCGAGCGCCGACAACGCCTGCACTGCATCCCGCTCGTTCATGTCGTTCACGGTGCCCCGCGAGGAGGGCGATGTTCATGCTCGCCCTCGGAGAGGCCTGCACTTTCCTGCGACTGCACGGGCAACCCCAGCGTAACCAACCAGCAGACTGCGAGCAGCAATGCCGAACCCGACAGCGCCCAGGCCAGGCCGCCCCACTGATAAAGCAATCCCGACATCAGCGTGCCGAAGAAGCGTCCCATTGCATTGGCTGCGTAGTAGAAGCCCACATCCTCGGCTGCCTTCTCGGACCCAGCATAGGCCAGCACCAGGTATGAGTGAACAGAGGAGTTGACCGCAAAGGCAAAACCAAACACCGCAAGACCAGCGACCACTACCCACTCGAGATGAGGCACCTTTGCAATGACCAATGCCGCGAGCACGAGCGGCACCACCGCGAGGAACCTCGACCAGCGTCGCGCAGCCGGCACCTCGGCGCTCAGCCCGTCGCTGCTTCGCCGAACCAGCGCAGGCGCAAGCGCCTGCACCGCGCCATAGCCGATCGTCCAGAGTGCGAGAAAGCCACCCACCATGGTGAAGGTCCAGCCAGCCGCGTAGAGAAACACCGGTACGCCCACCACGAACCACACGTCGCGTGCGCCAAAAAGCGCCACGCGCGCAGCCGCCAGGAGATTGATGTCGCGGTTTTTCGCGAACAGTTCCCTGGCAGACTTTGATGCCTTGCTCTTGTCCATCAACCGGGGCACGTACAGCACAACGCCGAGCAGCACCAGTAGCAAGAGGCCTGCCATGGTCCACAGCGCCTGCTGAAACCCCAGGCCCTGCAGCAGCACGCCGCCCAGGAAGAAGCCCACGCCTTTCATGGCGTTCTTGCTGCCCGTGAAAAATGCCACCCACTTGAACAACTGCCCGGAGGTATCGCCCGCGGTCAGCTTGATCGCGGATTTGCTTGCGGTCTTGGTGAGATCCTTTGCCACACCACAGATGCCCTGGGCGAACACCACCCAAGCCACCGACATCGCAGCGCTCCAGTCAGACGACAGGGCTGACAACAAGACAAACCCGGTGATCTGCGTGGCAAGCCCCGCCGCCAGCATGCTTGCGATCCCGAATCGGGTCGCGAGCCAGCCACCGATCAAGTTAGCCACCACACCCATCGCCTCATAGAGCAGAAACAGGAAAGCGAGCGTAAAGGGTGAGTAGCCAAGTCGATAGAAATGCAATAGCACCAGCATGCGCAGCGCACCGTCACTGAGTGTGAAACCCCAGTAGGCGGCAGTGACGATCGCGTAGTTGCGGGTGCCCGGATTCATGATGACTCAGAGACCCTGTCGCTCGATTTGGCAGGCCAGATCGACCATCCGGCAGGCGTAGCCCATCTCGTTGTCATACCAGGCGTACACTTTGAGGAGCGTGCCGTCGGTGACCATGGTGGAGAGCGCATCGACGATGGCGCTTCGCGTGTCGCGCGCGTAATCGGCGCTGACCAGTGGGCGCTCTTCGTAACCGAGAATACCAGCGAGCGCGCCGCGAGCTGCCTGCGCAAACAACGCATTGACCTCGGCGGCCGATGTCTCACGCTTTAACTCAAACACGCAATCGGTGAGCGAGGCGTTGAGCACTGGCGCCCGCACTGCATGGCCGTTGAGTTTCCCCTTCAACTCGGAGTAGATGAGCGCAATGGCAGTCGCACTGCCGGTGGTGGTGGGTGCGAGGCTCAACATAGCGCTTCTTGCGCGACGCAGGTCCTTGTGCGGCGCGTCAACCACCCCATTGGTGTTGGTCGGATCGTGAATCGTGGTGATTTGACCGTGGCGAATACCCAGATTTTCATGCACCACCTTCACGAC
>SYIM01000307.1 GCA_005798775.1 Burkholderiales bacterium
AGACCGGCTCGCCGAAAACCTGCTCCACTGGCTGCACCATGCGGGGGTGGCGGGCGAGCTTCGCGAACACATCGCTGTAGGTATGGGCCGCGAAACTGGTGCGTGGTGTGACGCCGTCCTTCTCGCGAACGATCTCGGGGCGCTGTTCCGCATAGATTCGCGGGACCTCGTCGCGTAGCACCTTCATTTCGGCGGCGCTAAAGAGAGACGGGAAAAACAGGTATCCGTCGCGTTCGAACTGGTCGCGCTGGGAGGGGCTCAATTCCATGGTGGGTCTCCAGGGGCGTTGCAGCAATTTTAGACGGGTGGAGCGCTTCGCGCGAGGGGGGGTTGAGGCTGATGGGTCCGGCCTGGGCGGGGGCTGACCGTCCGCTTAGACGGCCTGCGCCGGCGCGCACGCGCCGGCGACAGCCGTTCGAGCGACTCAGTCAAGCCCGCCCCGCGCCCGAGCGATCAGCTCCCACCCACTCAAAGGGCAGTTTGCGGCCACGTCCTCGCACACCCCTGCAGCCACGTCGCCCAGTCGCGCCCCGGATGGACGGTCCCGCATTCGCTGCAGGTGCGCGCTGCCTCCGAGGAGTCGTAGAAGCGCGCATAGGTCCTGGGCAGATCCTCAACAATGCTCTGCAGCTGAATCTCAAGGCGCATGACTAGATGCCCACAGTTCGAGCAGAACCACTCGAAGGCGTCGATGACTCCTGCCGGACGGCTCCGCTCAATCACCGTACAAAGACTCCCCGCTTCGGGGCGTTGCGGCGAATGCCGGACGTGCGCAGGGAGCAGAAATACGTCGCCCTCTCGCAGGTGAATCCGCTCGATCTTGCCTCGGTCAGCCACCAGCACTGACGCAGCGCCGCGAAACTGATGAAAGTATTCCTCGAAGGGGTCATCATGAAAATCTGTTCGCTGATTTGGCCCACCTACGACCGTGCAGATGAGATCCGAGTCAGGCCAGATTTGCTGGTTACCCACGGGGGGCTTGAGCCGCTGGGCATGCGTCTCCAACCATCCTCCTAGACTGATGGGCGCGCCATAACGAAGCATGTCGGCAATCCGGGCCGAGTCGGCGACGGGTTTTGTCATGGTGGGGGTCCTCTCGATTACGATCCGGGACGCGTCAGAACGACGCCTTCCGCATAACAATACCCTTAACGGGGCTGCGCGATGGCGGGCGGTTCCGTGCACCGAGGCACCACTCAGCCTGACGATAGTTCGCCCACCGCGCGCTTGAGCAGCACGGCCGCCATATGCGCCCGATATTCGGCGGGCGCGTGAAGATCGCCGCACGCACGCGCCGGATCCAGCGTGAGGCCCGCCAGCGCCGCGCGATGAAAGTGCCCGCCGAGCCGCGCCTCCGCCTCAGGCCAGCGGCACACGCCCGCGCCCAGACCGGTGAGCGCGACGCGCACTGATCCCGGCAGGCGTACCACCGCCACCCCCACGAGCGCAAAGCGCGATGCTGGTTGTTCAAGCTTCAGATAGCAGCCGGCGATCGGTCGCGGAAACTCAACGCCAAGGATCAATTCATCCGGCGCAAGTGCGGTCGCGAAGATCCCCTTGAAAAATTCATCTGCCGGGATCCGGGACCGTGTGGTCACCACGGTTGCGCCGCTTGCAAGCACGCCCGCCGGCCAGCAGGCCGCAGGATCGTTATTCGCAAGCGAGCCACCCAGCGTACCCACCGAGCGCACCTGCTGATCAGCGATCCCGCCCGCCAGCGCCGCCAGCATCGGCCAGCCTTCCGTCACACCTTGGTCTGCGGCCACACGTGCATGCGACACCATTGCGCCAACGAGAAGATGATCAGCTCCGGCGCGAAGCACTCGAAGTTCGTCGATATCCTGCAGGTCAATCAGGTGAGTGGGCGCTGTAAGGCGAAGACGTATCGCCGGAAGCAGGCTCTGGCCACCTGCCAGCGGCTGCGCCTGCGGACTCACTTTCAGGCTCTCGATCGCTGAGGCGGTTGAACTCGGCCGGCAGTGAATCGGACCCCCCAGCGGCATATCCGGTGCGCGATTCGCATAAGGGATGGAAGGCGAGGTCAGCCGCCCACGGTCAGGGCGATCAATCGACGCCCCTTCAAGCTGACGATCCGCCGCGCGTGATCGACGGAGCAATGGCAGAACCTCGCAAATCGCCCGCACAATGCCTTCATAACCCGTGCAGCGGCAAAGATTGCCAGTCAGGGCTTTGCGAACAGCGATCGGTTCAGGCTCAACGGCCTCGCCCACCATTGCCAGCGCGCGCATCACAAAACCGGGCGTGCAAAACCCGCATTGCAGGGCATGGTGATGACTGAACGCCTGCTGGATGAGGTGCCGCGCACCGCCCTCGCCCCCAAGCCCTTCAATGGTCATCACATCGCAGCCATCACTTTGTTCGGTGAGCCGATTGCAGCTCTTGATCGGCAAACCGTTCACCAACACCGTGCACGCACCGCACTGTGCGGTATCGCAGCCCTGGCGTGTGCCGGTGAGCTGGCAGCGTTCGCGCAGCGTCTCAATCAGAGGCTCGGCCGCGTCAACCTCCAGAACACGCTCACGCCCATTGACCCGCAAAGCGATGATGCGGCGCTTCATGCCGGCTCTCCTGTCGAACCGGATCGCAACGCCGATAGCGCCTGCCACAGCTTCGGAGCAGTGAGCGGAAATTGCAGGTCAGCCTCGCCCCAGGGCGATATCGCATCGCGTGCGGCGTTCATGATCGCCGCCGGAACACCGATGCAACCTGCCTCACCCACGCCTTTCGCACCCAGCAGATTGAACGACGTGGGCTGCCCCAGGCTCTCGATGACAAGAACGGGCATATCCGAGGCGCGGGGTACGGCATAGTCCATCAACGAGCCGGTAAGGAGCTGCCCGGTTTGGTCATACACCACGCGCTCCATCAACGCCTGGCCAAGGCCTTGCGCGAAACCGCCCAGCAGCTGGCCGTGTGCGAGCGTAGGGTGGATCAGGCGTCCCGCATCGTCGACCCACACCACCCGCTCGATGGTCAACTCACCTGTATCCGCATCCATCGCAACCTGCGCCATGACGCAGCCACTGGCCCAGGACTCGCGCGCTGTGAATCGCGTCTCCACCGTAATAGGCAGCGCATCGCCCGCTGCGCGACGCGCGAGCGCCTGACGGCAGGCATCAACGATGGCGCTACCCCCGATTGCCGTGCTGCGACTGGCGAGCGCCCCCACGCCGTCCGGGCACACTGCAGTATCGCCCAGTTGTACGTCAACCACAGACTCATCGTATCCCAGCGCCTCAGCGGCAATCTTCGCAAAGGTGGTCGCATGTCCCTGCCCCTGAGCCGGCGAACCACTTGCCACCGTTACCCGGCCGTTGTCGTAGAGCGTGATGCGAGCGCTCTCCCAGCCTTGACCGCAGGGCTCGACATAGAGCGCAACCCCCACGCCGACACACTCGCCAGCCTGGCGCCGTAACGCCTGCTCGCGACGGGCCCGCGGGTAATCAAAGCGCTCACAGGTTCGTTCAAGCAAGGCTGCGTAGTCACCCGAATCGAATGTTTCCCCAGTTGGCGTGGAATAGGGCAAGGCCTGGGCAGCAATGAGATTGCGCCGCCGCAACTCCACCGGGTCGAGCCGCAGCGCCCTTGCCGCTCGCTCGATCAGCACCTCGGTCAGTAGCACCGCCTCCGGCCGACCGGCGCCGCGATAGATATTGACTGCCGAGGCATTCGACAGCGTGGCCTTGCCGTGAACCGACAGACCCTGAACCCGGTAGGGACCGGGCAGGATGCGCGCTGCATTACGAAGCGGCACCACGGATGAGAACGGCATCCAGGCGCCCAGTGCGAAGTGCAGCCGCGCCTCGAGCATCTCCAATTGACCGGCTGATGACACCGACAATCGTCCGTGTATCGTCGATCCTCGGCCGTGCATGCCGGCGGTGAATTCCTCCGAGCGGCTCGCCACCCACCGTAGGGATCGGCGTAGCCGCCATGCGGCCCAGGGCACCAACAGATCTTCGGGCACGACCGACGCGCGCGCACCGAACGCGCCCCCCACATCGGGTGCAACCACACGAACCTGATCACGGCTGAGGCCGAGCGCGCGCGCAATGTCGTCGCGCGCGCGAGAGGGCGACTGCGACGCAAGCCACACCGTGAGGTGATCGGTATTTGATTGCACCTCCGCCACCACAGCACGAGGCTCGAGCGCCATCGCCACCAGCCGGGGCGAATCAAGCGACACCGAAACCGTCGCGCCAGGCGCACGCGCCGCACCTTGCGGCTCGCTCGCAGCGTAGCGATGTTGAACCTGTATGACCGTCTGGCTTGCCTCGTCACCATCAAGTACGGCTGGCTCCGGGTCGACCTCGACACTGACCCGATCAGCCGCTGCGAGCGCAAGCGTACGCGACTGCGCCACCACGATTGCGACCGGCTGCCCTGACCAGGTCACGCGGTCGCGCGCCAGCAAATCAAAGGACTCGGCACGATCAAGCGGCAACAGCGGATTGACCGCAGGCATCGACAACGCCCCGAGCTCGGTCGCGGTAAAGACCGCAACAACCCCTTGCAGACCGAGCGCGTTGCGCGTGTCGACTGCCAGAAGGCGGCCGCGCGCATGCTGACTTCTTACGAAGGCGACATGAAGAGCCCCCTCGATCCGGACGTCGGCGGTGAACTGACCACGCCCGGTCAGAAGGCGATCGTCTTCACGGCGAAGCGGTTTGAATGGTGCGGTGGCCGAAGGCTGGTGATGCGGGTCTTGCATGCGGAAACGCGATCGCCCGTCCGTTGAAACGGCTTCACGCAGATCATTGGCAAACGGTGAAGCCGTTGATGTTGCCTGAACCCCGTTATTGAAACAACTCGCTGCGGTATTTGAAGGCTGCAGCGAAATAAGGCGAAATCGTTGCGGGGGACATTCTTGGCGGGCATAATCGGGTTGTTCGATATATGAATAATTTTGAGCCTCCCTGAGCAGCCGTTCGTCAACCTGCCGCGCGTGGTGCTTCATCAGATGCTCAACGATCCGGTGGAATTCGCGCCACTGAGCAGCAAACTTGCTCGCGTGATGGTTGAGCACTGCGGCGCGCGGGCTCACCCCGAGACCATGGTGCGACTGACCAGTGATGAAATCTGGCACCTGACCAAGGTCGCCCATCATGCCGATATGCTGCTACTCGGCTTCCGGGCCTCGGCACCCGGTCGGCATGAGCTCGTGGTGTTGCCCGCGCTAGAAGCCGATACGCGCTTCGCACGGGTCGCACTCGCGGGTCGCGCTCAGTCAACGTTCGTGCCCGAGGTCCGGCAACTGATGCTCGAACTGCTTCGCGAACCCACGCCACCGCGCCCCCCTGCCCGGCATAATCGCTGATGGAACCGTTGCACTGGTGGGGAAGCATCGCGCTGACCGCGCTCGAAGGGCTGGCCACCGCCGCGTTTGCAATCTCCGGCATCATCGAAGCCACCCGTAAGCGTATGGATGTCGTGGGCGTAGGCGTGGTGGCATTTCTTACCGCCTTCGGCGGCGGCACGCTGCGCGACCTGCTACTCGATCAGCGGCCCTTTTTCTGGGTGCGCGAACAATACGCCCTTGGCGGGGTCTTTATCCTTTGCCTGATTGCAGTCGTCTTCATGCGCCAGCGTCATATCGCGATCACCGAACGCATGATCGAATGGCCGGATGCCATCGGCCTTGGGTTGTTCTGCGCATCAGGCGTTCACCAGGCCCATCTCCTGGGTATGCCGCCCCTGGTCTCGCTCATCATGGGCGTCGTCACCGCGGTGTTTGGTGGCGTGCTTCGCGACATGGTCTGTAACGAAATTCCAGCCACCCTCCGAAACCATCGCCCCTACGCGATCTGCGCCCTGGCGGGCGCGCTCGCTTATCTGCTGCTGGCCGCGCTCGATGCGCCAGCCTGGCTGGCGGTGGGCGCTTGCGCAGTCCTCGCCACCAGCCTGAGAGCGTTTGCGATCCTGCGTAACTGGTCACTTCCGGTCTGGCGGCTCTGAGTTTCGCAAGCGCGGTACAGTTTCGGTCTTGACCCCACCAACAAGCGAGCGAGCGATGGGTGCCCTGAACGGACTGAAGGTATTGGAAATCGCAGCCATTGGCCCCGCGCCGTTCTGCGCGATGATGCTGGCCGATATGGGCGCCGACGTGGTTCGCGTGGACCGGCGAGTCGATGCGGGCCTGGGTTTTTCAATGGCGCCGCAATTCGATGTGATGGGTCGCGGCCGGCGCTCGATCGCACTCGATCTGAAATCAGCCGAAGACCTTTCCGTCGTCCGACAGCTGATCGGCGCCGCTGACGTCCTCATCGAGGGCTTTCGCCCCGGGGTGATGGAACGCCTGGGACTAGGGCCAACCGAGTGCCTGGCCCTTCAACCCAAGCTGGTGATCGGACGGATGACCGGCTGGGGCCAGGACGGGCCGCTGGCTCACGCGGCTGGCCACGACCTCAATTACATCGCGCTCACCGGCGCACTCGCCGCGATGGGCCCGTCAGATCACCCGCTGCCGCCTCTTAACCTGGTCGGCGATTTTGGGGGCGGCGGCATGCTGCTCGCGGTGGGCATTCTGGCCGCGGTGATTGAAGCCGGGCGGTCAGGCAAGGGCCAGGTGGTCGATGCCGGTATGGTCGACGGTGCCGCGCTACTTATGGCGAGCACCTACGGCATGCGGGCAGCGGGCCTCTGGAGCGACCTGCGCCAGAACAACGCGCTTGACGGCGCAGCCCCCTGGTACAGCGCCTATCGAACCGCAGACGGTGGTTTTGTCACGATCGCCGCCATCGAGCCCAAGTTTTACGCAGAACTGCTCGCACGGCTTGATCTCGACCCCGCCACGCTCCCCGCTCAGCATGACCGCAAGCGCTGGCCTGAACTTCGCCAGGCGTTTGTCGGCACCTTCGCCCGCCATACCCGGGCCGAATGGGTGGCCCGCCTCGAAGGTACGGATGTCTGCTTTGCCCCGGTGCTCGGCATGCACGAGGCGGCCGCGCATCCGCATAACGCCGGCCGCCGTACGTTAGTTGAGCAGGATGGCGTGGTGCAACCCGCGCCCGCGCCCCGGCTCAGCCGCACGCCCTCGGCATTGCGGGGCGGATCGCCTGCGCCCGACGCTGACCGCGAAGCCGTCCTTCGCGACTGGCAAACCAAAGCCTGAGCCGCCGCGTCGTTGGGGCCCTTGGCGTACACTCCCCTCTTCCTCGCGCTTTGCCCCGACTCCCTTGGAGCCCCAGTGCTGACTGCTCCGCATCGCCCGCTCCCCATCAAGCAACTGCTGGTGTGTTGCGCCGCCATCGTGATGCTCACGATGGGCGTGCGGCACGGCTTCGGACTTTGGTTACAACCCATCACTCAGGCCCAAGGCTGGCTTCGCGAAGACTTTTCTATCGCACTTGCCGTGCAGAATCTGGTTTGGGGGTTCACAGGCATTTTTTCCGGCATGCTCGCCGATCGCTTCGGCGCGTTCCGGATCGTCGTAGGCTGCGCGCTGGTCTACGCGTTGGGGCTGGTTGGTATGGCCTACACCGACACGCCAGTCACGTTCTCGCTCACTGCGGGCGTCCTGATCGGTATCGCCCAAGCGGGCACCACCTATTCAGTGATCTACGGTGTACTGGGCCGAAACGTTCCGGCCGACCGGCGTGCCTGGGCCATGGGTGTGACTGCGTCCGCAGGCTCGTTTGGCCAGTTCGCCCTCATGCCGCTTGAGAGCTGGCTGATCAATGCCCTGGGCTGGCAGCTCGCGCTTGTTTGGCTGGCTGCCGCCATGCTCATGGTGGTTCCGCTCGCTTTGGCCCTGCGCGAACCGCAGATCGGCAACTCGGGCAGCGCCCAATCGCAGCAAACCATCGGGGAGGCACTACGCGAGGCGTTCAGGTATCGCAGCTTCCAACTTCTCATGGCGGGCTACTTCGTTTGTGGCTTTCAGGTGATGTTCATTGGGGTTCACATCCCGAGCTATGTGAAGGACAACGGACTCGATCCGCAGGTGGCCAGTTTTGCACTCGCCCTGATCGGTCTGTTCAATATTTTTGGCACGTATACCGCGGGCTCCTTTGCGCAGCGCCTGCCCAAGCACAAAATCCTGTCAGGCATTTATTTCGCCAGGGCGGTCGGGATCAGCGCGTTTCTGATCGCGCCGCCATCGCCGGTGAGCGTCTACCTGTTTGCCGCCTACATGGGCCTCTTGTGGCTATCTACGGTACCGGTCACCACTGCGTCCGTCGCACAAATTTTCGGGGTGGCGCATTTATCGATGCTGGGCGGGTTCATCTTTTTCAGCCATCAGGTGGGTAGCTTCATCGGTATCTGGCTGGGCGGCTGGCTCCACGACCGCACCGGCAATTACGATCTCGCGTGGTATGTCGCCATTTTTCTGGGCGTACTGGCCGGGCTGGTCAACCTGCCTGTGAATGAAAATCCGATTCGGCGCACTCAGAAAGCGGTCGCATGACCGGGTTCGCTCATTGTCTCGTCGGCTCGTTTCGCAAGCGGCTGCTGGGAGGCATCACTGCAGCCGCCATACTGGGGCTCGCGCTCGCTGCAATCACTGCGTCTTACCTCGAGCCCGGATTTGTAGTGATGGTCGCCAACCAGCTCTGGACCTGCTTCTAACTGTCCCGCGCCACCCGCGCGGGGCAGAGTGCGCTGCTTTCTTGCCCTGGCGGCGGGCTTAATCAGGAAAACCCTGGAATTGCCCGACAACCCATTGGGGTGTTCAATGATCGCGCTTCAGGTTCCCGCACGCTGCCCCGGCCGACGAAAAAAAACTATAAAGTCGCATCTGCCCAGATTGACCAGGGAACCCTAGCGGCCAAACCAGGCGGGCCTGCCCGACCTCGAATTCTTGTCACGGAGACTCTCATGAACACAGCCTTCAGAACCCTTGCAATCGCTGCGGCACTCGCTGCCACAGGCGTTGTCCACGCGCAGGACATCCGCATCGCCAATATCGTTGAACTGTCGGGCCCGGGAACCACCGCGGGCACGCTATTCAAGAACGGCGTCGAACTCGCGATCAAGGAAATCAATGCGTCGGGCGGCATCCTGGGCAGGAAAGTTGCCTACACCACGGAAGACACCCAGACCAACCCGGGTGTCGCGAAGGGCCTCACTCAGAAGGCCGTCGACAACAATGTATTCGCCGTCTTTGGACCGGTGTATTCGGGCTCCATCATGGTGTCGATGGCTGAATCGCGGCGCGGCGAGGTTCCCAACTTCACAGGCGGCGAGGCGGCCTCCATCACCCAGCAGGGCAACCCGTACGTGTTTCGCACCTCGTTTGGCCAGACCATCGCCTTCCCCAAGCTTGCCCGCTTCATCAACGAGAAGGCGAAATCGGTCGCGATCATTTACGTGAACAATGATTTCGGTAAAGGCGGGCGCGACACGCTCATGAAATTGATGGCAAATTCACCCACCAAGGTGGTGGCCGATATTTCGACCGACGCCGGCCAGATCGACTTCTCGGCGGCGGTGCTGCGCGCCAAGCAGAGCGACGCTGAGGCGATTTTCGCGTACGTGAACGAAGAGGAGTCCGCCCGACTGCTTCGCGAACTGCGCAAACAAGGTGTGAAGAAAATGGTGATTGGGGAAACCACGCTCACTGGTCAGAAAGTCGTTGAGCTCGCAGGCGAAGCAGCCAATGGCGCGCAGGCGCATGTCGGCCTCACTGTTGATGCGCCGCAGCTCAAAGCCTTCGGTGTGAAATACAAGGCCGAATACAAGAGCGATTCCGACCACAATGGTATCAAGGGCTACACCGGGGTATACATCCTGAAGGCCGCCATTGAAAAAGCCGGGAAGGTCGATCGGAAGGCCATGGCCGAAGCCCTTCGTAACAGCTGCTTCAGCGTCAAACAGCACCCTGGCATCCTGATGGACGTCTGCTTTGACGACAAAGGCGACCTTGATCGCGAAAGCTTCATGGTCGAGGTAAAAAACGGACGCCCGGAAGTGGTGGCCACGCTGCCGCCGGCAGGCCTGGTAAAGAAACAGTAAGCACGCCGGCGCCCTCCCCGCACGCGGCCTCAACCGGGCCGCTGGCCGGGGGGCCACCCTCCGCGCGCCCGAGCAGCGCACGGCCCCCTCCCGCCCCCCTACCCGCATGACAGACTTCATCCAGCTGCTGTTCAGCGGCATGGCGACGGGCTGCATTTATGCGCTCGCGGCGCTCGGCTTCACGCTGCTCTGGCAGGCCTCGGGCACGATCAATTTTGCCCAGGGTGAGTTCGTGATGTTGCCGGCCTTCTCCATGGTCGTCATGTTGCATTCGGGCGTGCCGCTCTGGATCGCGTTTCTCGCCAGCTGCGCGGTGTCGGTGCTGGTGCAGGGCTGGGCATTCAAGCGCGGCCTGGTCGACCCGCTCTTTCGGTACGGCATGATGCCGATCGTGGTGGCCACCATCGGTTTATCCATTGCGATGCGAAACCTGGTGCGAGCCGGTTACAGCGCCGAGCCCCAGCCGTTTCCGCAGGTGTTTCCCGACAAGGTCTACGAGATTGCCGGGGTCATCGTGTCGGGAAGTGATATCGGCACTTTCGTGTTCGCACTGCTCCTGGTGTTTGCGGTGCAGGCATGGTTGTCGCGCACCGTCACCGGCCGCGCCATGCAGGCCGTGGCACAGAATGCCGAAAGCGCAACAGTGCTCGGCATCAACGTACCGCGAATGATTTTTTATACCTTCGCCATCAACGCTGTGCTGGCAGCCGCCGCAGCGCTCCTGGTCACGCCGACTTACCTCGCCAAGTTCGACATGGGCGAGGGGCTGGGTACCAAGGCATTTTTTGCTGCGATCATCGGCGGCTTCAACAATTCCCGGGGCGCGCTGCTCGGCGGGTTGATCGTGGGGGCTTGTGAAAACCTGGCAGCCGCTTACATCTCGCCCGCCTACAAAGACGCGGTCGCGCTGATCCTGTTCATGGTGGTGATCCTGTTCAAGCCTCAGGGGCTGCTGGGCACCCGAGAGGAGCGCAAGGTATGACGCGCCTCAACGCTCTGATTGGCGTTACCGTGCTCGCAATCTTCCTCGTGGTACCCAATTTTTTGAAGAATTACGGCATTCATATTTTCACCACCTGGCTGGTGTTCATCGTCGCTACCATGGGCCTCAATCTGACCGTGGGCTACGCGGGGCAGAAGTCGCTCGGTCATGCCGCCTTCTTCGGGATTGGCGCTTACACGGTCGCGATTTTGCTGAAAGCGGGGATCAGTTTCTGGATCGGGCTTCCGCTTGCGGCCCTCATCTGCTTTGGTACCGGACTGGCGGTGGGCTTTCCAGCGCTTCGCGTGCAGACCATCTATCTGGCGTTTGCCACACTCGGCTTTAACACCGCGATCTGGCTGGTGATGCGCAACGAGGAGTGGCTCACCGGCGGCAACTTCGGTATCAACAACATTACACGCCCGTCGATTGCGGGTATCAGCCTCGATGGCAACCTGGCCTACTATTTCTTTGTACTGGGGGTGACATTGATGCTGGCGGCGCTCCTTGCCGCGCTCCTTCGCTCTCCCTGGGGCAAGGCGTTCACGGCGCTCCGTGACAACCCGATCCGGGCTGAAAGCCTTGGTATCGACACCCGCCGCTACACACTGCTCAGCTTTGCGATCGGCGCTGCCTACGCGGGTGTTGCAGGCGGTCTTTATGCCTCGCAGGTTCAGTTCATCGATCCCGCCCTCTTCACGGTCCATGCCTCGATCATGATGTACCTCATGGTGGTGGTGGGCGGCCCTGGCTATTTCCTGGGGCCGGTGCTGGGCTCGGCGGTAGGTGTCGTGTTGCCCGAGTGGCTGCGTTTTGCGCAGGGCTGGTATCTGTTTGTGTTCGGTGCCGCAGTGGTTCTGCTCATGATCTGGTTGCCTGATGGCTTGCTATCGATCCCAGACCGGTTACGCGCACGGCGCGAGGCCCGCGAAGCAGCCACCGCCCGGGCAGCAGCCGCCGCTGCGATTGGCAAGGGGGCACGCGCATGACGTCTACCCATGAAACCCTCGGCGCCGCAGCAATACCGGTACTGCAGGTCACCGACATCCGTAAACACTATGGCGCCATCCGCGCCGTCGACGGCGTGTCATTCGAGGTTCGCCCCGGGGAAATTTTCGGCGTGATCGGACCCAACGGCTCGGGCAAAACGACGCTCTTTAACAGCATGCTGGGCCAGATCGCCCCCGACAGTGGCCAGATTGAATTGAAGGGCGAGGACGTCACACGACTGGGCTCGCTAGAACTCAGTCGCCGCGGGGTAGGCCGAACCTTCCAGACGTTGCAGGTCTTTGGGCGAATGACAGTACGAGACAACCTGATCGTGGCCGCGCAGGAACACCAGGGCAGCTTGTTCTCGCGGATGTTCGCGCCTTCGGATTCAGGCCTGGGCGCACGCGCCGACGCACTGATCGATCAGTTCCGCATCCGGCACGTGGCTGACCGCAAAGCGGGCGAACTCAGCTACGGCCAGCAGAAGCTGGTCGACATCGCCATGGCGTTCATGAGCGAGCCTGATCTGGTGCTGCTCGACGAACCCTGCGCGGGAGTGAATCCAGCGCTGGTGGGCGGCATCAGCCGGCTGCTGAAAGAGTTGAACCGAGACCGTCGGGGCAGTTTCGTGGTGATCGAGCACAACATGGACTTCGTG
>SYIM01000308.1 GCA_005798775.1 Burkholderiales bacterium
ACATGAAGGTGCCTGGGCGGCGGGCCTCGAATTCATACACAAAGGTCTTGCCCGGCGGAATGCCGGGCTGATTGAGGCCTGTGACACCGTCCATGCCGTTGGGCAATCGTTGACCATGCCAGTGGATACTGGTGAATTCGCCCAGCCGGTTGGTGACGAAGATTCGTACCCGGTCGCCCTCAACCACCTCGATCGTGGGACCCGGACTCTGACCGTTGTAGCCCCATAGATGGGCGCGAAAGCCCGGCGCCATGTCGCGCACCACGGGCTCGGCAATCAGATGAAACTCCTTCACCCCATCGCGCATGCGCCAGGGCAGGGTCCACCCGTTCAGGGTGACCACTGGGCGATAGGGGCGCCCGTTGGGCGGCTCGAGCGGGGGTTGGGTAGTGGCGCGAGCCTGGCTCACCGTCTCGGGGAGTGCGGCGAGCGCCACTCGGCTGACGGCCGCAGCGCTGACGGCGGCGCCGGCAATCGATGCACCCCCTAGAAATTTTCGTCGTGTGACCATGTTGAAGCTGTCCTTGTCGGGTTACAGGTCGGTTCCTGGGTCAGTGCGGATTGGCATGCGCGGGTGCGCTCTCCGGGCGGGCGAGCGCGGGCCCAGAGGGGAGGGTCGAGACCGGTTTTCCGATCAGCGCCATCTCCATGTCCGCCTGTGCAAGCCAGAAATCGCGCAGGGCATCAATTGCGGCATTGACACTTGCGATCTGCGCCCGTGCGTCGGCCAGTAACTCGAACACGCCGATCAGCATGCCGTTGTAGCGCAGCAGGTTTTCCTCGGCGATCCGCTGCCGAAGCGGCACGATCTGCTCTCGGTGGTATCGGGCCATCTCCCAGGTGCTGTGGCGGGTCGACCAGGCCTCTCGAACCTCCGAGCGGGCATTGATGGCGATCTCGGCCGCCCGATTGAGCGCCTGTCGATAGACAGCCTCGGCACGCGCGACTCGCGCATGACCGCTGTCAAAGACCGGCAACTCTAGGCTGATCTCCCACACGGTTTTAACGGGGGCATCGTTGGAGCGCTCGCGCTCTGCGCCGATCTCGAGGATGTTGATGAAGCGGGCGGCGCGCGTGAGGCCCAATGCGCTCGCCGTGCGCTCAGCGGCGAGCCGTGCGCCCTGAACATCGAGGCGCTGTGCGATGGCAAGCGACTCGAGCGCCGCGCGCTCGTCGAGCGTGGTGGGGAGATCCGGCAGGCGCTCGGGCAGACGATAAGCGGTCTGTGCCCCCCATAGCCCAAGCAATCGCGTGAGTCGTTCGCGGCTTGCTTTCTGCGCCTGTTCGGCGCGCGCGAGGTTGAGCGTGGCATCGGCCTGAAACGACTGCTCCCGGGCATGTTGAAGCTTGTTGAAGTTACCCGCGGCGGCCATGCGGCGCGCGAGCTCGGCACTCACGGCTGCAGCCTCCATCACCTGCCGCGCATAACGAACCGACTCGGCTGAGGCGACCGCCAGAACCCACGCCCTACGAACCTCGGCCGCCTGGGTGATCGCACGAAGGGCGGTGTCCGCCTGCAGTTGCGCGATTCGCCGCGACTCGATCTCGGCCACGAGCGGCAACGCGAGCAGTCGCGCAAGGTTGAAATGGAGTTCAAGCCCGTTTTCGATCTCGGTGCCACGCCGGCTGCGACCAATGCTGATGCCAGGGTTGGGCAGGCTGAGCGCGCGCACCCGATCGGCCTCGGCGATGCCGAGTTCGTCAAAGGCAGCCTGCAGCCCGCGATGGTTGAGGAGCGCGAGTTGCACTGCGTCATCAGCCGAGAGCGGTCGCGTGAGCAGATCGCTTACGCGCTCATCGATCAGTTGCCGGCGGGTCTCGTCGCGTGCCCATTGAAGGTCCTTGTTCAAATGCTGACCAACGGTCTGACTGACCTGATCAAAGCCCGCGTCAGGGCGGGGAGTGGCACAGCCGGCGAGCAGGGCGACGGTCACCAGCGCCGCGGGTGTAAGCCAACCAGTGCGATCAATGGGATAGGTAGGGGGCATGGTGCGCTCCGCGGGTCAGTGATGGCTGTGGCCGGCTGCAGGCTTACCTGGCGCCATCGGGGCGGGCGTGCTGGTTGTGGCTGGCGGTGGGGATTGCGGCTGCTTCGCCTCGCGGGCGTAGGCACGCCAGCCGCCGATGCGATTCACCGTGTCGTTCGCCTCGCGCCACGACCCCACCGGTGTCTCCGATAAAGGGGGCGCGGCGGTGAGCGCGGACGTGTGGGTGAGCGGTGGCACAGGTGCTGTGGGATCCAGTGGGTCCGGGCGGGCAGCCGCAACCGCTGGAAGCCAGATCAACGCTGCGACCAGGCCGCGCAGGATGGTGCTGCGAGGCGCGAGAAACTGGCGTGGATGCAGGGGTGTCATCCCGTTCTCCTCAATGAGATTTAGCTGAAAAATGCCCGCCCCGGCAGGACAGGCGGATCAATGCATGGAGCGTCATGGCCGCCTGACGGGCGAGCGCGCAGGCGTCCAAATGCCCTCTAGGCGCATGCCACCATCGGGGTGGCATCAGCGCACGAGGCTCAGGCAGCGATGAGGGGTCGAGGAGGTCGTTCGAGCGTGTGAGGGGAAACGCTTCGAAAGCGCGCTTCCTGGTCAGGCGGGCTGATACTGACTCCCGCCGGCGCCAAGAGGTTGAGCGTTGCTGGGATCAGCAGCAGGCAGCACAACGCGCATGCGTTGCAGGCAGGCGGGTGCCTCGAGCGGTCGGAAGATTCGGCCGATGCCGATTGACAGCCTGGACAGGCGAGCGCCGCGGAGTCTGCGCAAGCCGTTTGGGCAGCCGCCGAATCGCTAATTGGGGCGCTGCTCGGGGCTCCGACGGTCGGTTGCGCGCGATCGGCGTGCGCATGCGGGGCCGGGTGTACCCCATGTACCCCGTGCACCTGATGCCGGTCGGAGTGAGGGCCATGCACGCGCGTCATGCCGGCCAGGACCTGCAGCGGCAGGACCAACATGAGGCACCAGCAGGCGAAATGACGAACAGTGTTTCCCATCAGGGGCTCGATGATTGAGCCTCAGTGTAAGCCAACCCCATTGCGCCCGCAAAATGGCTTCGCAGCGAGCAGGGCGATCGGTATAATGCGTCGGAATATCATTAGATATCTAATCATTCCGGGAGTCCCCAGCATGATGACCGCCGAAGACAATGATCTCCTTTGCCGAGTGGTCGGTGAAGCGCCCATGGGGCAGTTGATGCGCCGGCACTGGCAGCCGGTTTGCCTCAGCGAGGAGGTGCTTGATCCCGACGGCCCGCCGGTGAAGGCACGCGTTTTTGGCGAGGACCTGGTCGTGTTCCGCGATAGTGAGGGGCGGCTGGGCGTGCTCGAAGAGCGCTGTCCGCATCGCCGGGCCTCGCTGGTCTATGGCAGAAACGAGGAAGGGGGCTTGCGTTGCCTCTATCATGGCTGGAAGTTCGATGTTTCGGGCAAGGTGCTTGAAATGGTTTCCGAACCCGCCTCGAGCGGGTTTGCCGACCGCATCACGCATCGCAGTTATCCGTGTCTTGAGTGGGCAGGTCTGGTGTGGGGCTGGTTCGGTCCGGCGGATCAGGTTCCCCAATTTGTGCCGCCACGCTGGGCGCCAACCGCTGAAGCGCGCGTGAGCATCGCGAAGGTGCTCATCGCCTGCAACTGGGCGCAAATTCTCGAGGGCGCGATCGATTCTGCTCACAGTTCGAGCCTGCATTCTTCCGACATGGTGCCTGCCCGGGTCGACGGCGCTAAAGCCACCTCGCAGCTCTGGCTGCGGCCGTCCACCGACAAGGCGCCGCGCCTGCAGGTGGACATGGACACCTATGGCTTTCGCTATTCGGCCATCCGCCGTCCGATCAAGGATGCCGCCGCGAACGATTACATCCGCTCCACTGTGTTCGTGGCGCCGGCCACGGTGCTGATTCCCCCGAATAACCTCTATAACGTTGCGAATATCAACGTTCCGATGGATGACACCAACACCGCGTTCTATTTCATCGCATGGGGGCATCCATCGCAGACCCCGGAAGTGGAAACCTGGCGCAAGTTCCTCCGGCAGACCGTTGGGGTCGATCTCGATAGCGACTATCGACCGCTTCGCACCGAGGCCAATCGCTTCTGGCAGGACCGTCAGGCGATGAAGGCGGGGAACTTCACCGGCATCACGGGTTTCCCGAACCAGGATATTGCGATGTGGATCACGATGGGGCCGATCGCTGATCGTTATCACGACCGCCTGGGCGCGAGCGACCTCGCAGTCGTTGAATTCCGGCGCCAGATGTTGGCAGCGGTACGGGCGTTTTCAGAAGGTTCGCCCGCGATCGGCACAGGCGACCAGGCCATTCCGCTTCATGTCTGCTCGTATCAGGCGATCATCCCCAAAAGTGTTGACTGGCGTGCCTTTGACGCCCGCTACGTCTGGCCCGATGGCACCGAGCGACTCGAGCTCGAGCCGTCGTATTCCGTGCGCGCCTGACAAGCCCGCGACGCCCGGATCAGTGTGCCTTAACAAGCCATGCGCCGATTGGGCGCCGACAGGAGACCCGTTTCCATGAATAAGCTTCGAATCTCGGTGGCGGTCGGTGATTACGACCGGACGCGCCCACTGGTTGATGGCCGCGTGCTGGTCGATGGCGCTGATCCGGTCTACATGCTGCTCACGCCCGAGGAGATGTTTTTCCGCTCGATGCGCCATGAATCATTCGATGTTTGCGAGTTGTCTTTTTCAAGCTACGCGGTACGAACCGCGCGCGGTGACTGCCCGTATGTCGCGATTCCGGTCTTTCTGTCGCGCATGTTTCGCCACACGTCCATCTACGTTCGTAAGGACCGTATCCATCGCCCGGAAGACCTGAAGGGACGGCGGATGGGGCTGCCCGAGTATCAGCTCACCGCTAACGTCTGGGCGCGCGCCATCCTGCAAGACGACTACGGTGTGGCGCCTGAGGATATCCGCTGGGTGCGCGGTGGCATTGAAACACCAGGGCGCCCGGAAAAAATCGCCCTCGACCTCCCGGCTGGGGTGGTGATCGAGCCGGCGCCCGAAGGCATGACGATCAGCGAACTCCTCAACCGCGGTGACATCGACGGATTCATGGCGCCCCGCCCCCCGTCACGCGAGGCGCTGGCGAACCCCGCCATCGGCTGGCTGTTCGATGATCCGACCGCAGCGGCCAAGGACTACTTCCGCCGAACCGGTATCTTTCCAATCATGCATGTGGTGGGGGTGCGTAAGACGCTGGTGGAGGCACATCCGTGGTTGCCCGGTGCACTCCAGAAAGGGTTCACTGCGGCCAAGAATGTTGCGCTCGAAGCGCTCAACGACACGTCTGCCACCAAGGTCACCATGCCGTTTGTCGAAGAGCAACTGAAGGCCGCGCGCGACACGCTGGGACCAGACTACTGGTCTTACGGCGTAGCTGGTAACGAGTCGGCGATCGACACGTTCCTCCGGCATCACCATTCGCAGGGGCTGTCCTCGCGCCGACTAAGCGTGGAGAAGGTGTTCCATCCCTCTACTTACGAGAGCTTCGCGGTCTGAGGGCGGACCCGACTGGCGGGCCGATTTCATCGTCTGCCAGGTTCTCGATCATGGTGAGCAGCGCGCGGCGGGTGCGGGCCACGGTGTCCGCATCCAGCCCGCGCATGCTGATCCGGTTGACGTCGACCGCAAGCGGTACCAGCTGTTTTTCGAGCGCCCGTCCGGCCGGTGTGAGGAAAACATGCATGTTCTTGCGGTTGCCCGCAATCTGCCGCCGCTCAACCAGACCTTTCTCCTCCATCGCCTTCACCGCGGTGAAAGTGGTGGGCTGCATCACGCCTGCCTGTTCGCTTAACTCGCGCTGGGTGAGGCCATCACGGGTCCAGAGCACGCGCAGAAAGGTCCAGTGGCCGAAGGACACGTCGAGCGGCGCGAGCCGTTGCTGAAGGGCGCGCATCTGGGCCCGCGCTACGTCCCGCACCAGATGCGCCATACGGTCGTTGGGCACGGCCTCACGCCAATGGCGCAGGATGCTGCCGGCGGGCTGGTCGCGGTTCATGCTGTGCCGGCGCGAGGCGGCGTGTTACCCGGCGCCACCTGACGCGATAGCATGATGTCGCAGCCCTGGCGGTCGCTTTCCAGGAGCGCGAGACATGCCTCCACGGTGGCGCGCGACCAGCGGCCGTCATGAAGCGCCGATACACCGTCGTGGGCCACCGCGCAGAGCTCGTCGATCACTTCCGAGCGCGCCACCAGCGGAGGGGGTGCCGTGATGAAACGCGCGCCCTCGTCAGTGATCAGCTCGACCCCGCGAGGCGTGAGACGCAGATCGCCCTGTTCGCCACAGACCAGCGTGGGTCCGAAGTGCTGCCAGGCGGTGGGGGGACCGCTGCGCGCGGGTTGGTATTGGCTGCCTCCGAAATTGCGCTCGGCTTTGAATGCCGCCTCGGCCGCCTCATCGGTGACCGCACGCAGACGCGCGCGGGTTTGCTGATGCGCGCGTTCGGGCTTGGGTTCGCCGAGCTCGCCAATGCCTTCCATGAGGGTATCGGTATCGAAGAAGCCGTAGCCGTTATAGGTGACGTTGGCGAACACGCCGTCTTCAAAGAAGAGTAGTGCGGTGTAAGCACCTTCGGTGGGGCGCGCTGGATCCCAGCGGCCGGCAGCGGCGCGCACGCTGCGAATCCGGCCGCCCGCAAGCAGGCGAACGATGTCGAGCTGATGCGCAGCCTGGCTGAAGGCTACGCCGCCGCCGCGAGCGGTATCCAGCTCTTCGGGGCGGCGTGGTCGATACAGGAAGTCGGTGAACTGCATGGCGTGCACAAAGCGCACCCGGCCGATCACACCTTGCCTGATCAGATCGAGCGCAAGCCGCACCGGCGCGTTATGGCTGTGACTGTGGCCCACGATCAGCTGAACGCCCGCGCGCTCGCAGGCATCGACCATGGCGTCGCAGTCGGCGAGCGTGAGTGCCATCGGTTTTTCAACCAGCACATGGCGGCCATAACGGGCGGCGAGTTTCACATGTTCCGCATGCAGGCCATGTGGCGTTGCGACGTAGACCCATTCCACCTCGGGATTGGCGCAGACCGCTTCGGGCGTGTCATGCGAACAGCCACCGAATTCACTCGCGAAGCGCTCGCGTGCGCCCGCCCGCGGATCAAAGGCGGCCACCAGTCTGACGCGAAGGTCGGCAGCAAACGCGGGCACCATCAGCGTGAAGGCGCGGCCCATGCCGAGCACCCCCAGCTTCACCGGCGCGCTCACAGTTCGAGCTCCAGGCGCTCGCTCCGGGCGCGCGAGACGCAGACCATGATTTGGCTCGCATGCTCTTCGGGGAGCAGCACCAGGTCGCGGTGATCGGCTTGCCCTGTGAGGAGCTCCGTTCGGCACGAGCCGCAGGTGCCACTTTCACATGAACTGGGGACGTTGATGCCCTGAGCACGTGCAACCTCCAGGATGCTGCGGCCCACCGGTACCTCGAATTCAACGCCGCTGCGACGGCAGGCCACGCGAAACGCACGATCGTCGGCGCGCGCGGCAGTAGCCACGCCAAAGCTCTCAAAATGCACCGCGCCGGACGGCCAGTGTCCGGTCATGTCGCGGACCGCCTCCATCAAGCCCGAGGGGCCGCAGCAATAGACGTGCTGGCCGCTGACGCCGCCTGGCTTTTCAAGGAGTGGCCACAGATCGAAGGCGTGCTCCGGGTCTCCGCCATCGTGGTGAAGGGTGACACTCGCTTTCAACTCGGGGGAAGTGAGCTGATCGAGAAAAGCGGTGGATTCAATATTGCGGGTGAGGTAGACCAGCCTGAAACGGCGGCTGCCTTCTTCGGCAAGCGCGAGCGCCATGGCCAGCATGGGAGTGATACCAATGCCGCCCGCAATCAGCAGGAAGCTGCGCGCGCGATCGTCGAGCGAAAACTGGTTGACTGGCGCGCCGATCTCGAGTGTGTCACCCGGCTTGAGCACCTCGACCATGCTAGAGGAGCCGCCGCGGCCGCGTGCCTCGCACTTGACGGCAATGAGGTATCTGCTGGTATCCGATTGGGCACCGCACAGGGAATACTGGCGCATCATGCCAGCCGGGGTTCGAACAGGAATATGCGCACCCGCAGAAAATTCAGGTAATGCGGATCTGTCCGGTGCCTGCAGCTCAAATCGTACGATGTCGCGCGCCACCGGGTCGGCAGCGGTCACTCGGACAGGAAATAGAGACGAGTATTCAGTCAGGGTAGGTATCATCACGGCCAACGTTGTCGATCGGTAATTATCTTAGACGACTAAACATCGCGCAAACGCTGGCGCGCTTTCCGGGAGACTACTCATGCAACTGATCCGTACCGCATCCGCTGCGCTCGCTCTGGCGCTTGCGCCGCTCATCGCGGGTGCGCAGTCGGCAGCCCCCGCGGGCTATCCCTCCAAACCTATCCGCCTGATCGTTCCATACGCCGCGGGCGGTCTGCCCGATTCAGTCGCGCGCACCGTGGCCCAACGGCTCACCGAGCGGATGGGCCAGTCGGTGGTGATCGATAACCGCCCGGGGGGTAATGGCGTGATTGCCTTTCAGGTGCTGCAGCAGAGCAGCCCGGGTGATGGTCACGCGTTTATCGTGTCGGATGGATCGATGCTTTCGATCACCCCGCTGGTGAATCGTCAGGTGCCGTATCAGGTCGGCAAAGACATCCTGCCGGTGTCGCTCATTGCCCGCTCACCCCTTTTCGTAGTCGCGCATCCGAAAACCGGTGTGACAAATTTTAAGCAGTTCATCGATCTGGTGAAGTCGAAACCCGATGAATTTACTTACGGCTCATCGGGAATTGGCAGCACCCATCACCTCACCATGGAGGCCTTGAAAGCTGCGCTCGACCTCAAGGTTCGCCACGTGCCGTTCCGCGGCTCCGGGCAGTCCACCCCGGCGCTCGTTGGCGGGCAGGTGGAATTTTCGGTAGCGGCGCTGCCTTCGATGGCCGGGTTCGTCAAGGCCGGGCAGGTCCGTATCCTGGCAAGTAACGCTGCGAGCCGTTCGCCGCAGGCCCCCGACGTACCGGCCATCGCCGAGGTGGTACCGGGCTTCGATTTTGCAGTGGTGATCGGCGCCATGGCTGCTGCCGGCACGCCGCAGTGGGCGATCGACCGTTTGGCAGGCGAAATCGCCCAGGTGGTGAAGATGCCCGAAGTCATTCGCACGTTCGACACCGCTGTGATCGAGGCAGTGGGTGCGGGCCCTGCCGACTACGCCAAGGTCATCGTGCGTGAAAACGAACTGATGGCGCGCGCGGCCAGGGTGGCTGATCTTAAGTCCGAGTGATGGTGATGATCGTTCACACGCTATCAGGCAGCGGCGCTTGATCGCCGCCATTTTCGATGCGACCTTCCCGTGGCCGCTTTTTATCGGCGCGCTCTTCGCCGGGGGGCTGGTGAAGGGGGCGCTTGGCGTGGGGCTGCCACTGGTCAGCACGCCGCTGCTGGGTTTGGGTCTGTCGAGCTATCAGTCGATCTCGCTTCTGGCTGCGCCGGTCGCGCTGTCGAATCTCTATCAGGCAATCGATGGCGGACGAATTGTTGAAACGCTGCAGCGTTTCGGCGGTCTCATCATTGCGCAGTTCATCATCACGATCCTGACGGTTAAGCTCACGCTGGCGCTCTCGCCCGCGCAGTTGAACGACCTGCTCGCCATCGCACTCCTGCTGGCGGTTGCATCGATGGTTTGGCAGCCCACTCTATCCATCAGCCGTGAAAAAGAAGCCCGGGTGGGGATCGTGGTGGGCCTCCTCGCCGGCATTCTAGGCGGTGTCTCGTCGCTCACCGGGCCGGTGACGCTTACCTATTTGCTCGCGCTCCGGCTGGATCGCGAGACGTTTGTGAGTTCCATCAGCACCATTTATTTCATCGCTGCGCTCCCGCTCTACGGCGCCCTGATGTGGTACGACCGCATGACCAACGTGGATCTGGTGTTGTCTGCGTTCGGGCTCGCGCCGATGGCGGCAGGGCTCGCCATCGGCAAGCGGGTTCGATACCGACTCAACGAACAGTTATTCCGAAGACTCCTCCTCGTGTTTCTGACGCTCCTGGCCCTGATACTGCTCTTCAAATGAATACGCCCGACCCACTTGAATGGACTGACGCGCTGCTACTTGGCTATCCGGCCATGGATCGGCTACATGAGGAATTTGTTGCTGAGGTGGAGGCGCTTCGAAGTGCGCCAGACGATCAGCTCGCAGCCCGTCTTTCGCAGGTACGAGACCATCTCGAGGCGCATTTTGGCCAGGAAGATCAATGGATGAGGGAGACCGAATTTCCCCCGCGCGATTGTCACATTGACGAGCATGCGGCAGTGCTGAATTCGGTGCGCGAGGTGCAGGCGCTGCTCGCGCAGGGCGACCATTTACAAACCTGCCGCGGTCTGGCCGACGAACTCGCCCGCTGGTTTCCCGGCCACGCCGACTACCTGGATTCGGCGCTCGCTGCGTGGATGTTCAAGCGCCGTCATGGCGGCAAGCCTGTTGTGGTTCGTCGCACCATTACCTCGGGCGAGCCGACCGCCTGATCAGGAGATCGTGCATGTCAGACCTTGCTTTTAGGAACCGTCCCGAGTTGGCGCGCCGCCGGCTGCTCGCCGCAGTTTCATTGAGCGCTGCAGGGGTGCCTGTGCTGGCGCAGTCGTCCGGCGCGGTGTCCGATGACGGGCTGTCCGCTGCGGTGGCGGCCACGCATCGCAGTGCCGCCAACCGCGCGCGCGACCGCTGGCGTCATCCGCTCGAAACACTGCGCTTTTTCGGGATGAACGCGTCGCAGAGCGTGATCGAAATCGCCCCGGGCGCAGGCTGGTATACCGAGATTCTCGCGCCCTTGCTGCGCGATCGGGGGCGGCTGGTCGCGGCCCATTATTCGAAATCTGATCTCAGTGAATACCGTCGCCGGTCGCGCGCGGTGTTCGATGCATTTCTAGCTGTGCGCCCCGCGCTCTACGACCGCGTGACCACCGTCACGCTGCCTACCGGTCCGCGCTTCATCGACCCTGGTATGCCAGCGCAGGTCGATGCGGTGCTCACCTTTCGCAATGTGCACAACTGGGTGACCGACGGTCATCTCGACGACACGCTGAAGGCGTTTGCGTCGGTGCTGAAGCCGGGCGGTGTGCTGGGCGTGGTCGATCACCGCGCGCCGGTGGGTGCCTCGCTTGATTGGATGGCTCGCAGCGGATATGTCTCGGAGGCCCTCATGGAAGATCGTGCACGTGCGGCGGGTTTTCGGCTGGATGCGCGAAGCGAAATCAACGCCAATCCCAATGACACGCGATACCACGTGAATGGTGTCTGGTCGCTGCCACCGAGTTTCAGGGGTGGCGCCGCCGATCGGGAAAAATTTGCCGCCATCGGTGAATCTGACCGCTTCACACACCGCTATGTCCGGATCTGAGCTGGTGCGCCAAGGCAGTGCCGCCCGGGCGCGCTGGCCGCGTGCCATCACCCTCGACCTTGACGACACGCTCTGGCCAATGCTGCCAGTGTTGAAGCACGCTGAGCGCACACTCGCGAGCTGGCTGGGTGCTCACGCACCGGCGACGGCTGCGTTCCTCAATGCCGATACCCGCGTGGCGCTCAGAGAGGCGGTGATGACCGATCATCCCGAGCGGGCACACGACGTCGGTTTTCTGCGTCTTGAGCTGCTCAGGCGGGCGCTTGCCCGTGCTGGCGATGATCCTTCGCTTGCGCAGCCTGCCTTCGATGTTTTTTTTGAGGCAAGGCAGCAGGTCAGCCTCTTTGACGATGTGCTGCCGGTGCTCGAGCGCTGGTCGGCGAAGCTGCCGGTGGTGGCGCTCACCAACGGTAATGCCGATCTGCATCGAATCGGGCTCGCCAGGTTCTTCACCGGTGTGGTGTCGGCCCATGAACTGGGCTGCGCAAAGCCTGACCCGCGCGCGTTTCACGCTGCCTGCCAACTCGCGGGTGCGGCGCCCGCCGATACCCTCCATGTCGGTGATGATCCGGCCCTTGACGTTGCCGGTGCGCAGGCGGCCGGCCTGCAGGCGATCTGGCTGCTTCGGCCCGAGTTGCTCGCGCGGCACGCCGGGCATGTTGCGGCCGCGCAGTCGGTGGCGAGCCTCTACGATATCGATCGCACGTTCATCCACTGCTGAGGGCACGCCCACGCCGGGTTCGTGCCGCTGGAACGCGTCCCGCGGGTTCGCGCCTGAGATCGCTATGATCGGGCTCGTGTGACACGCTTCCAGGAGCCGTACGATGCCCCGTAAAACCCCTGATACCCTGCGCAGCGCGCGCTGGTTTGCACCGGATGACCTTCGTTCCTTCGGCCACCGTTCCCGTCTCATGCAGATGGGCTACTCGCATGCCGACTGGGTGGGTAAGCCGGTGATCGCGATCGTGAACACCTGGAGCGATATCAACCAGTGCCATGGCCATATGAGGCAGCGTGCCGATGATGTGCGTCGCGGGGTGTTGCAGGCGGGGGGGCTGCCTATTGAGTTGCCGGCCATCAGTCTGTCGGAACCCATCGTCAAGCCCACCACCATGCTCT
>SYIM01000309.1 GCA_005798775.1 Burkholderiales bacterium
CGCGGCTATCCGCCGTCTGATGTGCCGCCCACCTCGGCCTCCTACTCGCAACAGCGGGCCGTTCAGGACGCTATCGCCGTGCTGGATCACTTCGGCGTGGCGCGTGCCCATATCGTTGGCCTGTCGATGGGTGGGTTTGCCACGTTACACTTTGGCATCCATCACCCCGATCGCGCGCTGTCACTTTGTGTGGCGGGCTGCGGATATGGTGCCGAGCCGGACAAACGTGACCAGTTCCGTCGTGAGTCCGAGGCATCGGCCGCCATGCTGTTGGAGCAGGGCATGGATGCGTTTGTCGATCGTTACGCGCTGGGTCCCACCCGGGTCCAGTTTCAGAATAAAGACCCGCGCGGGTTCGAAGAATTCAAGGCCGACTTTCGCCGGCATTCGGCTCTCGGATCGGCCAATACGCAGTTGGGTGTGCAACGCGAGCGGCCGTCGCTCTTCGATTTGCGCGATGACATGGCTCGTATCGAGGTGCCCACGCTCATCCTGAATGGCGATGAAGACTGGCCTTGCCTCCTACCGGCGCTCATGATGAAGGAAGTCATCTCATCGGCTGCCATGGCGGTGATCCCCAATGCCGGGCACACCATCAACATCGAGGTGCCCGACGCGTTTAATCGCGAGCTGGGCGATTTCCTGTCCTGGGTGGATTCAGGCAGCTGGCCGCAGCGGGATCCGCGTGCCATGGGCAAATCCATTCTCGGCATGGCCAAGTAGGGCAACGATGGTATCCGTTGGTGGTGTGGGTGCAGGGCCCCAGGCGTCCTCTGCGAGCGACAGCATCTCCGATCGTGGTCGCCTGGGCGACACGATGCGCCAGCGGCTCGAGCAGATGGCGCTCGCCGAGGAGTCAAGACGAGCCGCCCGGCCCGACGCCGCGGCTGCGCGTGACCCGGGGCGGGCCACACCCGATGCCGCGGGCAGGGTCAAAACAGCGGCGACGGCCGAGGGCGGGTTTTCCCCTTCGACCAGGTTGGCCAGCAGCCGATTCGACTCGCAGCGTGACCAGCTCACCGGCTCGGCTCTGCAGCCGCGAGACCTCCTGGCCTCACGGACGGCCTCACAGACGGCCTCGCAGGTGGAGCCTGGCCAGCGCTCATCCGTTGGCGAAATGCGCGCCGCCGAGCGGCCCTTGGGGGATCGCG
Organism: Burkholderiales bacterium; assembly: GCA_005798775.1. Taxonomy (GTDB): domain Bacteria; phylum Pseudomonadota; class Gammaproteobacteria; order Burkholderiales; family Burkholderiaceae_E; genus SYIM01. The sequence continues at coordinate 1,152 of SYIM01000309.1, forward strand.
CGCGCGCTCAGCGCTCCGATGATGACCGTACTGCTTCGATACGGGTTGATTCACGCCGAGCCGAGCGCGTCGCCCGCCGTGATGAGGCCGCGCCCGCGGTGGCTACGGCTGCCGAGGATCTTCGCAGTCGCCTGAAAGACGAATCGGTTCGCACGGCGGATGTCATGACCGAAGCCGCCACGCAGCGGGCGCTGCGCGACTACCTGCGCGCTGGCTGACTCCGTGCTGCGGGACCTCGTGCTGGTGGGCGGTGGCCATGCCCACGTCGGGGTGTTGCGACGCTTTGCGATGCATCCGGAGCCGGGAGTGCGGCTCACGCTTGTCAGTCGCTCATCCTCAAGCCCCTACTCCGGCATGCTGCCCGGCTATATCGCCGGGCACTATTCGTGGGAAGAGGTGCATATCGACCTCGACCGCCTGTGCCGGTTTGCGCACGCCACACTGATTCGAGCTGAAGTCACCGGTGTCGATCGTGCTGCGCGGCGCGTGTTGCTCGCGGGGCGGCCGCCTATCGCCTACGATCTTCTATCGCTCAACCTGGGATCGACGCCAAGAAGCGATGCTGTGCCTGGGGCGGCCGAGCATGCGGTCGGGGTCAAGCCCATCGACGGCTTCAATGATCGCTGGCTCTCGCTCCACCAGAGGCTCTCAGGCCTGCCGCGCCGGGCAAGTATTGCCGTGGTGGGCGCGGGCGCAGCCGGAGTGGAGCTCGCCTTCGCGCTCCATGAGCGGCTGGGGGCCCGTCTGCGCGAATTGGGGCGGCCCGGGGATGCCCCGCTCATCGCGCTCTACGGCACCGACCCGCGGGTGCTCCCGACGCACGCCGATGCGGTCCGTCGCCAGGTGCTTCCTTTGCTTGCAGCGCGCGGCATCGAGCTACGACTTGGCAAGCCGGTCACGCGGGTGGATGCGGGTGCGGTGATCTGGCGGGGCGAGCGTTTCGAGCATGACGAGATCATCTGGGTGACTCAGGCGGGGGGCGCGCTTTGGTTACGCGATACCGGCCTGGCTCTTGACCGTCAGGGGTTCATCGAGGTCGAGAGCAGCCTGCGCTCGCGGACCGATACGGCGGTGTTTGCTGCTGGCGATATCGTGTCCTACCCCGGGCGTGCGCTGGAGAAAGCTGGAGTCTTTGCAGTCCGGATGGGGCGGCCGCTTGCCGATAATCTGCGCCGAGCCTTGCGCGGTGAGCCGCTCAGGCCCTATCAACCGCAGCGCCACGGGCTCGCGTTGCTGTCCACAGGTGGGCGCCATGCCATTGCCTCGCGCGGGCCATTCGGTTTCTCGGGGCATTGGGTCTGGCAGTGGAAAGACTGGATCGACCAGCGCTTCATGCGCCGGTTCGCGCCGTCTGCCATGCCGCGCGAGGCCATGCGGGAATCCGTGGTTACCGAGCGGCACCGGCTCGCTCTGGATCCGGCCGAGGCCACGCAGGCGCTGTCGGTCCTTGCCATGCGATGCGGGGGGTGCGGCGCGAAGGTGGGTGCCGACATCCTGTCGCGAGTATTGGCGCGCCTCGATCCGGCTCATCACCCGGACGTGCTGATCGGGCTTGATGCGCCCGATGATGCCGCCGTGATCGCGTTGCCCGCCGGGCAGGCGCTGGTCCAGAGCGTCGATTTCTTTCGCTCGTTTATTGATGACCCCTGGCTGTTTGGCCGGATCGCAGCCACTCACGCGCTGAGCGATTTGTTCGCCATGGGCGCGGCGCCGCAGAGCGCGGCCGCGCTCGTGACGGTGCCGCCGGCGCTCGATGCCAGGGTCGAGGAACTGCTGGTGCAGTTGATGAGCGGCGCGCTCCACGTGCTCCGCGAGGCGGGCTGTGCGCTGGTGGGTGGGCATACCGCCGAGGGGCAGGAGCTCGCGATAGGGTTTGCGGTGAACGGTACGACACCGGCATCGCTCACCTCGCTCATGCGCAAATCCGGGCTTATGCCGGGTGACGCACTGGTGCTCACCAAGCCGCTGGGTACCGGCACCCTGCTGGTCGCACGAGCCATGCTTGCCGCGCGGAGCGCCTGGATCGATGAAATGTTGACGAGCATGCTTGAGTCCAATCAGGCGGCGGCCCAGTGCCTGCGTGCACATGACGTGCGCGCCTGCACCGACGTGACGGGCTTCGGCCTACTGGGGCATCTGTCCGAGATGGTGCGCTCAAGCGGTGTGGGGGCGCGGTTGACGCTTGCTGCGGTGCCCGCGCTGCCGGGCGCCTTGGCCACGCTTGCGGACGGGCACCGGAGTTCACTCCACGCTGGCAATCTGCGCATCTCGCCACTGGTGGCTGGCTATGGGCGCCTGTCGGCGGACCCCCGCGTTCAACTTCTCTTTGACCCGCAAACCTCGGGGGGGCTGATCGCCGGTGTACCTGCCGCCCGTGCCCGCGAGTGTGTGGTGGCGCTTCACGCGCTGGGCTACGTGGCGGCTACAGTGGTGGGGGAGGTGGTGGCGCCTTGCGAGGGTGAGCCGCTTTTTGCGCTGGTCTGAGCGAGCCGGTTACCAGACGATCTGACCAACCCATTCCTTAAGCGCGCGGGCGCTCAGATCAAGCGCGCTGGCAGTCGGAATGAACCGCCGCAGATCGGCGTAGTCGATGCTCTCGGAATCAGTGGCGACCGGCACTACCTCCAGGCCGACGGCGCGGAAATGGGATACCGAGCGCGCCATGTGCGAGGCCGATGTAACCAGCAGCACCCGGCGGATATTGCGCTCGGCCAGGGTCGCTGCGCTGTCGGTGGCGTTCTGGCGGGTGTTGCGGCTGCGGGCCTCGAGCACGATGGCCGAATCGGGCACGCCGAAAGCGCGCAGGACCGTGCGCATGGCCTCGGCCTCCGACTGCGTGTGGGTGGCCGGATCATGACCGCCGCTGGCCACAATGAGGGGCGCTCGCCCGGCATGCCAGAGTCTTGCCGCCTGCCAGACCCGGTCTGAGGCTTCGGCCAGATCGGGCCAGGGACGCGCCTCGGTGGGCGGCGACACGCCGCCGCCCAGCAGAACGATGGCACCGGCCTTGGGAATGGCTGCAATCTGCTCCTCGCTCACCACCGGCGCATGGTCGCGGCTGACATGGGCCTGGATCCAGTTGGCGGTGATCGGAAGCGACCAGACGACGAGCCAGCCAAATACCGCCAGCCCGAGGACCAGTGCGGTTTTGCGCCACTGCGTGAGCCCCAGCAAAAGCGCGGCCAGACCCAGTGCGAGCGCGCTTCCGAGCGGCGAGATCAGTGCGGTGAGCAGGGCGGAAAAAACCAGCATGTCGTGATCAGCGTTCAGCGCATGCCGAGGCCGAGTGCGCGCAGTGCCTCGGAGAGCCGCTCGCGGCCGCGCAGTTCATGCACCCGCCTGGCCGTCTGCAGGCTCCAGTCGGCCGCGCGCATGCCCTGCGAAGCCTGGAATCCGGCGATCGTCTGGTCATAGGCGGATACGTCTGCGGGTTCGGACTGGGCTGAATACTGTTCGTGATGGAGCACTGCGCGTTGCGGCAGGCGGGGCTTGATATCAGCGGTTGGGGCGGAGGGGTCTTCAAAGCCCACGCACAGCCCGAAGGCGATCATGGCATCGTCGGGCAGGCCTACCTCGGCCGCCACCTGTTCAGGCTCGTTACGCATGGCCCCGATGTAGACGGTGCCCAGACCGATGGACTCGGCTGCGAGCACGGCGTTTTGTGCGGCAAGTGCTGCGTCAATCACGCCCACCAGCAACATTTCAAGATAGCGCGTGCCGTGGGGTTCGATGTCGCGCGAGGCTGCGATGCGGTCGAGCCGGGCGAGATCGGCCACCCATAGGAGGAGCAACGGGCAGCGCCGGATGTGTTCCTGATTGCCCGCCAGCACCGAGAGCCGGACCTTTCGAGCCGGGTCGCGCACCGCAATCACGCTCCAGGCCTGAACATTGGACGAACTCGCTGCAGACTGACCGGCCGCGACCAGCATCTCGAGCGTGCCATCGGGAAGGAACTGATCGCTGAAGGCGCGAACCGACCGGTGTCGAAGCAGGGTGTCGACGATTGGGCTCGCCGGCATGGGGGGAAGGGCGGCCTCGGGGCCGTAGCGCCGGCGAAGGGCCTCCTCGCGCGGCAGATTCGAGACCTCGTCGGGATGGACCGGTGGCGTGGCTGGGTAGGGGGAGGCGCGCAGCGGAGCGTTCATCGGAAGATCCTGGTCGGAGAGGCGAATCCGGCGTGCACCGCGCGTGCGGTTGCGGCGGGTCCCGGCAAAGGCACAAGTGTATCGCCCGCGCGTCGATCGCACCCGAGCGGCCGCCCGGAACGGGTGTGTTTCGACGGGGCTGCCCAAACCCCTGCATTTGCGCAGGAAGGCCTCCGTCGTTATGGTCTCGGCCATGTTCAAGGGCAACAAGCAATACCTCCCCAGTAAACCGTGTGCGGCCTGCGGTCGCACCATGACCTGGCGCAAGGCCTGGGCGCGCAATTGGGAATCGGTCCGTTATTGCTCGGAGCGGTGTCGCCGCGCGCGGCCTGCACCGGGCTGAGTGACAGTCAACGGTTTACAGAAAGTACTTCATGCCCCGTCGCCCCAGCAGCCAGCCGCAGCCGCCACGCACGCCCCGCCATTGGGTTCTGGTGCTGGGCGACCAGCTCGACCTGCGGTCGAGCGTCTTCGACGGTTTCGATCCGGCGCTCGACCGAGTCTGGATGTGCGAAGCGATCGAGGAATCCACCCACGTCCCAAGCAGCAAACAGCGGATCGCGGTTTTTCTGTCGGCCATGCGTCACTTTGCGCAGGCGCTCGAGGCGCGAGGCTGGCCGGTTGCCTACCACGCGCTCGATGGTGCAGACGGGCCCGCCGCATCGCTTGCGAGCGCGCTCGAGAAAACCCTCGCGCAGGCGATGCCGCGGGCGGTGGTGATGAGCGAGCCGGGCGACTGGCGGGTGCTGGAGGCGATTCGCAACCAGTGCGCGCGCTCGGGCGTGTCGCTTGAACTGCGCGGCGATCGCCACTTCCTGTGCAGCAGCGAGCAATTCGCGCGTCACGCCGCCGGACGCAAACAGCTGCGCCTGGAGTATTTCTATCGGGAAATGCGGCGACGCCACAATGTGCTGATGGTTGAGGACGCCAGCGCGGCCGACGGTCGGGGTCCGGCGGGTGGACAGTGGAACTTCGATGCCGACAATCGCGAGGCCTTCGGTGCCGAAGGCCCCGGCATGCTGCCCGCGGCCCGCCGGTTCGCCCCCGACGACATGACCCTCGAGGTGATCCGACTGGTCAACGCACGGTTTGCGTCACACCCGGGCGATCTCACTGAATTCGGCTGGCCGGTCACCCGCGAGGAAGCCGTTGTCGCCTTGAACGACTTCATCGCCTGTCGGCTGTGTGGCTTTGGCCGCTGGCAGGACGCGATCTGGGCCGGCGAGGCCTGGCTTTATCACTCGCTGCTATCGGCTGCGCTGAATCTGAAGCTCTTGTCGCCGCTGGAAGTGATTGAAGCGGCGCAAGAGGCCTGGCGCGCGGGCCGTGCCGACCTGGCTTCGGTGGAAGGTTTCATCCGGCAGATTCTGGGCTGGCGCGAATACGTGCGAGGTCTCTACTGGCTAAGGATGCCGGCCTACCTTGAAATGAACGTGCTTGATGCGCGCGAGCCCCTACCCGAGTTCTACTGGACCGGCAAGGCGCCAATGGCCTGCCTGTCGGATGCCATCGGCCAGACGCTGCGCCTTGGCTACGCGCATCACATTCAACGCCTCATGGTGACCGGGCTTTACGCTCTGCTCCTTGGCGTGGAGCCGCGGCAGGTGCATGCCTGGTATCTGTCGGTGTATGTGGATGCGGTCGAGTGGGTGGAGTTGCCCAACACGCTTGGCATGAGCCAGTCGATTTGTGGAAAAATGGAGGCTTTAAGGCGTAATGGGCCTCCTTTGAGACGAAATCACCCGCGCCTCATCTTATACCGGCTACGGCTAGAACCTGTTCAAATGTCCTGCCGTCCGCC
>SYIM01000310.1 GCA_005798775.1 Burkholderiales bacterium
AACCTCCTCGGTGACAAGCCCCGGATACTCGCTCACGACTTGCTGCAGAATTGTGTCCGCGGTCTGCTGATAGAGGCCACGCTGGTCCTTGAGTAACAGCCGCACGCGGCGCGAGCCGGCTACGCGATGCACTGCGGCAAACGCCCGGATCAGCAGATCGGGCCCCTTATTCCAGAACATGCCGCCGAGATTCAGAAACACAAACTCATCAGGCTGATAGCCCACCTGCTTCCGCACACCGGTTCGCTCCACCAATGAGAGTGGCCGAAACAGATCGGTACGCACGCCGTGCGGCACGATGTGAATCCTGTCGGCAGCAAAGCCATACTCGGCAAGGCGATCACGCGACCATCGGGTAGGCGTCACGATGAACTCGCTCGCATCGCGACAGTACAGCCCGGGGTCCTCAACGCCCGCAGCAAAACTGTTTTCGCCCGGGCCCAACTCGGTGACGGCAAACATCGCTGTCCGATGCTGGCCCCGCACCGCAAGTGGCGCAAATGGTGCGGCAAGCGTAAATACCGCGTCGTATGTGCCGCCGTCGGGGGAGGGCAGCGCCTGAATCGCCGCGTCCTCCCCGCTGGGGAAACCCGCCTGCACCTTGCCGTCATGCCAGGACTTCAGCGGCGTGGGCAGATCCTCATGAAAGATCTTCAGCCCAGGCTCGCGCATCAACTCAAGCAGTTGCTGTTGATTGACGAGCGCAAACGAATGATTGATGCCGCGCCAACCCCTCACCAGCAAACGCCGTTCGTCGCTGGGTCGCGCAGGGCGGGGACTAATAGCCGACACCCTCGCCGGGGTCGCCACCGGCTTGGGTACTGACTGCCCCGTGGTTTCCATCCATGCCCGCACCAGGCCCTCTTCGAGTTCGCGCGCAAATCGCGGCGCATCAAAAAGAGGAGACTGCGTGCGCCCTGTGATCAGGGTTGCGCGGGCATTGGCCAACGCAACGGGGTCGCTCGCCAGGGCAACGGCCTTTTCTTCGAACTTGGCAAGCGAATGAACAACGAAATCAGGCAGCCCGGCCGTGCGAACCAGGCTTGCCGCCATGCGCGAGATAAACGTGCGGCCCGCCATCGTGAGAAGCGGCAGGCCCACCCACAAGGCATCTGCCGCAGTGGCGCCTGCGTTGTAGGGGTGGTTGTCCAGAAAGAGGTCGGCAAGCGGCATGCGCGCCAGATATTCGGCATGACTGGTACGCGGCGCGAGAATGATCCGCTCGCGCGGCAGGCTGTGCGAGGCCGCAGCTTCAAGCAGATTGGCCGTGGCCACCGGGTTGTCGTCCAGCAGCCAAAGCACGCTGTTGGGAACCCGGTGCAGCACCCGCATCCAGGTGGCAAACATTTCGGGCGCGAGCTTGTAGCTGTTATTAAATGAGGCGAAGACGAACTTGTCATCCGGGAGACCTACCGCCGCCCGGGTTGGCGTTTCATTGGCCAGACGGCCACGGTCCCCGGGCTGAAACACGGTGGGTAGCGCGATGACCTTTTCGCTATAAAAGCGCTCGTCATCTTCGGGCACACACCAGCGATCGGTGACCGCATAGTCGATCCAGGGCAGGCCGCTGGTCCCGATCAGACCCAGCCAGGTGACCTGAACCGCTGAGGGACGATGAGCACAAATGGCCGGCCGCGCCCCGGCGGAGAGGCCCTGCAGTTCAATGAGAATGTCAATGCCATCTGCGGCAATTCGCTCGGCCGCCTGCCGGTCTGACAGCCCCTTGATGAGGGTGAGCCGATCGAACGCGCCCTTCAGACGCTGGCGCTGCGGCGACCCATCCTCGGGGCTCCAGCAGTAGCCATGCACCTCAAACCGGCTGCGGTCGTGCGATTCCAGCAAGCCGCCGAGCAGCAGCCCCACCGGGTGCATGCAGAGATCGCCACTAACATAACCAATGCGCAGGCGCTCGCCCGCACGCACGTGGCGCGCGCTCGCGCGCGAGACGAGCGGAACGGTATCGGCAATCAGTTGCCGGTAGGTGCGCTCAACGAACGTTCGGGCGGCAAGTAATTGCAGCCCGGGGTCGTCAGCCAAGCCCAACATCGCCATCGGCGAGGTGGCGATCAGCTGGGTGTTGGCGCCAATGTTGGGAATCGGACTCCACACCGGCCACTTGCACTGCCGCTGCCGCAGCCGAATCACATGCTGCAACACTTCATACTGATTGCCGTCGATCTTGAGGCTGTCAAGCAGGCACTGTTCGGCTTCGGCAAATTCGCGCTCGCGCTCCAGTACCCGACCCAGATTGTTGAGTGCCATGCGCTCAAGTTCGGGGTCGGGGGTAGCAGCTTTACGGACAAGCTCGCGGGCGTGTCGCCAGGTGCTGAGTGCCTCCTGGGCCTTGCCAAGCGCATCGAGCCGCGAGCCCAGATTCACCCAGGCCTGAACGAAGTCGGGCGCGATACGAATCGCCTCCCGGTAGGCGGCCTCGCCTGCGGCGTGATCTGTCTTGGATAGCTCGGTGCCAAGGTTGAACCACACCAGATGCGCACCCGGCGTGCCCGGCGCGGTAGCAAGCCACTGCTGGTAGTGGGCGAGAGCAGCGTCGCGTTGACCGCTACTCATCAGCGCCTCGGCCTGCTGAACCACCTGAGCAATGGTGGCGCGCGCTGCTTGCGGGCTCGCCGCAACCGGAGACACCTGTCCTGCCTTCCGGGAGCCCCGGGATCCGACCGCCGCTCGTGAAGCCTTGACCATCCGTTCGTGCTCCGACGCCTCGTCTATTCCATCTGTCTGATTGACCTGGTGTCAAGGCCTCGTTTGCTTAGGAGGCTCGGATGACCCGGAATCAGTCGCGGGCGTTGCATGCAGGAAACATGCCGCTGACCTGACGGAAAAGCTGGCACGGGGATTGCTGTCGACGGGGTGTCACGAAACTGGAGCATTCCATGACAAATTCGGCATCTCTGCAGGCACCACGCGAGTTTCTCGTTTCGAGAGGCCCACGCACTGTCGGCTTCCCGACGCCGGACCAGATTCGGGCGTCAATCCAGCAGCTTGTATCAGATAACGAGCTAGACCAGGCGCAACAGTTGGCCGAGGAGGGTCTTGAGACCTTTCCCGACAGCGAGGGCGTGCTGGCCATCTCGGCACTGGTTGCCATCGTACGACAGGACTGGCTGTGTGCGGTGGTTTTGTTGGAGAAGCTGGTTTTTATCCAGGGCGACAAGGCATCAGACCTTACACGCATGATGCTCGAGCGTACGCGCAAGTGTCGCGGCAACGCAATGCCCACGAAGCGGCGACCCATTGCCGCTACGGCACATTAAACGAAAACAAAGTGAGGTCACCTAAATGACTATCATCAATACCAACGTCAAGGCGCTGTTTTCTCATCAGGCGCTCAAGGTTAACGATCGCTCGATGACTGACCATATGAATCAGTTGTCGACGGGCAAGCGGGTCAACTCTGCTAAAGACGACGCGGCGGGCCTCGCGATCGGCACGCGGATGACCGCCGACCTGCGCGGCATCTCGGTTGCCATACGCAATGCCAATGATGGCATTTCGATGATGCAGACTGCAGAGGGCGCGCTGGGTGAAATCTCCAATATGCTTCAGCGGATGCGCGAACTGGGCGTGCAGGCGGCCAACGGCACCATGAGCCGAGGCAATCGCGAGGCGCTGCAGGCTGAGATGGATCAGCTGGTGGCCGAGATTGATAACGTGGCCGCTACCACCAACTTCAACGGCATCAAGCTCATTAACGGGCAAAACAACCCCGTGATGCTGCAGACCGGTGTGAAGGAGGGCGAGCAGGTGAAGGTAGGCGTGGTGGATGCACGCTCAAAGAGTCTGGGCCTGCAGGGGTACGCCGTAGAAGGCGAGATGACCAGCGGGCGGGTAGGCTCCATCGCAACAATCGATGCCACCGACGACGTGCTGATCAATAACAAGCCGGCGTTTGCAAGCACGACAACCGTACCGCTCAGCAACACCAACGCGGCCAAGGTGCTTGCCTCGGCTCTGAACACAAACATTGGCCAGCATCAGGTGAAGGTCGCGGCCTTCAACACACTCCGGGGTACCACCCCCACAGCAGAGTCGTTTGCGGCCGGTGCTTTGACGATTAATACCAAAGCGGTTGGCGCTGCGGGCTCGATCGCTGAACTGGTGGCTAACATCAACCGCGACGTGGGTGGCATTGTGGCGACCATTTCGCAGGCGGGCATCATAGAGCTCTCGAACAATACAGGCGAAGACATCGTGGTCGCTGCAACGTCGACCGCAGGATTTACGGCGGGCACCTACACCGGCTATATCTCGATGGACAGCCTCACGAATGAGGGTATCAAGCTGTATGCCCGAAGCGACGCCAATGGCTACCCCGGCGGCGTGGGCACGGTCGCTGATCTGCAGCGCATGGGGCTTAACGAGACCGGCGACGGATCGAAGTTTACCGGCGTATCGGTGTCGACCGCCGCGATCTCAGTGTCGGATGACATCCGAATCAACGGTGTGCGAATCGGCACTTCCGCTGACTCTTCGGCTATCGCGAAAGCGTCGACCATCAACATGGTGGCCGAAAAGTCTGGGGTCAAGGCTACCGCAGTCACAGAAGTTCAGGTCGCAGTGAACCTCAACAATGTGGCTGCTGCGACGTTCTCGATCAACGGGGCGGCGATTAGCACGACCAACGTGCTGACGCTCGCCGATCTCACCTCACAGATCAACTCGGCAGGTGTTAACGGCATCATTGCGTCGGCGAGCAACTCGGGTGTGCTGATCCTTAAATCAGCGGGCGGTGCCGACATTACCGTCAACGACACGAGTGGTACGCCACTGGTTACCGGCGCTACGTCCCTGAGCGGTGATGCTGCCACCGGCACGGCCGGACAGGGTAATTCCGGCCTGACTGTGAAGGGTCGCATCACCCTCTTTTCAGACGTAAACGCCGAGATCAGGGTGGAGGCTGAGAACACAGCCTCGCTGTCGAAGATTGGAATTGCCGCTCAGGGCGGGTCGGATGTGCTGGTGGGAGGCGCGCTCACGATCGTGACGCAGGAATCTGCCGGTCGTGCGCTCACCGCGATTGACCGTGCGCTGGACCAGCTCCTGGTGAATCGCGCGACCCTTGGTGCATTCCAGAATCGCTTGACGGTGGCAGTGGACAACCTGATGACGACCAGCGGCGCGTTGAATCAGTCGCGTAGCCGGATACTGGATGCGGACTACGCGCAGATCAGTACCGAACTCGCGAGGAATCAGATCATTCAACAGGCCGGCACTGCGATTTTGGCGCAGGCCAACGCCAGTCAGCAGTCAGTGCTTCAGTTGCTCCAGGGCTAAGCGGGTATCCTCAAGCCTTCGGAGCCTGATCGGAGACACATGTGGCAACGATGGCCGACGCCCTAGCGCTTCATCGCGAGGGCAAGCTCGACGAGGCGGGCGCACTGTACGACCACATTCTCGCTGCCCACCCCGAGCAGCCCGATGCATTGCACCTGAAGGGAGTGGTGCTTATGCAGCGTGGCGAGCTGCGAGAGGCGGTTCGGCTGATCGGTCAGGCGATTGTCCTGCGGCCTGAAGATGCGTCTTTCTACTCCAATCTCGCTGCGGCGCTTTACCGGCTGCAAATGGTCGAGCAGGCAATGCAGTATGCGTTACGTTCGATTTCGATAGATGCGGGAGCTTTTCAGTCAAGAATGGTTCTCGCGCAATGCTACGAGGCGAAGCAGCAATGGCGCGAGGCCGCCGATGCTTATTGCGACGCGCTTGCAGTCGATCCCGGGAATCGGAATCTGATCAATGGCCGGTTGGCAGCGCTCAAGGCGCTGAACAGCCATGACGAGGTGATTGAATTTATCGATTCGTTGTCGGCCCCGATGGATGACCGGCTGCGTATTTCCAAGTCGCAGGCCCTGCGCGAGCTGAAGCGGTTTGATGAGGCGCTGTCCGTGATGCGGGAGTGTCAGGTTCAGGTTGGGCACGACTGGCAGGTGAACATGCTCAAGCTCATGCTTGAGCGTAATGACCACAAAGGTGCGTTGCCGCATGGCCAGGCATTGCTGGAGGCGAAGGACACGCTTGCAAAGCAGCGACTGAATGACACGCGTGCGCGGGAGCTGCGCGCTGCCTGGCCATTGAGCGTTCCGCCGTTCAGGCCGAACGATGCCGAGGCGCCGGAGCGAAACGTGATCTGCTTCAGCCTCTGGGGCGATAACCCAAAGTACACCTATAACGCGGTGCTGAATGCGAAGAAGGTGCCGCTGGAGTATCCGGGGTGGAGCGCGCGGTTTTATGTTGACGAAACGGTACCGACCGAGATCGTGCAGGCGCTGCTGGATTACGGCGCGCGGGTCATACCGGTGGCCTCTGACGCCCGCACGCATTTGAAACTTTTCTGGCGGTTTCTTGCGACCGACGATCCGACCGTGGAGCGTTTCCTGTGTCGCGACTGCGACGCAGTGGTCAATCACAGGGAATACGCTGCAGTTGAAGCATGGCTGTCCTCAGGACGGAAATTTCATGTGATGCGCGATCACCCCGAGCACGCCGAACTGATCATGGCTGGGATGTGGGGAGGCGTGGCGGGGCTACTTCCGCGTTTGAGCGATCAGGCGGTCGAGTACTACGAAAATCATGAACCCAAGTGGCGCTGGATCGATCAGGATTTTCTTCGCGACAGGGTGTGGCCCCTGATCAAGGCGGACTGTTTGGTTCACGACGACTTCTACATGATGGGCGGGGAATGCCGGCGTTTTCCGCCAGATTCGGAACTGCCAGAAAACGAACATGTCGGGGGATACCGCCTCCGGTTTTCAGCGGAGCAGGAGCATGCCGCGAAGTCGAATTGATTATTTTGATATCGATGACCCCTCGGACGCTGCGCGATCACTGTCGATCAGTTCCAGCGTTGCGCCAATTAGCAGCGTACGTAGCGTTCGGCCAGCGTACGGGGTGAGTGGCGCTTCGGCTACCGGCGTGAGCCCGGTTGCCGGCAGTCTGACGGGCCAGCCCGATTGCCGTCGATGCCAGCACTTCGCTGTCTCGTGGGACGCTGCAGCGCCCTACCTCTGCCGCGGCTTCGGGTTCAAGAGTCGCGCCTTGCCTGCGCATGAGGTCCTGCAGGCCGATGGTCACCCCTGTCGTCTTTTCGCTGCCAGAAACTGAAGGGTTGTCGGATTCCCGACTCTGCCCTTTTTTGAAATATAAGTATTTGTTTTTATTGATATTTATTTACTGGCACATCGATTGCTAAACCGTCCTCGGGAAAACTAATTCAGGACGTGGGTGGTATAGATGTCTGAACAGTCTGCAAGCATTGTCTGGTACGACCTGGTTGAAAAACTGGGCGAAATCGAGAGGGAATGCCTCATCGAGGCCGGTTTACGACCCCTCCCGGTGCGTAACATTACCGAGGCTGTGACCCTAGCGCCTTCGGTTGACCGGGTGGTGGTTCGTCCGGTTGACGACACCGCGGTGATCGCAGAGCTGCGTAAGCGCTTCGCCCAGCTTGGTAATCGGCCAGCGCTGATCGCGCGGATTGACCGCGATCGTTTCGAGCTCGCCGTCCAGGCGATGCGCGATGGCGCTGACAATGTGATCGCGGCCGATGATTTTTCGGTTGCCACCTGGAAGCAGCGGCCTCGCGTTGCAGCCGCTCCCAGCACCGACAGCCGGGAAAAAACCTTCGTGTTCACCGACCCGAACAGTCAGACGCTGCTTGCGCTCGCGCAGCGGGTCGCGCGCTCGGACATCTCGGTCCTGGTCTCGGGCCCCACCGGGGTGGGTAAGGAGGTGATGGCTCGGGTGCTGCACGAGTCGTCGCCCCGGAGTAAAGCGCCGTTTGTGGCGCTCAATTGCGCGACGCTTCCCGAGTCGCTGATTGAGAGCATCCTATTCGGTCATGAAAAGGGCTCGTTTACCGGTGCCGCGCAGAGCCGTACCGGGTTGTTTGAGCAAGCTAACGGTGGGACGCTCTTTCTCGACGAGATTGGCGAGATGCCGTATCCCCTGCAGTCGAAATTGCTGCGCGTTCTTCAGGAGCGTGAGCTGACCCGACTGGGTAGCAACCATACGGTAAAGCTTGACTTCCGCTTGGTGGCAGCGACCAACCGCGATCTGCGCGCCGGTATTGCCGCACGCGAATTCCGCGAGGACCTCTATTTCCGGGTGAGCGCTTTTCGCCTGGCGATTCCCGCGCTGTCGGATCGGCCGGGCGATATCCTTCCACTTGCGGCGCTGTTTCTGGTGAAGCATTCGCACAGCGCCCAGCCACCGCTCTTGTCCAGGCCCGCAGGTGAGGCATTACTTGCCTACCGTTGGCCCGGCAATGTCCGCGAGCTCGCAAACGTCATGCAGCGGGCGCTCGTACTCTGTACGGGCGGGATCGTCGAGATTGAACATCTGGTGTTTGATGACCTCGCGACCAACGGGTTCGCGGGTGGTCTCTACGGCGCGGAAGACCCTGCGATGGTGCAGCCTGCGCCGGTATACGCGCCGATGGGGCGATCGTCAGGTGTGTCGTTCCAGAGCCACCCAGGGCCCGGGGCCAGCGGTCCGACGCATCAGGCGCCGCTGCCTGCCTCCGATGAGGGGCTCCACTCGAGTGTGCGCGCCACCGAGTATCAGGCGATCATGAATGCCATCCGCGGCAGCACCAGTCGTAATGAAGCAGCAGCGCGGCTGGGGATCAGCCCCCGGACCTTGAGGTACAAACTCGCCCGACTTCGCGACCCGATGGGTAGCGGCCTCGTGGCGCTTGGCGAAGGGGTTGCAGGATGATTGAACGTACCCATGCGGTCAACGTCGAGTCGATGCTGAGTCAGATTCGGAAGTTCCAGACGCAGATCAGCATGCAGGCTGATACGGCCTCCGCGATTGCCTCCGGACCGCAGACCCAGCAGGTTGAAAAAGCTGGATTCGGCGATGCGATCAAGAATGCGATTTCCGCAGTCAATGAATCGCAGGCGAATGCGCGGGCGACAGCCGAAGCCTATGAGCGTGGCGCAGAGATCCCGCTCGCCGAGGTGGTTCTTGGCATGCAGAAAGCATCGCTCGCATTTGAAGCCACGCTGCAGGTTCGCAACAAGGTCCTCAGGGCGTATGAGGACATCCTCAACATGCCGGTCTGACACGCGACAATTATTCGAGTTGAATCATGGCCACAACGACCGCACCCGGACAGGCGCCCGCCCGTCCGAATGATCCCCAGATGCCTGCGCCGACGGAAAATTCGCTACCCGTTCCTCGGTCCGGTTCGACCGTGCCCGTTGCGGCCAACGCCGGCACGCCGCCGGCTGGTGGCGTAGCCTCTGCACTGTCTCGCCTGCCCGCGTTTTTGCCCGCAGGCGCGTTTGCTGAAATGGGCGATTTGTTCAAGCAACCGGCGGTCAAGAAGTCGATGCCGGTCATTCTGTCGGTCCTGGTATTGATGTTGTTTGGTGCAATGTTTCTCTGGATTCAGACGCCTTCGCCCCAGTGGCGCGTGCTGCTGCCGGGAATCAGCGAGACCGACCGTCAGGCAGCCCTGGAAGCACTCAAAGCGGGCCGCTTCGATGCCAAGGTGGATCCGGAGAACGGCAACCTGATCGTTTCGCCCGCCCGTTATCACGAAGCGAGGATGCTGCTGGCTTCGCAAGGTCTGCCCAAGGGCGCGGTATCGGGTGGACTGGACTCGCTGAAGGGTCAGTCGGCGATGACCACCAGCCAGTTCATGGAGCAGGTTCGTTTCAACGCCGCGATCGAGCAGGAACTTGCAAGAAGCGTGATGACGATTGGTTCCATCCGCGCGGCGCGGGTCCATCTTGCGATGCCGCGTCAAAGCCCGTTTATCCGAGAGCGGATTGCGCCCAAGGCTTCAGTGGTGGTGACGCCGCATCAGGGGCGGATGGTGTCGCCGGCGCAGGTGAGGGCCATCGTTCAATTGATTTCCTCCAGCGTGGCGTATCTGCCGACCGAGAACGTGTCGGTGGTGGATGACGAAGGCAATCTGCTGAGCGACGCCCCCAGCGAAGCGGCAATGGGACTCACCAACGCGCAACTGCAGCACAAGCGCCAGGTGGAGCGCGAGTACCGCACGCGGGTGATGCAGATCTTGTCGCCGGTGGTGGGTGAGCATTACGTCAAGACGCAGGTGGATATCCGCCTTGACTTCACTCAGCAGGAAGTGACTTTCGAAGACTTCGATTCGCGCCGTGAGGGTCCGAAGACTCGCTCGGAGGTGCTGGCTGAAGACCGCACTGCGCGTCCCGACGCTCAGGGTATTCCGGGGTCGCTGTCCAATCAGCCGCCGCCTGATGCGCGTTTCAGCCCGAATGCATCGGCCACGCCAGAACCGGTTGCAACCGCGGGCTCGCTCAGTAAACGCAGCACACGCAATTTCGAGTTGGATCGTACGGTTCGTCACATCAAGAATCCGACGGGTACGATCGAGCGGATGTCAGTGGCAGTAGTGATTCACGACCCAGTGGGCCAGGAAAATGCCAAACCCGATAAGCAGGCGAGGTTCACTGCGGGTGAGATTGAGCGGCTGACGGACCTGGTGCGCGGGACGATCGGGTTCGATGAGAAGCGCGGCGATGTTGTCACGCTCGTGACCGCCAAGTTCGAGCCGGTCGCGGCGGCGGGTCCGCCAGTGGCGTGGTACGAGAGTGAAACGCTGATTGGTGCAATCAAGAGTAGCGTGGCGGCCCTGGTGTTTGTGATGATCCTGCTCTTTATCGTACGTCCCGTGATGCGGGCGTTCCTGCCGGAGCCGGTGGCTGTGCCTGATCCCAAGCTGGCAGGGTTACTCCTCGGGCCGGATGGGAAGCCGATTCTCGGGGCCGATGGCAAGCCGCTCGATGCGGTGGCGATCGCGGCGGCCGCCGCAGCGGCCGGTGCAGCGGGTGCCAATGGGGACAAAGGCGACGGGAAAGGTGACTCCAAGGATGGCGACAAGGACGACGATACCGACGAACTTGAAGAGGGCATGATCGAGATTGCCGAGGGTGAAACGCTGGAAGACATCAAGGCGCGGCTCAAACCTAAGAGGTCGGCGATTTCGATTGATATGCTTGATACTGCAAACACTTACGACGACAAAGTGGCCGTGATCCGGATGCTCGTCTCCGAAGATTCTAAGCGGGTGGCGAGCGTGCTGAAGAACATGATCAAGCAGTAAGCAAACTGACTGCTGCAAACTGCGGGGTGATGCGAAATGGCTGAGGACAAAGCGAAAGCTGCCGGCAAGGGTGGCAAAGACGACAAGGCTGCGGACAAGAATCCGAAGGCCAAAGACGTCAAAGGCGGAAAAGACGCCAAGGCTGGCAAGGACGGAAAGGATCCCAAGGCGGCTGGCGCTGCTGTGAAGGAGGCCGACAAGTCGGCGCCAGCGGTCCCGGCGGTTGATGAAGGAACCTCCGCCAAGGCGCGGGAAGAGGTTGAAAACCTGTCGAATACCGAGCGGGCAGCGGTTCTGCTGCTGCTGCTCGGTGAGCAGCAGGCCGCCGATATTATCCAGTATCTTGACCCGAAGGAAGTGCAGGCTTTGGGCGCTGCAATGGTGGCCGTGGTCGACTTGTCGCAGGACGCGGTCAACATCGTGCTGGACGACTTCATTGCCACAATCCGCAAACAGACCACTCTCGGGTTGGGATCGATCGATTACGTCGAAACTGTTCTCAAGAGGGCGCTCGGTGAGGATAAGGCCGCGTCGGTGCTTGGTCGGATCATGCCCGGATCAGCCAGCCGCGGGCTCGAGATTCTTCGCTGGATGGATGCGCGATCCATCGCCGATATGATCCGGCTCGAGCACCCGCAGGTCATCGCCATCATTCTCTCGGTGCTTGAATATGAAGTGGCAGCCGATGTGCTGAATTTCCTGCCTGCGGAATCACGCCCCGAAATCATGCAGCGTGTTGGCGCACTGGAAACCGTGCAGCCGGCGGCCATGCGCGAGCTCGAGCAGATCATGAAGGCGCAGTTTTCGAATAACTCGTCAGCCAAAAGCTCGAGCTTCGGTGGTGTCAAGACGGCCGCCAAAATCATGAACTTCGTGAAGGTGGATATCGAATCGAAGCTGATGGGTGGACTGGTCGAGATGGATCCGGATATCGCGCAGCGCATTCAAGACAACATGTTCACCTTCGACAACCTGATCAATGTCGATAATCGCAGCATCCAGACAATCATGCGAAACATCGAGCCTGATCTGCTGATGACCGCGTTGAAAGGTGCGGACGAAGCCGTCAAGCAGAAGTTCTTCGACAACATGTCGGCGCGCGCGCGCGTCATGTTTGTTGACGACATGGAGGCCAAGGGACCGCTGCGAATTTCCGACGTGGAAGATGCACAGAAGTCGGCCATGCGTATCGCGCGCAAACTGGCGGATGCGGGCGAACTGGTGCTTGCGGGTCGTGGGGATGACTTCGTCTGATGGCGCGCTCAAAAAGTAAAGCGGATTCGTCTGCGTTCCGGCCAGCTGCCGTTGAGCCCAAGCGGCTGCCGGAGGATCGATGGGAGCCTAATCTGCTCTTTAGCGAGCGGGCGCCCGTTCTGAGTCTGGCGCGCGGCGAATTGCCCGCCGAAGCAGATCTCCCATCCGATGACCCAAGAGAAGACACTGGCCTGGGCTCAGCTGCCTTGGCATCGAAATTCGAGGCGCTCCCGATTGAGTGGGTGACCGGTGAGCCAGCAGTGGAAACGCTGCGCTTTGAGCTTACCGACGGTCTGCGCTACGTGGGTGACCTGGCTGATGATGAAACTGACAACTTCGAGGAAGAACCGTCTTTGTCAGATGAGTTGACGAACGATGGTGACGGGGCTGCTCTGCTCAGCGATGACGCGGGCGCTGATTCAGAGCGATACGGCGATAATGCGGCAAAGCCAGAGTCGGGTGATACCGGGTTTTCCGGCTCGCCTGAAGTAGAGGACCCCGACAGTTGGGGCGATACCGGGTCAACCGAGCCCGAGGAAGGTGTTCCAGAGAGCGCGATCGGTGAGGCCGAACACCTGGCGGCGCTTGATGCAGCGCGCGCGGAGGCGCTTGAGCGGGGTGTGGCGCTGGGGCTTGCTCAAGGTCTCGAGCAGGGTCTCGAGCAGGGTCTCGAGCAGGGACGCTCAGAGGGTCTCATACGTGGCGAGGAAGAGGCGCGCCAGAGGTTGGCGGCCGAATATTCCGAGCGTCAGCAGGCGCTCGATGACCTTTTTAAGGCGGTGGCAGCGGCCACCTCGGATTCGCACCGACTGTTTGCACCGATGAAGCGGCTCGCGCTTCATCTGGCCGAACAGTTGGTGCGCGGCGAGTTGAGTCTTTCGGGCGAGGCCATCAACCGGCTGGTTGAGCATGCGCTGATCGAGGTCGAGCGCGCGCCGAACAATGACCTGTTGCTGCGGCTCAATCCGGAAGATCTCGAGCGCTGGAAGCGCGTGGCGCCCGCTTCGCTTGATTCGCTTGAAGTACGCGCCGATACCTCGCTTTCGATCGGCAGCGTGCGGGTGAGTGCCGGGGAAAGTATCATCGAGGATCTGGTCGAGCATCGTCTGCACCAGATGGCTGCGAGACTTCTGGGCGAGGTGCCCGCACGCGGCTTTTCGCGGATGACGTCGCTTCGACTGCACACCGGTGCGCCGGAGGAGATCTCCGATGTCGGCTAATTTCGACAGCGAGGTTGATCGCGCGATCGATCGCGTTCACGCGCCGGGTATCCAGCGGAGAGGCACGCTCGCCCGCGTGGTGGGGCTGACACTCGAGGCCCGGGGGATCATGGCGCCCGTGGGCTCACAGTGTGTGGTGGATGCGGCCCAGGGCAGGCAGATCGAGGCGGAGGTGGTGGGCTTCCACAACGACACCCTTTATCTCATGCCGTTTCATGATGCGGCGGGCGTCGCGCCCGGGGCTGCGGTGCGGCTGGCGGGCAGCGCCTCCACGGTGATGCTGGGCGAGGCACTGTTGGGCCGCGTCATTGACGGGCTGGGACGCCCCCTGGACGGCAAACCAGCGCCCGACTGCCGGGATCCCGTGGGTCTGCAGGGCATGCCGCTCAACCCGATGGAGCGCGGACCGATCCGCGATATCCTCGATACCGGTGTACGTGCGGTCAATGGCCTTCTGACGATGGGGCGCGGCCAGCGTATCGGACTGATCGCAGGCTCCGGCGTAG
>SYIM01000029.1 GCA_005798775.1 Burkholderiales bacterium
AATGTTTATGATGCTATTGAAAGAAGCGAGATTCCAGAGGGACGTTTGAAGAAAAAAGCAGAAGATATATGGAAGAAATTATCTGAACTTGGTTTGTCTAATGATGAGGCTCGTGCATATAGCTGCTCGATGTGGGCGGCACCATGGACGATCACATTCGCCAGACCGAGGAACTTTTTTCAGCCGCACGCACCGAGTTCAAGCATCTCGAGTTTTACTACTTCCATAACTGCGTCTACGACTTCGTCTGGAAAAACAACCGCCGCCGTCACGCGGAGCGCTTTCCCACTTGGGATATTCTGCGCAAGTTCAACGCTGATTATCGGTTGATCATCGTGGGCGATGCCACGATGAGTCCCTATGAAGTTCTGCAGCCTGGCGGGTCTGTTGAATACAACAATGAGGAGCCCGGCGCTGTCTGGCTGAGGCGACTCGTCGACCGCTTCCCGAAGTTTGCATGGCTCAATCCAGAGCCAGAAGGTGTCTGGGAATACCGCCAGTCCATCGGTGTGATCCGGCAAATCATGCAAAACCGAATGTATTCAGTCACCTTGCAAGGGCTTGAACGCGCAATGCGCGAGCTCTCGAAGTAAAGCGCGCCCCCTGAGGCGGGCACGCCGTGCCCAATGCGGCGTGCTCAACGCGCGCCGATTCCTACTCTCAGCATGGCTGACCCGGTCGCCGCGCGCCGGTAAAGGCTGCGAATCCACTGCGGTGCGTCGAGCCCGGTTTGTCGTTCAAGGAGCCGTGCCCGCTCATCGAGCACCGGCCATCGAACTGCAAACGATGGACCTTTAAAAGCCAGCAGCACAACGTTTCCCGCCAGCGTCTGGGGCATCTCGAGCACCCGGCCTTCAAACACCTCGTCCAGTCTGGCTGCGCTGCGCTCAAACGCAGGCCTCGATGAACCGAACAGGTTCACCGCCAGCACGCCAGGCTCACTGAGTGCGCGCCGACAGGACCGGTAAAACGCGACCGAGTCGAGCACTGGGCCTCGTGCCTGCGCATCGTAAAGATCGCACTGAATCACACCGTAGCGCTCCGCGTCGACCGCAGCAGCGAACCGGGCTGCATCGTCGTGGAATACCGTGAGCCGGGCATCATCTGGCGGCAGATGAAACGACTGCCGACACACCTGAATGACCCGAATGCTGGCGTCGACCACGGTTGTGGTCGCCTCAGGCAGGCAGTGATGGCAGAAGCGCGTGAGCGCCCCTGCGCCCAGACCCAGCTGCAACACCTGCTGTTTGCTTCGCAGAAACAGTAACCACGCCATCATCTGGCGGACGTACTCGATCTCGATTGTCTTCGGATCATCGATGCGCATCGCACCCTGTACCCACTCGGTACCAAAGTGCAGATAACGCACGCCGTCCGATTCTGACAACGTGATCTCGGGTTCGTCGAAGGTCATGAAAGCGAAGTTCGGCGCAACAACCAGAGCGTGGCGCCCCTGAGTGTCAGCGTAGCGAGAGGCTTACCAGCAGGTCATTGAGCCGGCGAACGAATCCTGCCGGATCTTCCAACTGTCCTCCTTCAGCCAGCACGGCCTGGTCGAAAAGCAGTATCGCCCACTGCTCGGCGCGCGTAGCATCGACCTTCAGCGGCGCGACCAGCGGATGACTGGTATTGACCTCAAGGATGGGCTTGCGAGCCGGCGCGGTCTGCCCCGCCTGCTTCAGCAGGCGCTCGAGGTGTCCGCTGATTTCACCTTCATCAGACACCAGACAGCTTGCAGAGTCCGTCAGGCGGGAGGATACCCGCACGTCCTTCACCCGATCGCCTAGCGCCCCGCGAAGGTTTTCAAGTACGGCTTTCCACTCGCCGGCATTCGCCTCGGCCGCCTGTTTCTCGGCTTCATCGCCGAGTTCACCCAGATCCAGCACACCACGCGCAATGGACACCAGCTCCTTGCCCTCGTGTTCGGTGAGAAACGAGAGCATCCACTCATCGACGCGGTCGGCCAGCAGCAGGACCTCCACACCTTTCTTGCGAAACACCTCGAGGTGTGGACTGCTGCGCGCCGCCGAAGGGGTGTCGGCGGTCACGTAATAGATCGCCTTCTGGGCATCTTTCATCCGGCCGACGTAGTCAGCCAACGATACGATCTGGTCATTGCTGTCGGACGCTGTGGTGGCGAACCGCAGGAGCTTGGCGATCCGGTCCTTGTTGCCAAAGTCTTCGCCGATCCCTTCCTTCAGTACCTGACCGAATTCGGTCCAGAAGCCAGCGTAGCGCTCGGTGTTGTTGGTTGCGAGGTCTTCCAGCATGGCGAGCACACGCTTGGTGCTGCCCTCGCGAATCGCGCGCGCGTCCCGGCTTTCCTGGAGGATTTCACGCGAGACATTGAGCGGCAGATCGGCCGAGTCAATCACGCCTTTGACGAACCGGAGGTAAACCGGCATAAGTTGTTCGGCGTCGTCCATGATGAACACGCGACGCACATAGAGCTTGATGCCCCGACGCTGCTGCCGATCCCAGAGGTCGAAGGGTGCCTTGGCTGGCAGATAGAGAAGCTGCGTGTATTCGGTACGGCCTTCCACCCGGTTATGAGTCCAGGCGACGGGTTCACCGCCACCCGGCGCCAGATGCCCGAAGAAAGTCTTGTATTGCTCTTCCGTAATGTCTGACTTCGTACGAGTCCAGAGGGCATTCGCCTGATTTACCGTTTCCCACTCGTCGGTGAGCTTCTGCTCCTTCGCCTCGTTGTCCCAGCTTTCCTTGCGCATGAGGATGGGCAGTGAGACATGATCCGAGTACTTCCGGATCACTGAGCGCAGTTGCCAGCCAGAAAGTAGATCGTCAAAGCCCTCCGCGTCCTCGCCCTCGCGGTTGGGCCTCAGGTGCAACACAATGTCGGTGCCGCGTTGCGCCCGCTCAATTGACTCCACTGTGAAGCCGCCGCTCCCATCGGACTCCCAGCGGACGCCAGACGCGGCCGAGTCACCAGCTCGCCGCGTTTCGACCGTGACCCGATCGGCAACAATGAAAGCAGAGTAAAAACCAACCCCAAACTGACCAATGAGCTGTGAATCACGAGCCTGATCGCCCGAAAGGTTGCCGAAAAACTCCCGCGTGCCGGATCGAGCGATGGTACCGAGATGGTCGATCGCCTCTTCCCGGCTCATGCCGATACCATTGTCGGAAATGGTGATGGTGCGCCCGACCTTGTCGAAACCCACCTTGATCTGGAGCTCGCCCCCGCCTTCCATCAACTCAGCGCGCGCCAGCGCCTCAAAACGCAGCTTGTCGCAAGCATCCGACGCATTGGAGACCAGCTCTCGGAGAAAAATTTCCCGGTTGCTGTAGAGCGAGTGGATCATCAGCTTCAAAAGCTGAGTCACTTCGGTTTGAAAACCCAGTGTTTCCTTGGTGGCACCCATGACAACTCCAGAAGAACGGATCGGGTGAGACTTGAGGGCGGCCGGTCAAAATTTCAAGCATCGGCCGGGTCGACGCAGAACGCTCACCCCTTGAAATGCGTGCTGACGAGCGTCTCGTCAACCTCATCGAAGTGGGCGGGGGACCAGCGCGGCTTTCGATCCTTGTCGATCAGCAGCGCCCTCACGCCCTCCGAAAAGTCGTGGTGACGCTGAAACTGCCGGGCAAGCACCAGATCGAGGGCAAGTACCTCGGCAAGCGACATGCGGCGGCACTGTCTGAGGTATTCGAAGCTTACCTTTGCGCCAGTGGGAGAGCCCAGCGCCAGACTTTTTGCGGGCGCCTCGAACCAGGGGTCTTCAGTGGCGGCAATCAGCAGCGCATCACGCACCCCGACCACGTCGGGCTGGCCGCCGATGAAGCGAAGCGCATCCGCGTAGGCCTGCAGATTCGATAACGGCAGTCCAGGCTTACAGCGGCGGTGAAATCCGGCTACCAAACGGGTCACCGCGCCCTGGTCATCGGCCGCGCGGCCTGTCCAGTTGAGCGCGCAGAGTTGCGCCACCAGGTCATCACGTAATTCACGCGCGACAAACGCGTCGGCGAGCCCCGCATACAGGGCATCGGCCTCGTTGATGGTGAGTCCGGTCAACGCCATCACAACGCCCGCGTGACCCGGAACCCGGTTGAGAAAGAACCCGCCACCGACATCGGGGAAGAGCCCGATATGGATCTCAGGCATGGCAAGACGCACCTGTTCGGTCACGATTCGGGTCGCAGCCCCTGCCACCAGGCCTAGCCCTCCCCCCATGCAGACGCCATGAATCCAGGCGATGAAGGGCTTGGGGTAGTCGTAGATCATCCGATCGAGCTGATATTCGACATCAAAAAAAGAGTCGCCGTAGACGTAGCGACGCGGACCGCCAGCGCGCACGTGGCGCACCACCTCGGCCACATCGCCGCCCGCAGAAAAGCCCTTCTCGCCAGCGCCCTCAAGCAATACGGCCACCACGTCCTCGTCGGCTGCCCACTCGCGAAGCCGGTCGCGCAACAACTCACACATCGTGAGGGTGATTGCATTCAGCTGGCGCGGCCGGTTCAGTCGGGCAACTCCCACTTTGCGCCCACCGTTCGCGGGCCACTCTTCAAACAAAACTTGCGCTTCGTCGCCCATGGTGATCTCTGAAGGTCATTTATCGTGCGGTTTCAGGCGCACGGTTCGAAGCGGCCAGCCCGGCGAGGCGCCGGGTCTCGCCGTGACGGAACAGGACAAACGCGTCCGGGGCGATGCCCTGTCGCTCGCGAGCTTCCGCAAGCTCGCCGATAGGCGCATCCAGAGGCTCGTCAGTCAGTTCGAAGCTCCCCCAGTGAATACCCAACGATAATCGTGACTTCACATCGCGATGAATCTGTACGGCCTCGTCGGGATCGACATGTTGATCCTTCATAAACCACCGCGGCAGATATGCGCCTACCGGAATGGCCGCCAGGTCGAAGCCTCCAAAGCGTTCGCCAATATCGCGAAAGTCATTCGAGTAGCCCGTATCGCCTGAAAAATAAAACGAAAAAGACGGATGCCGGATCACCCAGCCACCCCACAGCATGCTGTTCCGGTCGAATGGCGTGCGCGCGCTCCAGTGCTGCGCGGGTACGAAATGCACCTCCAGCCCGCCGTGCTGCACCTGTCCCCACCAGTCAAGCGCCCGCGTACGGGTGATTCCCTGATCGGCGAGCCATCGCTCAACGCCAAGTGGAACGAGGAACAGCGGTGCACCACCCGGCTGACGGTTAAGCGCGAGCGCGCTATCCCGATCGAGGTGGTCATAGTGGGAGTGGGAGATCACCACGAGATCGATCCGTGGCAGTTCGTCCAGCGTTACCGTAAGGGGTACGCGTCGCCGGGGACCCATCCACTGGACCGCGAAGGCGCGCTCCGAAAAGTGCGGGTCGGTGAGAATATTGAGCCCAGCCACCTGCAGTAACAGCGTGGCGTGCCCAATCCAGGTGATGCTGGGTTCAGTCCTATTGGCGTGAAGCCACGCCAGATCGGGCCGGACGAGAGGAAAGTCGTAACCATTGACGTGGGTAGACGGAGCGCGCGGCAGGTCGTCGCGGGTCCGCTCAACGTACCAGCGTACTAGATCGGACAGCGGCTTACCGCCAGCAGCCCCGTAGTTGTTGCGAAAGCCGCCGGGCGTGTGGTGAGGCTTGCCCGGATCGAAGTAGGGGTTGACTCGTGCGCATCCTGTCACCAACAAAGCGAGCCCTGCGGTCAAGAGCAGGGCGAAAACGCGCTCTGCCGCCATCCCAGGGATCCAGGACGCCATGAGATCAACCTGCGGGCGAATGCTGCGGACGCGGCAAGCTCAGCCTGGGCTCGCGAACGCGAGGCTCAATCACGCTGCCCTTGCGCGCCCGAGCCCCGCTCCACGCAGCGACCTGAGCACGCGTGACCAGCCGATCAATCGACTTGCCGCCGCGCCCGACACCTCGCAGGATCGCCCCGGCAGCGCCGCAAACCAGCACTGCCGCGAGCGTGCCACCCGCATCCACCCCCATCAAAATCACCCCCCGACCGCCGCTTCGTAATGCCTTCGCTTCGGCAAGGGGAAAGCTGAGCGCCTTGCCTTCGGCCGACACGCACAGCACCGTGTCGTGCCCGGGCCGAAAGATCGCAGGCCGGATCGGAGCGTCGTCGTGATCGAGCGTCATGAACGCCTTACCTTGGCGATTGCGGCCGACCAAATCACCCGCCTCGCAGATGAAACCGTTCCCACCGCGTGAGGCGAGGAGCAAGCCGGCATCAGTGGGCGCCGCAAATACATGATCCACACGGGTACCAGGCTCCGGCTGAACCAGCGAGGTGATCGGCGCGCCGTCGCCTCGGGCCGAGGGCAATTGCGTGACCGGGACCGAGAATACCCGCCCCGAACTCCCCACCGCAAACAACTGATCGGTGGTCATGACTTCGTAGGCATCGTAGAGTGCATCGCCCTGCTTGAAGGTGAACTGAGACCAGTCATGACCGTGTCCCTGCCTGGCACGAACCCAACCGCGCTCCGACACAATCACCGTGACCGGCTCCTCGATGACGCGGATTTCCGCGGCGGTGCGCTGCGCTTGCTCGATCAAGGTTCGTCGGTCATCGCCATACTGCTTTGCGTCCGCTTCGATTTCCCGCACCACCTGACGTCGCATCGCCGCAGGGCTTGCGAGCAGTGATTCAAGCGCGAT
Organism: Burkholderiales bacterium; assembly: GCA_005798775.1. Classification (GTDB taxonomy): domain Bacteria; phylum Pseudomonadota; class Gammaproteobacteria; order Burkholderiales; family Burkholderiaceae_E; genus SYIM01. The sequence goes on from SYIM01000029.1 coordinate 6,616, forward strand.
TTTGTCCTTGCGGAGCCCGGCAAGCTCCTGCTCGATCCGAATCCCTTCCAAGCGCGCAAGTTGCCGTAACCGGATCTCGAGGACGTCATCGGCCTGCCGCTCAGACAGCCGAAAATGAGCCATCAAGGCCGACTTCGGCTCATCGGATTCACGAATGATGTGGATAACGCGATCGATATCGAGGAGGACCGCGAGGCGCCCCTCGAGAATATGAATTCGATCATCAATCTTTGCCAGGCGATGGCGGCTGCGACGGGTCACCGTCTCCACCCGGAACTGCGCCCACTCGCCCAGCATCTGAAGCAGAGACTTCTGGCATGGGCGTCCATCGATCCCCACCGACACCAGGTTGATTGATGCGCTGGTCTCGAGGCTGGTGTGCACGCGGAGGATATTCAGCAGTTCCTGATGCTCGATCCTGGATGAGCGAGGCTCGAACACCAGGCGCACAGGTGAATCCTTGCCGGACTCATCGCGCACGCCATCGAGTACGGCAAGCACGGTCTGCTTGAGTTGCTGCTGCTCAGGGGTCAGCGCCTTCCGGCCCGCCTTCACCTTGGGATTGGTGAGATCCTCGATCTCTTCCAGCACGCGCTGCGAAGATACCCCGTGTGGCAATTCGGTCACCACAAGCTGCCATTGCCCGCGGGCAAGATCCTCCACCACATGGCGGGCGCGAAGCTTGATGGACCCGCGCCCGCTTGCGTAGACCTCTTGGATATCGACCGATGATGAAATGATCTGCGCGCCCCCCGGAAAGTCAGGCCCGGGAAGAAGCGACATCAGCTGCTCGGTTGAAAGATCCGGATCGCGCACGATTGCGGCTGCGGCCGCCGCCACTTCCCGCAGGTTGTGCGGCGGGATCTCGGTTGCAAGCCCTACCGCAATACCAGACGCACCATTGAGGAGCACCATGGGCAGCCGCGCGGGCAGCTGCCGGGGCTCCTCGGCAGACCCATCATAGTTAGCCATGAAGTCGACCGTGCCCTCGTCGATTTCATCGAGCAGCAGGCGTGAGTAAGCGGTCAGCCGTGCCTCGGTGTAGCGCATGGCCGCTGCGCCATCGCCGTCGCGCGAGCCGAAATTACCCTGCCCGTCGACCAGAGGATAGCGTAGCTAGAAATTCTGCGCCATACGCACAAGCGCCTCGTAGGCCGCTACATCGCCGTGCGGGTGGAATCGCCCGAGCACATCGCCCACCACCCGTGCCGACTTGACGGGCTTTGCCCCTGGCCCTAGCCCCATCCGTTCCATGGCAAAAAGAATTCGGCGTTGCACCGGCTTTTGCCCGTCGCAGACATCAGGGAGTGCCCGGCCTTTTACGACCGACACCGCGTACTCCAGATAGGCACGCTCAGCGTAGTGCGCAAGGGCGAGCGTATTTTCTTCCTCGCCCTGCGGAGAACTTCCCGCGTCAAACAGATCCTGCTGATTACTCATCGATGTACCGTGATCAGATATCGGCTTCGACTTCGTGGCCATGGGTTTCAAGCCAGCTGCGGCGGGCCTGGGCCTCGCCCTTGCCCATCAGCATGGTGAAACGCTCGGTCGTGGCTGCCCGGTCGAAACTTCCCAGCGACACGCGAAGCAGGCGGCGGGTGTCCGGGTTCATGGTGGTTTCCCAAAGCTGCTCGGCGTTCATCTCGCCCAAGCCCTTAAAGCGAGAGATTGACCAGGAACCGTCACGGATGCCGTCCTTGCGGAGCTTGTCCTCCACATGACGGAGCTCTCCATCGTCCAGGCAATATACTTTTCGAAGGTGACGCTTGCCCTGGGCGGGAACGTCGATACGGTAGAGCGGTGGTCGGGCAATCCAGACGTGGCCGCGCTCGACCAATTGGGGGAAGTGTCGGTAAAAAAGCGTGAGCAGCAGCACCTGAATGTGCGCACCATCGACATCAGCATCAGACAGGATACAGACCCTTCCATAGCGAAGCGCAGAAAAATCGATGGGATCGTCAACCCCGTGAGGGTCAATGCCCACGGCTACCGAGATGTCGTGAATCTCATTATTGGCAAACAATCGGTCGCGGTCAGTCTCCCAGGCGTTCAGCACCTTGCCCCGGAGGGGGAGGATCGCCTGAAAGTCCTTGTCGCGGCCCATTTTTGCTGAACCGCCCGCTGAGTCGCCCTCGACCAGAAAAATCTCATTTCGACCGATGTCGGTGGACTCGCAGTCGGTAAGCTTTCCTGGCAACACTGCGACGCCTGAGCTCTTGCGCTTTTCAACCTTCTGCGTGGCCCGGCTACGCGCCTGCGCCTGGCGAATGACCAGATCCGCCAGCTTTCGGCCCTGTTCAACGTTTTCATTGAGCCACAACTCAAACGGCGGGCGCGATAACGAAGACACCAGCCGCAAGGCATCGCGCGAATTCAGTCGCTCCTTGATCTGTCCCTGAAACTGCGGATCGAGTACCTTGGCCGACAGGACAAAGCTCGCCCTGGCGAACACATCCTCCGGCAAAAGCTTGACCCCCTTGGGCATCAGGCCGTGCAGTTCGATAAAGCCCTTGACCGCCGTGAACAGCCCGTCACGAAGACCTGACTCGTGGGTGCCACCCGCCTTGGTGGGGATGAGGTTGACATAGCTTTCGCGGATCAGTGTGCCCTCTTCGGTCCAGACGACAAGCCATTGCGCGCCCTCACCCTCAGCGAACGTATCGTGATCGGCCGCCACCGACTGCTCGCCTTCGAACGGTGGAATCAGCGGCGCGCTCGCCCCACCCGCCGTCAGCGCCTCGTCCAGGTAGGAGCGGAGGCCATTTTCATAGTGCCAGGTCTGAACGCGTCCGCTTTTCTCCTCAGTGAGCGTCACCGAGAGCCCCGCTAAAAGCACAGCCTTGGACCGAAGGAGTTGTAGGAGTTCGCCTGCTGGAATATTGGGGCTGTCAAAATACTTGGCGTCGGGCCAGCAGCGCACACGGGTGCCGCTGCGACGCTCGCCGCGTGCCGCCGGCTGAGACTTGAGGCCACCTCGTAGCTCGCCGCCCTCAAACGCCATCTGGTGTATCCCCCCCTCACGCCAGACCGTGACCTCCAGTCGGCGTGACAGGGCGTTGGTGACGGACACCCCCACCCCGTGCAATCCACCCGAAAAGCTGTAGGCTCCAGCCCCGCCAGCCTTCTCGAACTTGCCCCCCGCATGAAGGCGAGTAAAGACAATTTCAACGACTGGCGCTTTTTCCTCGGGGTGCGGCCCCACCGGAATCCCTCGGCCGTCATCGTCGACGCTGACGCTGCCATCGGCATGGAGGGTGACATCGATGTTTCGACAAAAACCCGCCAGCGCCTCGTCCGCGGCGTTATCAATGACTTCCTGAACGATGTGAAGCGGGTTATCGGTTCGGGTGTACATGCCGGGGCGGCTGCGCACCGGCTCCAGCCCCTTCAGCACCCGGATAGAAGATTCACTATAGTGGGCAGCGCCCGACGCTGAACGCGTCGCCATTCCATTCACTCCGGCAGGCAGCGGTGGCTGCGGACGGCGCGAATTCTACCCCCCCGCCATCCCTCTGCCCGACGCGGGCTCGAGGGTATGAAGCTTGTGCGGTACCCGCCTGCCCGCTACCAGGTTCCGGGCACGAGAATGTCGCGATCAACCCGGCTGACATCGGTATGCCCACAAAAGGCCATGGAGATTTCCAGTTCGCGCTGGATCACCTCAAGCGCCTTGTGCACACCCGCCTCGCCCATTGCGCCCAGCCCGTAAAGAAACGCGCGGCCAATCATGGTGCCGCGCGCCCCGAGTGCGATGGCCCGCAGAACGTCCTGACCCGAGCGGATCCCGCTATCGAGCCAGACTTCGATGTCACGCCCGACGGCGTCAACAATGGCTGGCAATGCTTTCACCGACGAGAGCGCGCCATCAAGCTGGCGCCCGCCGTGATTCGAAACGACCAGCGCATCAGCGCCACTGTCAACCGCCAGCCGGGCATCAACCGGCTCCATGATGCCCTTCAAAATGAGCTTCCCGCCCCAACGCTGCTTGATCCATTCCACATCGTTCCAGTTGAGGGTGGGGTCAAACTGCTGACTTGTCCATGCGCCGAGCGAGGACATGTCGCCCACGCCCTTGACATGGCCCACGATATTGCCGAACTGGCGGCGTGACGTGCCGAGCATTCCCATACACCAGCCCGGCTTGGTGATCATGTTGAGGATATTGGGGAGAGTGAGCTTCGGCGGCGCCGACAGACCGTTCTTGATGTCCTTGTGGCGCTGCCCCAAAATTTGCAGATCGAGGGTGAGCACGAGCGCCGAGCAACCGGCAGCCTTCGCGCGGTCAATGAGCCGGGCGATGAAGTCCCGGTCGCGCATGACATAGAGTTGAAACCAGAAAGGCTGGGTTGTATGCGCGGCAATGTCTTCGATTGAGCAAATGCTCATGGTCGAAAGCGTGAACGGCACCCCGAATCGCTCTGCCGCCTTCGCTGCGAGGATTTCGCCGTCAGCGTGCTGCATGCCAGTCAGGCCCACTGGCGCAAGCGCAACCGGCATCGCCACCGGCTGACCGACCATGGTGCTTTGGGTACTGCGGCCATCCATATTCACAGCCACCCGCTGGCGAAACTTGATCGGCGAAAAGTCGTCCACGTTGGCGCGGTAAGTGCTCTCTGTCCAGGCACCCGAGTCGCAGTAGTCAAAGAACATCTTGGGTACGCGGCGGCGATGAAGTTGGCGGAGATCTTCGATGCAGGTAATGGGAGCGGGCATTGGGGGTACTCGGTAGCGGCAACTCACGGTAATGTTAGCGCAGCCGCCGCGAATAAAAAGTAGCCTGGGTCGTGAGATCATCGCTGCGCCCCTAAAACCCAACCCCGGGCGCCAATTCCGCCCCCCACCCTACATGTCTGAGAACAAGCCCTTCAAATTGGCTGGCGTCATGGGAATGCCAGTGCTGCAGTCGCGCTCGCCTATCATTCATAACCACTGGATCCTCGAGCACAGCCTGAGCGCGGCCTACGGGCATTTTCCGGTTCAGATCGATCGCATTGAAGATGCCGTTCGCGGGTTATCCGCGCTGGGGTTTGCTGGCTGTAACATCACACAGCCCCACAAGCTTGCCGCATTCGGCCTGATGGATCAGGTGAGCCCGCTCGCCCAGCGTATCGGCGCCATCAATTGCATCGTTGTTCGGGCAAACGGCGCTCTACACGGGTTCAATTTTGATGCGGAAGGTTTCATCCAAAGCCTTCGCGATGAGCGGCCCGCGTGGCGAGCGTCCGATGGGCCGGCGGTGGTGTTAGGCGCAGGCGGCGCGGCCCGCGCGGTGGTCTGTGCCCTGATTGACGAGGGTGTCACTGAAATTCGTCTGACCAATCGAACACGCGACAAAGCAGATCAGTTGGCACAGATCGATCCGCGCATCGTTCACGCGCTGGACTGGTCGCAGCGGCATGCCGCGCTCGAGGGCGCCGCTTTGCTGGTGAACTCAACCAACCAGGGCATGTACGGCCAGCCTGCGCTTGAACTCAGCCTTGACGCGCTCCCCGTCACGGCACTGGTGAGCGACTTGATCTATGTTCCGCTGGAAACACCGCTGATCGCTGCTGCGCGGGCGCGCGGTAACACCACCGCGAACGGTCTGGGCATGCTCCTTCATCAGGCTGTGCCGGCATTTGAGGCCTGGTTTGGCGTACGTCCTCGCGTAACGGCCGCCTTGCGCGAGCGGGTGTTGGCCACTTTCTAACTGGGACCGCCCTCGGACCGATCGATCGCGCGTGGGGCGCTTGCAAAGTATGCTTGGCTGATGGATCCTGAAGACTTCGAAGCTTGAAAAAAGACACGCCATGCCCAGAGCCTACTGGATCAACGCATACCGGGAGATCCTCAATACCGACGCGCTCGCCGCCTATGCCAAGCTCGCTGGCCCAAGCATCCAGGCCGCAGGCGGCCGGTTTCTGGTGCGAGGCTCGCCTGCCGCGGTGAAAGAGCACGGACTGATGCAGCGGACCGTGGTGGTTGAATTCGACAGCCTTGAGTTGGCGCTTGCCACCTACAACAGTGCCGGATACCAGGAGGCGCTCAAGGCACTGGGCAGCAACGCGGTGGTTCGCGACATGCGGATCGTCGAAGGAGTTTAGGTCTGCTCCGGATAAGTCCCCCAACCCCATTATCCGCGTGATCGGCAGCGCCTTGTCGCTACCTGACCTCGCCTTCAATGAAGACGGCGTCTGCTGCGTTTTCATTCCTGGCGAACTCGAACTGCAGTTCGAATAGATCGCCGACTCGGCACAGATTCTGCTGCTTGCGCCCCTCGGCGATCTAGGTGATGACGCCGACGGGTCGCGTTCGCGACCACTCCTTGCCGCAAACTTCCTGTTCCATGGTACCCGGGGCGTGTCACTATCGCTGGATCACGATTCGGGCAGGGTTTTTCTATGCGCCATGCGCAACACCGAAGCCGACACCACGGACTTGCTGGTAGCGTGGGTGACAGACTTTGTCGACACCGCGCAGCAGTGGAGAAGCCGGCTGAGGTTACCGACATTCTCACAGCGACGCTCAAGGCTGGGGGTACTGTCAACAAGCGTGTTCGGTCATATCTAGATGAGCTCATCACTGAGCAGCGCGGCCCCAAGAAGAGCGCTGCGGAACCGCAGCCGTCCAATGAGTTGGTCCAGAGTGCACAGATCGTTTAAACGAGAACGGCCAGGATCTTAGGGAAGCGTCCAATTCAAGTGCAATCGAGGCCGGGAGCGAGTGGCATGGCGCGGTCAACCAAATCCGCGACAACCCGATGGTGAGAAATGCGTTAAGCAAATACA
>SYIM01000030.1 GCA_005798775.1 Burkholderiales bacterium
CGTTGAACGCATCATGAGCGAGGAAGGCCTGCCCCCCAGAGAAGCCACGCGAAAGGCGATGGACCAGATTCAGGGGGCGGTCATCGGCATGACACTGGTCTTGATTTCGGTCTTCACGCCGCTCGCCTTCTTTCCCGGGTCGGTTGGCAATATTTACCGGCAATTTTCGGTGGTAATGGTCACCTCGATTGCTTTTTCGGCGCTTATGGCGCTCTCGCTCACCCCAGCACTTTGCGCCACGCTGCTGAAACCCGTCGGGAAGGGGCATCATTTGGCCAGCCGCGGTCCGTTTGGCTGGTTTAACCGCGGATTTCTTGCCACCACAAACGGCTATCAGGCGCTGGTGACCCAGATGGTGCGGCGCGCAGTCTGGTACCTGCTGCTCTACGGCGCCATTGTGGGTGCCGCCGCCTGGCTCTATCAAAAGCTACCGACCTCCTTTTTGCCTTCGGAGGACCAGGGCAGTCTGCTGGTAAGCATCCAGCTGCCACCGGGCGCAACAGTCGAGCGCACGCGTGCCGTCATGGAGCAAGTGGAGGGATTCATGCTGAAACAACCCGAGGTGCTCAGCATGGTTGGCGTACTTGGCTTTTCGTTCTCCGGGCAGGGACAGAACGCGGCGCTGGCGTTTGTCACGCTCACTGACTGGAAGCAGCGACTCGCTCCAGAGCAGTCGGCGCAGGCGCTCGCTGGGCGGGCATTTCGCTCAATGATGAGCGTACGTGATGCGTTCATTTTCCCGCTCAGCCCGCCGCCCATCCCCGAACTGGGGGCCGCAACGGGCTTCAGTTTCCGCCTGCAGGACCGGGGCGGTAACGGTCGCGAGGCGCTCTTGGCCGCACGCAACCAGATCCTGGGTATGGCAGCGCAAAGCCCTGTGCTTACGCAGGTTCGACCGGATGGGTTGGAAGACGCGCCGCAGCTGCAGGTGGACATCGATCGCGACCGGGCCAACGCTCTCGGCGTGTCCTTTGAAGCAGTCAACAGCATACTGTCGACCGCACTGGGTTCAGCCTACATCAATGATTTTCCCAACCGCGGCCGCATGCAACGTGTGGTTGTACAGGCCGATGCGACTGCGCGAATGCAGCCTGAAGACCTGATGAAGCTCAATGTGGTGAACAGTCAGGGCAAGGCGGTTCCTCTGTCCGCCTTCGCAAGCACGCGCTGGGTGAGTGGCGCCGCGCAAACGGTCCGCTACAACGGCTACCCGGCCATGCGGATTTCGGGCGCCTCCGCGGCGGGTTACAGCACAGGCGCCGCCATCGCAGAGATGGAGCGACTCGCCGCACAATTACCCCCCGGGTTTGGCTACGAGTGGGCCGGACAGTCGCGAGAGGAAAAACTCGCTGGCTCGCAGGCGATGATTGTCTATGCGTTTGCGATCCTGGCGGTTTTCCTGGTGCTGGCGGCCCTTTATGAGAGCTGGTCGATTCCTGTATCGGTCATTCTGGTGGTGCCTTTGGGCGTGCTGGGTGTGCTGGTGGCCACGCTGCTGCGCGGCTATGCCAACGACATCTACTTTCAGGTGGGCCTCGTGACCATCATCGGCATCTCGGCCAAGAATGCAATCCTGATCGTTGAGTTCGCGAAAGACCTACAGGAGCAGGGGCGCTCGGTCGTTCAATCGGCCATCGAGGCTGCGCGACTGCGTTTCCGACCCATCATCATGACCTCGCTCGCATTCGGGCTCGGTGTGCTGCCGCTTGCCAAGGCGATCGGCGCCGGATCCGCGAGTCAGCGCGCGATCGGCACTGGGGTACTGGGCGGTATGGTGACCGGTACGATTCTCGCGGTCGTTTTCGTACCGGTGTTCTTCGTGCTGATCCGAAGCGTTTTCAAGGGCAAGCGCCATCCGGCACCCGATTCGCCGGCACCGCCGCCGGGAGGCTCGGCATGAGGGTCCTGTTGGTTCAACCGGCTGTTCGATCGTCCGGGCGCCTGGGGTTGGCGCGCCGGTTGCCCGCGCACTGCAGTGCGCGGGTCGCACTTCCTTTTCTGGCGGCACTGATCACCGCTGGCTGTGCGAATCCACTCGCGCCCTATCAGCGACCCGCCGCTCCGTTTGCCGCGCAGTATTCTGAAGCTGCACCGACATCAACCGCTGAGCCCGCAGGGCGCCCGGCGGCAAGACTTGGCTGGCGCAATTATTTCCCGGACCCTGCCCTCCAGCAACTGATCGAGACGGCACTGGCCGGTAACCGGGACCTGAAAATCGCTACGATCGCGATCGAGCAGGCGATCGCCCAGCTTGGGCTGCGTGAAGCAGACCGTCTGCCTGCAGTAGGGATTGGCATCGCCGGATCATCAGCGCAACAGCCCAATGGGACCACAGTCCGCAGCGTCAACAGCGGGCTCCAGATCTCGGCATGGGAGATCGATTTCTTCGGGCGCCTCGCGCGCCTGAGCGATGCTGCGCGCGCGCAGGTCCTGGCTTCGGAAGAATCCGCTCATGCGGCACGTCTTGCGCTGGTGGCAGCGGTTGCTTCCTCATGGCTCAACCTGATCGCCGTCGAAGAACAGCTTGCGCTGACCAATCAGACCTTGGAAACACGGCTCGAGTCGCTGCGCCTCATACGCCTTCGCTTGGACAACGGTGCAGCCTCCGAGCTTGACTTCCGTCTCGCGCAGTCACTCACCGAGGGGGCTCGCGCGGTGCGCGCCCAGCAGGAGCGGCAGCGTTCCCTCGATCGTAATGCGCTCGGCCTGCTGATCGGCAGCCCGGGCGCCTCGCCACCCACCCTGGTGACCGCCCGGCTTGCCGACATCGCCTTGATACCGCTGCCTGCAGGGCTACCCTCCGATCTGCTCACCGCCCGCCCTGATATCCGCGCGGCCGAGCAGCAGCTGATTGCTGCAAACGCCAACATCGAGGCTGCGCGTATGGCTTTCCTGCCGCGGATCACGCTGACCTCGGCATTGGGTTCGGTGAGCCGTGACCTCGCAGGCCTGTTCGCGGGCGGCAGCTGGGGCTTTACGGCTGCGCCGGCCCTGCTTCAGCCCATCTTTTCCGGTGGGCGGTACGAGTCGAACGTGCGCGCAACCGAAGCGGCACGCGAGATCGCGCTCGCACAATACGAGCGCGCCATTCAGACCGCATTTCGCGAGGTGGCCGACGCGTTGGCTGGTCGGCAAACGCTGGTTGACCAGTTGGACGCGCAGAATGGCGTGGTCGACGCCGAGGCGGCGAGGCTGGAACTCGCGCGGCTACGCTACGAAAACGGGATCTCGAGTTATCTCGATCTGCTGGACGCGCAACGCTCGCTCTTTACCGCCCGCCAGGCAGTCATTCAAACCCGGCTGCAACTGCTTCAGAACCAGGTCCTGCTCTATCGCGCGCTCGGTGGCGGCGGACTTGAACGCTCCTGAACTGCTGCGCTTTCCAGACGCGTCCGAAAGCGCGGCCAGACCTCAGGATTGACCGCTCGGGGCGCAGCGCCTCCCAGGAGGACCTGCGCCAGCTGGTCGGCTGCCCACAGGCCGATGCGCGCCCGCGCCTCGGTCGTCACGCCAGCCGTGTGGTAGGTCGCCACCACCGATTCGTGCTGGAGAAGCGGATCGTCGAGCGAAGGCGGTTCCTGTTCCCACACGTCCAGTCCGGCGGCCCGAATCCGGCCCGAATGCAGGGCCGCGAGCAGCGCACGCTGATCGTGAATGCCTCCGCGTGCAGTGCTCACAAAATAAGCGCCGCGTTTCATTCTGGCGAATGCCGCTTCGTTCATCATCCCCAGTGTGCCAGCGTCTCTCGGGCAGTGCACCGACACGATATCGGCGCGCCGCAGCAGTGCATCTAGATCTACAGGCTCTGCTCCGCGTCGCCGAATCTCGTCCGGATCAATGAAGGGGTCGCAGGCAATCACCGTCATGCCAAAGGCCACCGCCAGCCGGGCCACGGTGCGCCCCACATGACCAACACCGATCAGACCCAGCGTTTTGCCGGAAATCTCTTCGCCCATCAGGTCTTCGCGTGCAAACCCACGCTCGCGGCGCAAGCGCCTGTCCGACAGCGATAGCCGATGGGTGATGTCGATAATGAGCCCTAACGTTGCTTCGGCCACCGACTGCGCGTTGGCCCCCGCCTGATTCAGCACCAGCACACCGGCGCGTGTGCAGGCCTCCACATCCACCGTGTCATACCCTGCCCCCCCTGATGACACGCAGAGAAGTTGCGGGCAACGCGCAAGCAACTCGGCGCTTGCGTGGTAAGACGGTGGCAGTTCATCGCGCGCCGCCGAAATCTGATACGCATGGGCGCGAGACAACAGGCTCCAAGCGTGTTCCGGGCTACCGTCTCGATCAAACTGCTCCACCATTAGACCGGGCTCACGAGCCAGGCGCTCGGTAAATGCTGAATGGAGCTTCTGATTGGTTCGAACAATCCGGAACATAAGGCGCTCGCGTTCGAGTCGAAGACGCAGGGCATGATAACCGCGGGGAGGGGCTCGGCCTAGGCGGGCGGCGACTCGTCAATCCGATTACGCGCCCAGAGCCCGGGGAACCAGTAAATCCATAGCCCAGTGATGGCGATTCCGGCAACTGCGCCCACCACCACTGCAGGCACCGCGCCTGCGAGGTGGGCCAACGCGCCGCAGCGGAAATCGCCCAGCTGATTTGAACCTGTGACGGCGATCGAGTTAAACGCAGAGACCCGACCGCGCATCGCGTCGGGGGTATCGATCTGCACCATCGTCTGCCGAATCACCACGCTCACCATGTCCGCCGCCCCGCTTATCGCGAGGGCGATGAGCGAAAGCACCAGATCACGCGAGAGCCCGAAAATTACCAGTGAAAGCGAAAAAACCGCGACGCTGGTAAACATGATGCGTCCGGTATGACGCTCAAAGCGCCAGCGTGCGATTAGAAAACTGATGGCTACCGCGCCCACCGCCGGGGCCGAGCGCAGAAGACCCAGCCCCCAGCTGTCGGCTTCCAGCACATCCTTCGCAAACACCGGGAGCAGTCCGCTCACGCCTGCCAACATCACAACAAACAGATCGAGCGTGATGGAGCCGAGCAGTCCGGGGCGTTGCCAGATAAAAACTGCCCCACCCAACAGATTCGAGATCGAACGGGGGCGAGGCGCGGGCGGGATGTATTCATAACGAATCCTGACGTGACATACCCATCCCGCCAGACACACCAGGGTGCACAGAGCATAGACATGAACCGCGCCGGCAATCAGAATCAGCCCCGCGAGCGCCGGCGCCACGATAAAGACGGCCTGAGAGCCGGCGCTCAACAACGCGACCGCTCTCGCCAGCAAGCGCGGCGCCACCAAGACGCTTGGAAGCGACTGTTGGGCGCTCATCTGAAACGGGCGGACCAGCCCCAGCAGCGCACAAACCACGAGAAGCAGCGGCAAGCTCACCGCGTTGGCCAGCGCTGCGAGCCATAACGCGACCGCCATCGCGCTCATGGCAATCATGACCCCGATCAGAATCAGTCGGCGGTCAATCCGGTCGGCCAGATCGCCCGCGAGCAGGAACGAAAGCAGCGAAGGGAGAAATTGCACCAGTCCGGCGACCCCGAGCCACCAGGCGCTCGATGTGAGCTCATAGATTTCCCAGCCGATGACCAACGCGAAGATCTGGTTGGCAGCAGTGGCTGCGAGACGCCCGAGCCAGAAATTTCGAAAGGCGGGAATTGCTAGGAAGCAGTCTTTAATCATCAGAGCACACATTATCGCCCTGTGCTCGGAAGGTTTTCCGGTGATGTGGCTCCTGATCAGCCTTGTAATTTAAATAATATATAGTTATGGATCGATAGAAATTAATTCTAAAAAGACATCAAATTATGAATTTGCAGCAACTGCGCTACGTGCGTGAAACCGTTCGACGCAAGCTCAACCTCACCGACGCCGCGCGCGCACTGCACACCTCGCAGCCAGGCGTGTCCAAGCAAATCCGGGAGTTTGAGGAGGAGCTGGGAGTCGATATCTTCGAGCGTCATGGGCGCCGGTTTGTGGCGCTGACCCCGCCCGGGCAGGAGCTGATCGGGATCATTGACCGGATACTGCTCGAGATCGACAACCTGCGAAGAGTCGGTGAGAACTACGCTGCGGGCGACTCCGGGCGATTGACGATCGCCACCACACAC
>SYIM01000311.1 GCA_005798775.1 Burkholderiales bacterium
CGCGCATTGGCAGCTTCTACAACAACCCCAGCTTGGGCTACGGTGGCTATTGCCTGCCGAAGGACACGAGGCAATTACTCGCCAATTTTGCCGATGTGCCGCAAACCCTCATCGAAGCCATCGTCAACGCCAACAGCACCCGCAAAGACTTTGTCTCCTTTGACATCCTCAAACGCAACCCGAAAACCGTGGGCATTTACCGGCTGGTGATGAAGGCCGGGTCCGATAATTTTCGTGCGAGCAGCGTTCAGGGCATCATGAAGCGGCTGAAGGCCAAGGGTGTCGAGGTGATTGTCTATGAGCCCGTGCTCCAGGAGCCGCGCTTCTTCAACTCCGAGGTCACCCACGACCTCGCCAGCTTCAAGCAGCGGGTTGATCTGATCGTGGCAAACCGCCTTACGCCCGAAATCGCCGATGTTGCCGACAGGGTCTATACGCGCGATCTCTTTGCCTCCGACTGAGCGGTCCGGCCGCGGGAGCGGGGCGTGCCTGCGGCTGCGCAGGTCGTACGGCGTTCATGTCGTACGGCGTTCATGGCGAGGAAACCAAGCCTGTGGCAATCTGCGGATCGTTGTGATCATGCGATCTTCTGCTGAAGCGCTCCGGAACGAACCCTTTAAATCAACCATGACCCGTTTAATTCGCTTCATCTCAATTGTCGTCGCTTCAACCCTGAGCGCATCCGTCGCCCTGGCGGGCGGCACCCACCAAAACGACGTCGCCCGCTATCTGGCCGGGCTGGTGCCGGATGCCCAGTCGAGCACCCATGCGCTTACCACGGAACCCGCCTGGGCGGTCCATTCCGAGCAGATGAGCGCGGCCTGGGCACGGCTCGAGAGCAGGCAGCTTCAACCTGTTCGCGCCTGGTCGGCGGCCCACCTGGGCCCGCCCAGCCCTACGCTGCTCTACATGTTCAGCGGGCCCGACTATCTCTACGCGCGCAATTTCTTTCCAGACGCCAATACCTATGTGCTCGCCGGCCTTGAGCCCCCTGGGAGAATGGTCCAGCCGGGCCCCCTGTCGGCGGAAGACCGTCAGCGGGGGCTGGAGAACCTCCGCGAATCACTTCGCAGCATTCTCGACGCCAGTTTTTTCATCACGGCTGATATGCTGAAAGACCTGCAGGGGCACGCCTTTTCAGGTGTGATGCCATTGCTTTGTTTGTTTCTTGCGCGATCCGGCATGGAGATCACCGCGGTACGGCACCTGGGACTGACGGAAGACGGGGGCACGGTCACGCTACCCGCTCCCGCCCGCGTACGCCCGAACGGTATTGAAATCAGTTTCCGAGACCGCGAGAAGGCAGCCGACCGAAGACTCTTCTACTTCAGCATCGATCTGTCAAATGTCGGCCTAGCCGATGGCGCCTTCATCAAGTTCATTGAGCGACTGGGACCGTCGGATGCCTTCTTCAAAAGCGCCTCCTACCTGCCACACGCTGAAAATTTCCTGCGTATCCGCTCAACGGTCATGCAGCAGAGCATGCGCATTCTTCAAGATGACACCGGCGTGCCGCTGGCGGGCTATGACCCCGACGTCTGGAAGGTCACACCGTTTGGCCGCTACACCCGCCCCATTCAGATGTTCGATTACATGCACCAACCCGCTCTCACGCGGTTGTTTGAGCAAGGCACCGCTACGCCTCTTAATTTCCGGCTGGGCTACGGCTTTGGCATCGACACCACAGGCATTCTGCTCGCAACGCGCCGCACGCCGCGATAGGGCTGGCGCGTGCGCGCCGGCTCTCCCCTCAGGTTGTTTGGGGCTGATGAATCCCGCCGCACTTTTCGCAGCGATATTTACGCATCAGGCCGAATAGCCGAAGCACCTCGCCCTCCTCGCGTTTTTCGAGTGGCATGCCCGCAAAATCGCGATACAGTACATGCACGTTGACCACGATACGCTCGGCGTCGAGCCAATGCGACCAGCCATCCATCTGGATATCCCACGCTGCCTCTTGCACGCTCATTCCCGCATCAAAGCGCTTGCGTGTCTCGTCGCGGATATAAACAAAGTAGTCGCGAAGACCCTGAAGCCCCGAACGGTCGGTGATCGGACCATGTCCGGGCACCACTGTCTGCACATCCCAGGACATCATCAAATCGAGCGCTGCGATCCAGTTATTGACCGGCCCCGCCCAGAGGATTGGATGACCGTTCATGAACACGATGTCGCCCGTGAAGACGGTACTGTCCTCCGGCACCCAAACCAGCACATCGCCCCGGGTGTGGGCCGGCCCCACCTCAATCAGGTGCACATCCTTTGAGCCGACCTTCAGATCGAGACGCCCGTCGAAGGTGCGCGTGGGCGGCGTGTGCCGAACTTCATCGAAGCGGAAATACTGGCCCATGGTCTCGTGCATGAACTGCGCGCCGGGCCCCAGTTCGCGCCAGTTCTTGACCATGGCGGCCATGTGCTCAGGGCGGCGTAGCTCCATGTCCTCGGCGCAGGCGCGCGAGGCGATGATCTCGGAGTCGGCCACCAGTTGGTTACCGAATACATGGTCGCCATTGTTGTGGGTGTTCACCACCCGCGGAATACGCCGGGCGGCTGGTGTGGCTGCCCGCATCGAGGCCAGCATCTCGCCGGTCAGTTGTACGTCGAAGAGGGTGTCCACCAGCAGGCAGGTGTCGCCATCCACAATCAGGCCGGCATTGGACCATCCCCAGGAACCATCGGGCTGTAGGTAAGCCCAGAGACCGTTGCCCAGATCATGCA
The DNA here is from genome assembly GCA_005798775.1 of Burkholderiales bacterium. GTDB lineage: Bacteria > Pseudomonadota > Gammaproteobacteria > Burkholderiales > Burkholderiaceae_E > SYIM01. Next base: position 2,719 of record SYIM01000311.1, read on the forward strand.
GCCCTTTTTGAAACTGCCAGGCGGCCATTACCTATCTCCTCATCGGACAAAAAACAGCGCGAGTTGCGGAAACGCGGTAACCAGAATCAGCGTGAATGTCATGGCGATCACAAAAGGAAACGATCCTGCGAAGACATCATTCAGCGTGATGCCCTGCTGCTGCAAGTTAGCCTTCACGACAAAGCAGGCGACGCCGAGCGGTGGCGTCAATAACCCCACCTCCACCGCAATGACGGTCACCACGCCCAGCCAGATGATGTCCGTGCCAAAGCCTGTGAAAATGGGTAGGGCGAGCGGTACCGTGATGAGAACGATGGAACCTGAATCGAGAATGGTACCGAGCGCGAGGATGAGAACCAGATACCCAATCATCACGGACCAGAAGCTCAGGCTGTTGGCCTGGACCCAACCAGAAATTGCATTGGGTAGCCCGGATGAGGCCAGCATCGTGGCGTACAGGTGAGCCGCCACGATCAGGAAAGAAATCGCAGCGGTGACAATTCCGGTTTCGGTAAGAATCTCGATGATGGTTCGTCGATCGAGCGCACGCTTGGAAAGGGCCAGCAGCATCGCGCACAGCGTTCCAACCGCGCCCGCCTCGATCGGCGTAAACACCCCGCCGTAAATACCCCCCAGCACTGCGACCACCAGCAACACAATGGGAGCGGCTTTCGCAATCATCACCGACGCAGACATGGTTTGATTGCCACGGCCCAACTCGCCATCGCCAACAAACACGAAACGCTGCCGCCAGCGGGCAAAACCGCCAATCATCACGCAGTAAACCAGGGTGAGAAGCAACCCGGGAACGATGCCTGCGGTAAAGAGATCGCCAATCGAGGTCTCAGCCACGATTCCGAACAGGATCATGAGAAGGCTGGGCGGAATGAGCATCCCGAGCACCGAGGATCCCGCTACCACGCCCACCGCAAAACGCGGCGTATAACCCAGTCGCAGCAACTCGGGAACCGCTACCCGGGTGAAGACCGAAGCCGACGCGATGCTGGTGCCGTTCACCGCCGCGAATACCGCATTGGCCGACACCGTCGCCATACCAAGGCCGCCCCGAAAGGGCCGGAACAACTGCCCGGCGACATCGAAGGTGTCGCGCCCGATACCCGATACGCTCACGAAAAACCCCATCATGACAAACAGAGGGATGGTTCCAAACGAATAATTGGCAATTGACTCTGTTGCCGCCTGGGCAAGCATGTTGCCCGCAATGATCCAGTCGCCGCGAATCAGAGTGAGCCCCACCACCGACACCGCCAGAAGCGAAACCGCCACATGCATGCCGGTCTGAATCAGGACTACGATGGCTGCGATGGACAGCAATCCGATGACGGCATCAGCGCCCATGAGGAGCACCTTTCAGATCGGGGGCGATATGCTCAATCATGCTTGGGCGCTTCCTCTGACAGTACCGGTGGAGGCGCGTGCCCCAGCGCCACTCGGACATCACGCCAAGTGTGCAGAAAATACTGAATGGCAGTGAGCCCCGCGCCCAGACAGACAATGAAATGTATGGGCCATTTGGGCGCCGTGAACACCCCGGCCGTGCCCACGTAATCGCCTTCGATCCAGGCCTCCAACAAGACCGGTGCGACAAAGGCGAGCATCATCAGGCATAGCAAACCGCCGATCACATGCTGCGCGCCCTGGAGCGCATAGCCCGCGCGGGGCTTGCGCTGTAACAAGGGCAAGATGAACACATCTGACCGGATGAAGCGCTCCACCGAGAGGGTGTGCGCCAGTTGCAGGAACACGATCCCCACGATCGAGAGCGCCACCACTTCGGCGACGCCTTCGATCGGCCGATTCATGAGGTAGCGCCTCGCCACATCGGCGCAGACTAGAAACATGACCAACACAATCCAGACCGACCCTGCGCCCGCGAGCAGCGCGGTCAGGCGCCGGAACAGCCCGGCGTTGCGGTTCATTCCTGGTCCCAGGCCCGCGCGTGTGCCACGCCCGCTGCCCGGCTGAGTTCCATGTAGGTCTTGAGTGTAAGAACTCCTGGCAGTCCCTTAGCCTCGGCCGCTTTGGCCCACTCCACCGCGATGTTGGGCAGCATCGCTGCGAGCTTCGCACGCTCGGCCGCTGTGACAGGTACGAGTTTCGCGCCCTGCGCCAGCGCGTCTCGAACGCTCTTAGCGCCGGCGTCGCGGTAATACTCGGCGGACTTGGTCTCGTAGATCGGCGCCACCTCGAGAAAGGCCTGGCGCACTTCGTCAGGGAACGATTTCCAACGGCGTTCATTCACCGTGAGGCCCGAGGCGTACATCGCGCCGAATCCCACCTGGTTGATGTAAGGAGCCACCTCGTGAAACTTGTAGGCGGCGATCGCGGTGTCGAAGGTAATCACGCCATCGAACACGCCAGTCTGCATGGAGTTGTAGAAGGTGGTGAGATTACCCGCCACCGTGACCGCGCCCGTGTTGCGTACCCAGTTGGCGGCCTGGCCTGCGGTACCGAGTTTCACGCCTTTGAAGTCGGCAATTCCAGGCAGCGGCTTTTTCGCGACGATCTGATAGGCATCAGTGGTGAGCGATGCGAGGATCACCTGCTTATGCCGAAGGATCTGTTGATTCATCTCGGGCACACGTTCGCGCAGCTGATTGATGACCTGCACGAGCTTCACCGGATCTTCGGGCCCGAAAGGCGTAACGTACGTGACCTGCTCGAGCGGCAGCCGATCAGCGTTAAACAGAAACGGCACATGCCCGACGTCGGCTGCGCCGTCTTCAATGGCTTTTAGCATGGCGGGAGGCTTGGCGATCGCCCCCGCATACGATTGGGTCCAGGTAATCTTGTATTTGCCGCCTGCGGCCAGCCGCTTGTCGACCTCAGGAATGAACACATCGCGGATCATCGCCACCGAACCGGTGACGGCCGGATGCCCCGAAGCTACCGTGAGTTTGATTTCCTGCTGCGCAACTGCCTGCGAACAGATCAGGCCCAGCCACACAGCGAGCCCGCGAGCGCGTGCGATCATGGTCTCCCCCTTTTGTGATGCGCCTATGTGAAGCGGGGTCAGCGCCGGCGCTACGATAGACCCTTGATTTGATTCTAGGCACTTCCAGGAGGCGGTACAAGCAAAGCAACATACAAGCAAAAAAACCCTTGTGTGTCGCGGGTTACCCTGCGATTATCAGGGAGTTGTGTGTTGGCAAGCACTCAGATTACGAGCTCAGTAGCTCACAGGATGAGCCTGCTGAGGTAGGTTTCTAATAAGGTACTCCTTACACCGAGCCTGCGCGTAGATGGAACCCGACATCCTCCTGGTTGAAGACGATCCAGACCTCCGCGAAGAGGTTGCAATGTTTCTCCGATGCGCCAGTTTTGCAGTCCGGGAGTACGCTGGCGTGGCGCAAGCAGCAAGCGCCATTCGGGAGCGCCGACCCGACGCGGCGCTGATCGATGTGCTGCTCCCCGATGGCTCGGGCCTGGCTCTCCTGCCCATCCTTCGCAGCGAAGCACCGCAGTGCGTAAATTTCATGCTGTCAGCCCGATTTGAACTGCAGCTAAAGCTTGATGCCTACAGGCAGGGCGCTGACAATTACCTGGTCAAACCGGTCGACCCGCGCGAACTGGCGGCATTGTTGAATGCGTTCATCGCACGAGTACCCGCCGGATCGCGGGACGCCTGGATCATCGAAAATGACTCGCTCACCCTGCGGGGCCCCAACGGTCTCGCCCAGACACTGAGCCTCCAAGAGATCACCATTTTGAAAATGCTCGCGGCTGCCCCGGATCGTTTCGTAACGCGCCGCTCTCTAGTTGAAACGCTGGGCTACGACTATCTCTCCTATAACGAGCAGCGTCTCGAGGCCGTGCTCAGCCGCTTGCGCAAGAAAATCGCCCCGCTTGGCGAGAACCCGATCAAGGCCTCGCACGGCCGGGGGTATGTGTTCACCCAGACGATCAAGATGGCCTCACTGGCCACGTCTGTCCTCAAACCGGTTCGGTGGCGATGTCGCGCTGAAAGGTAGGCCAGGGCCAAAGGCCGGTCCGCAGACGGTCCAGCCAGAGCGCAACAATCTGCGTCTTGACGTCAGTAAGCTGGCCCGACCGCGCTGCTTCCAGCATCCAGTCAATTGTGACCGGCTCGGTTTCCAGAAATTCACCGTGATCAAGTTGCCGACCGCGAAAGTCAAGCCCCCGGCACAGATAAACTTCCAGCACCTCGTCGGCAAAGCCGATGGCAGGATGAAGCCGCGTCAGAAACGCCCACTCGGCCGCTACGTAGCCGGTTTCCTCGAGTAATTCTCGCTTTGCAGTCTGAAGAAAATTCTCGCCAGGATCACGTTTACCGGCGGGCACCTCGACAAAGATCTGCCCCACCGGGTAGCGATACTGCCTCTCGATCAACACACGGCCATCGTCGAGTAGCGGCACCATCACCGCTGCGCCAGGATGAACGATGTACTCGCGCGAAGACTGCGAGCCATCGGGCAACCTAACCTGATCACGCCGCACCTCGAGGAAGCTGCCGCGATAGACGGTTTCCGATCCGAGCGACACCTCTGCGAGGCGCTCGTGGGCGCCGTCAGTGGCCGACATCAGACAGTGCGGCGGGCGACCGGCTCAGGAGCCAAGCGCCTGACGGACGGCATCCAGGCAGACGCCAATCAGCGGCCCAGGAAGCAATCCGAGGAGAAACACCAGCGCGCCATTCGTCGCCAGCACCCATGCCGCTGATCTGGACGGCGCAACCGGCGACGAGACCCTTCGAAAGTTCGAACACTTTTTTGACC
>SYIM01000312.1 GCA_005798775.1 Burkholderiales bacterium
CGCTCGATGTGTCGGTGCAGGCAGTGGTGTTGCAACTGCTCGAGCGCCTGCGCTGGGAACTCGGCCTGTCGATGATCTTCGTTTCGCATGATCTGAACGTGGTGCGATTGCTCACCGAGCGCGTGGCGGTCATGTACCTCGGCGAAATCGTGGAAGTCGGGCCATCGGATCAGGTGTTTCGCTCGCCGCTTCACCCCTACACGCGCGCGCTGATTTCGTCGATTCCCGGGCAGGGGCCGCGTATCCGTTTGCAGGGTGAGGCGCGCAGTCCGGTGGATCCCCCCGCCTCGGCTTGTCGCTTTCACGGCCGTTGCCCTGACGGGCAGGACCGCTGTGGCCGTGACAAGCCAAGACTTACCAGTATTGGCGGCCGCGCGGTCGCCTGCCTGCTTACCGCGAACCGGGTATCCTCGACAGGATGATTCAGCTCGCTTCCACCGATTCGGCTGCGCGTTCGCGCGACAAGCTTTCGGAACAGGTGTATCACCGGCTCAAAGCCGATTTGCATGAGTTTCTCTTTGCCCCCAGTCAGCGCCTGTCCGAGGCGGCATTGGCCGAACAGATGGGGGTGAGTCGCACGCCCATCCGCGAGGCCCTGACCCGGCTGCGTGATGAGGGGCTGGTGGAGGTCGAATCGAAAACAGGCTGGTTCGTCCGCCCGATCGACTTTGATCGGATCGATCAACTCTACGACCTGAGGGTGCTGCTTGAACTCGATGCCGTCACCCGGCTGGTCCAGGCCGAGGAGCCCGAGCAGCTGCTTGCACCGCTCTGCCAGACCTGGTTGCTGCCTTCGGGCGAGCGACTTCGTGACGGACCCGCGGTGGGCGAGCTCGATGAGCGCTTTCACTCGGCGCTCGTGAAGGCGGCGGGTAACGACGAAATCGCCCGGGTTCACGATGATGTGACGGGCCGGATCCGGATCGTGCGTCGGCTCGACTTTACCCGCGACGACCGTATCGACGCCACCTACCAGGAGCATGCGCGGATCCTGCGCGCAGTGCTGCAGCGCAAAGCCGATCAGGCAAAGATGCTGCTCCGTGCTCATATCGAACAGAGCAAGGCCGAGGTGCGCAGTATCACCCTTCACACGCTCCATCAGGCGCAGCGCCGACGCACCGCCTGACCGCGCAGACCGGGGCGGGCGGGTTCACCTGGCCTCGCGGATCATCCGGCGGGCGCCCGACATTCCGTTTTTCGCGGCTTAAATTTCATTTCACAATCTACGGGTTTGCCCTTATATTTACCGGCGAGCCCCGAGGAATTCCCCTCAACGCCCCAAGAAGCCCCAGCAGGCCTTGCCTGAATGGTGCCCGGTGTAGCGGCTCACGGCGCTCACCACGGAGGAGTCAACATGTCCAGCCAGGTTTTGCCTATCGAAGATGATGCAGTCCCTTCGGGCTCTGCAGTTCTGCGTGCGTTCAAAATCATCGAGGCGATTGCCTGCAGCCAGACGCCGCCCCAGTTGGCGGAGCTTTGCAAGCAGGTCGATCTGCCCAAACCCACCGTCTTCCGAATCCTGAGCACGCTCGAATTCGCCGGGTTGGTGGGTCGTGAACCCGGCAGCAAGCGCTACCAGGGGGGAGAGCGGCTGAACCGGCTCGCCGGTCAGGTGCTGCTCAGCTCTCCCGGGCGGGCGGCACGCCATGCAATCCTCGAAGAGTTGGTCGAGACTGTTGGGGAAACCTGCAATCTCACCATTCCAAACGGTAATGCGGTGATGTACCTCGATCGCATCGAAACCGGCTGGCCGCTCAAACTGAGCCTGGGCGCGGGTTCGATCGAGCCTCTTTATGCCTCGGCGAGCGGCAAACTGTTTCTGGGTTACATGAACCGCCGCGCTCGCGACCGCTTCATTCGCCAGAGTCCGCTGATCCGTCACACGCAGCGTACGATGGTTGATCCTTCGCGGCTGTCCGAGGAGCTCGACCGGGTGCGGCGGCAGGGTTACGCCACCGATTCCGAGGAATATCTGGCCGGGGTCAGCTGCCTGGCTGTACCGGTACTTGATGTGGATGGTCGAGTGGTAGCGGCCCTTGCCATGCACCTTCCCGCCTCACGCCTGGGCCTTGCCGACGCGATGGAGTTCATCCCTGCCATGCGTGCGGCGGCCGAAGAAATGGCGCAGACAGTCGACTGGTAAGCAGCGCCCTGACGACTCGATACGGCGCCTCAACTGCGGATCATCGAGCGTCAAATTCGCGGTCTGCGCGGCCGACCGGTCTAGAGAGGTCGCGCCGGCTGGCTCCGGTGCAGGTGCATCGGAGGCCGCCAATGCGCGAGTTCGTGGCCAGGCTGCCGGACCCGGTGGCAAGCCTGGACCGACTCGTGAGGGGAACCCGGCGCGGCAAAGTCGATATCGGAGTGGTACTGCATGCCATCACGGCGCTTGGCACGGACGCCGTTACGCTGTCGCACGCCCTGTATGACCGAAGTCGCCTCCTGGGGCCCTCCGGTATCAGCCATGATGTGAGAACGCTGAACGCGGGCGCCTCTCGCGTGGGGTCAGATCACGCCAGCTGTTTTCAGCGCACTGACCTCCGCCCCGTCATAGCCGAGCTCGGCCAGGATGACGTGACTGTGCTCGCCCAGCCGGGGCACGGGGTCGAAGCGGGCGGCGGTTTGCCCCGGCGGCAGGAGCGCGGAGACCGGGCCGTGCTCGGTCTGCACCGATTGCCAGCGACCGCGGGCGGCAAGCTGTGGGTGCGCCCACAGCCCCGCGATCGTATTGACTTCGCCAAAGGCAATTCGCGCGGTGTCGAGCAACGCGATCACCTGCTCGGTAGTCATTGACGAGAAACGGGCGTTGATCAGGCGGTCAACTTCGTCGCGTGCTGCCAGTCGCCGGGAGTTGCTGTCAAAGCGGGGGTCGGTTGCAAGATCGGCCTGGCCCAGCACCTGCCCGCAGAAGGATTGCCATTCGCGCTCGTTCTGGATACCCAGCATCACCGTACGGCCATCGCCGCAGGCGAATGGTCCGTAGGGGCAGATCGAGGCATGCATCGCCCCGGCGCGCGGCGGGGGCGGTACGCCGTCAAAACCGTAGTAGAGCGGAAAGCCCATCCATTCGGCCATTGATTCGAGCATCGAAATGTCGATGCGGCAGCCCTGACCGGTCCGACCGCGCTTCAGGAGCGGGGCGAGGATCGCACTGTAGGCATACATGCCTGCGGAGATGTCCACGATGGAACAGCCCGCCTTGGCCATTTCATCGGGGCTGCCAGTGACCGACAGAAAACCCGATTCGCTCTGGACCAGCAGGTCGTAGGCTTTACGGTCGCGATAGGGGCCGTCGGATCCTTAGCCCGAGATGTCGCAGACGATCAGTGCCGGGTGAATGGACGCGAGGCTGTCGTGGTCCAGCCCCATTCGTGCGGCAGCGCTCGGGGCGAGGTTTTGCACCAGAACATCAGCTCGGCCGATGAGGCGCTTCAGCGCCTCCAGTCCGGCTGGCTGCTTGAGGTCAAGCGTCAGACTTTCCTTCGATCGGTTAGTCCAGACGAAATGCGAACTCAATCCCCTGACCCGGGTGTCGTAGCCGCGGGCAAAGTCACCGCCATCGGGACGTTCGATCTTGATGACGCGGGCACCGAGGTCGGCGAGCTGGCGGGTGCAGAACGGCGCAGCGATAGCCTGCTCGAGCGAGACGACCATGATGCCTTCGAGGGGAAGTTCGGCTGGGGTCATGATGACACGGCGGGTGTGGGCCGCGCTCACCTAAGTACGGGGCGGGTCGGCTGGCGTACGGGCTGCGTCGGGCGAAGCGGGTGGCGGTGCGGCAAGGGCTTCGGCTGGTGCGGAAGGCGCTTCGGCTGGTGCGGAAGGCGGTACATGAAGCGCATCAGGCGGCGCGGGCGGCGGTGGGGGCGGCGCATAGCGTCGGGCGAGTGTCATGTAGAGCGGCGGACAGAAGAGCCTCGAGATCCAGCTTGCAAATAACGCCACCGCCATGAGCGCAATCACCTTGGAATAGCCGTCAACCATTTCCATCACGATGATGAACGACGTGATCGGAGCCTGGGTGGCGGCTGCAAGAAAGCCCGCCATGGCAAGGACCAGCAACATGCCCGCGTGCTCAGGATTGCCCAGCAGGTAAGTGAGCGCGTGCCCCAGCCCGGCACCGATACTGAGCGAGGGCGCGAAGATACCGCCCGGGAGTCCGCTCAGAAAGGACACAAAGGTGGCAGCGAGCTTAAAGAAAAAGAAATACCACGGCAGACTGTCGGCGTCGCCCTCGAGGAGCGCGCGCGTGGGCTCATAGCCGGTACCGAAGATGGCGCCAGCGGTGAGCGAGCCCATGGCTGCGATCAGCAGGCCGCAGAACGCCGCGAACACCAGTGGCCGGCGGCGGCGAAAATCCGCGATAGGTCCGGTCCAGCCAAGCGCTGCCTTGATCAGCATTTTGGCGAACAGGCCGCCCGCGACACCGCTTGCCAGCGAGGCGACGATCACCCAGATCAGCAGGTCCCCGGTTTCCGCGGCAATCAGGATGTGGCCAAAGTAGTGGCCGCCGCCTGTGAGTGCCTGCGACACCACACCGGCCAGAACGATTGCGATGATGATGAGCCCGCTCACCCGGGTGCCAACGCTGCGGGTCATTTCCTCGATGGCGAACATGATGCCTGCCAGGGGGGTATTGAACGCGGCCGCGATGCCCGCAGCACCGCCCGCGACAATGAGATGCTCTCGGCTCACGTGCAGTGAACGTGGCAGAAACTTGTGGAGCTCATGCATGAGTGATGCGCCCACCTGTACCGTGGGGCCCTCGCGGCCCAGCGAGAATCCCGCACCGACCGCACCCGCGCCGACCAGGATCTTGCCGACGATGATGCGTAGCGACAGTAACGGGTGAGGCCGTTCCGCATTCGGCGCCGACATGTGGGCCAGGGTCTGCGGGATGCCGCTGCCCTCGGCGCCGGGAAAATAGCGCCGCGTGATCCAGAGGAGCAGAACCCCACCCGCCGGCGTGAGTACCCAGGCAATCCAGGGAAACTCGGAGTGGAGCAGCTGGAACTGGTCGCCGAACCAGTCGGCAAGTTTTGCAAACACCACCGCGAGCAGACCCACACCCACCGCACCCAGCCAGAACGTGAGCCGCCCGAACCAGAGACGCAGGTAGGCCAGGTTGCGGCGACGCGCCGGCATGAGACCCGCCAGTCGCGCAAACGCGCTGCGTGGTGGCGAAGATGCGTCGGGGCGGGGGGGTTGGGGTTGGCTGGGGTCCTGCAAGCGCTCGCTCCGGTGCGGTGTCCGAATCCATAGGCGGAAAGCCAGTATTGTGCGCCATTGGCCAGCCCGCGTGCGCAGCCCATTAGAATCCACTATTCGCTGTTGCCGACCCCCCAGGCAAGTCCCCATGCCCGCCGATTCCTTGAGCGTCTTTTTGCGTCCCGTTCATCGGTTGCCAGCGTATTGGGCGCTCTCGTTTCAGCCACCGTCCCGCTGATCCAGGCATCGCCTTGAGCGCCCTTGTTCCCGACTGGATTGCCGACCTGCGCCGGCCGGGCGTTCTGCGCGCCGATCTGGCCGCTGGCCTGACCGGTGCGGTGGTGGTGCTGCCGCAGGGGCTTGCCTTCGCCACGCTTGCGGGTTTGCCCCCGCAGTACGGGCTGTACACCGCGATCGTGCCCTGCATCATCGCGGCCTGGTTTGGGTCAAGCCGCCTGATGGTCACCGGTCCGGCGAATGCCATCTCGCTTACGGTGCTGGCGCTGCTTGCACCACTCGCCACGCCCGGTAGCGCACACTTCGTGCAGCTTGCGATCACGCTCGCCTTCATGGTGGGGGCCCTGCAGTTTGCAGTTGGCTTCACGCCCATGGCGCGGCTGGTTGATCGCGTTCCGCATAGCGTGATTGTTGGTTTTACCGCTGGTGCGGCTGTGCTGATCATCAACTCCCAGGTTCGTATCCTGCTCGGACTCGACTGGCCGAGAGGACTCAGCGTGTTCGAGACCGCAAGACAGCTGGTGAACGATATCGGCCAGATCCACCTGCCCACCGTCACCGTGGCGGTGTGCACGGTCCTCGCCTGCATGCTCGCCAAGCCCTGGAACCGGCGTGTGCCCTACCTGCTGGTAGGGGTGATTACAGGGGGGTTGGCTGCGGCCGCAGTGGTCGCGACAGGCCTGGGTGAGGGCCTGCTGTTTACGGCAGAACTGACGTCGGCCTGGCCGCCCTGGTCGGCGCCGGACCTGTCGCCGGCGACGCTCCAGGCACTTGCTGTGCCTGCCCTGGTCATGACCCTGCTTGCGCTCGCCGAGGCGGTATCGATTGCCCGCTCCGTGGCACAGCGCAGTGGCCATGCGCTGGACGGGCCGCGCGAGGTCCGCGCGCAGGGGCTCGCCAATCTGGCGGGGTCGATGTTCTCCTCGTATCCGGCCAGCGGCTCGTTCAACCGGTCAGGGGTGAATGTGGAGGCCGGTGCGGTCACGCCTTTGTCGGCGATTAGTACTGCGGTAGCGCTCGTACTGATCGTGGCGCTGGTGTCGCCGTTTGCCCGCTGGCTGCCGCTTGCCGCGGTTGCAGGTGTGTTGCTGGTGGTCGCGATCACCCTGATCAACCGCCGCGAAATCCTGGCGGTGGTCCATGAAGGACCGGCGGGCGCAGTCGCGATGGGGCTCACATGGGTCCTCACCATCACCGTTTCGCTGGAGTGGGCGATTCTGGCGGGGCTTGTCAGCCATTTGTTGGTGTCGCGGATGGCAACGGCGCGTGCAGGCTAAAGTCGCAGGCGTACTGGTCGCGGATGCGGACCCGTGGGCAGGGGTCTACCAGCGCGCGCCCCGGGGGCGAGGCTGTGCCGCCGGCCGCAGCCCCCCGCGAATCAGCGGGCTGCGCCCTGCGCGGGCGGGGCGCTGTGCGGCAATAGCAGCGCCACCGCAGCTGAACAGGCGGTGATCACCGCGAGCGTGATGAGCAACGCATTGAAGCCGCTGTGCTTGACGAATGGACCCAGCAGCCAGACCGCGCTGGAGCTTGCCGTAAACGAGATGGTGAGCCGGATGCCGCTTACCCGTGAGCGCATCCGGTCATCGATATAGCGGGCGATGATTGCATCCGAAAACGGAATGCCGCCAAACACCAGCAGCATGAATGCGGTCATGGCGACGAACATCATCCAGCCCTCGGTGGCGGTGGCGGCAAAGAACGCCACTGGCTGCAGCACCATGATGGCAAGCATGAGCGGGCGCATGGGAACGGCGTCGATCAGCCGACCCACCACCACCTGCGCGAGCGAGGCAATGGTGTAGACAAGCGCGAGCAGCATGCCTAGTGTGGCGGGCTCGGTGGCAAGCGTTGGCAGCCGGTCTTTGAGCAGCTCGCCGTTGCCATTGGTGGTCAGGCTGAAGGCGAGGTTGCCGGTGATCGCGGTCATCAGCATGACTGCGAACACCCGACGGCGGAGCGACTCCGGCATGTCAATCAGCTTGGGGGCGCGTTGGGCGGGCGGTTCGGTTTCGGCGGTGGTGGCGCGCAGAAACAGCAGCCCGCAGACAATGGAGATGACGCCTGGCACCACGAACGCGGCGCGCCACCCGGCGAGCTGCACCAGAAAACCGGTGGAAAGCGCTGCGAAAGCAATGCCGAGGTTACCGGCCAACCCGTTGATACCGATGGTTTTTCCGGGCGTACCGGTGGTTTGGATCAGCATGGGAATGCCGACCGGGTGGTAAATGGACGCGAAACAGCCCACCAGCGTGAGCGCGACCGCCATGGACCATGGACCGGTGGTGAAAGCTACGCCGATCGAAGCGAGTCCGATGCCGAAGAAGAACACCAGCATCATCGCGCGTCGGCCCCACAGATCGCCCAGTCGACCCGACGGTAGGGACCCCAGGCCAAACATGAAAAACGCACCGGTAGCGTAGGGCATGAGGGACTCCCAGCTGTCCACCCCAAAGTCGGCGGCAATTGCACCGACGGCGGTTGCAAAGACCAGCAGCAGGAGATGGTCGATGGCGTGGCCGATATTGAGAAGGAAGGTGGTCATGGAGGGTAGTCCCGACGGTTTTTGGCAGCATACGGCATTGCGCGCTGACGGCCACTGCGCCGGGTGAGGAAACCGGAGCGGCGGTGCCGGGGAGCGCAGCCCGGCTGGCTTCTCGGGAGGTGAGGAGGGCCCGATGACTACAATGCCGGCATGTCCAATCTCCTCGCCCATCTCAACGAGGCGCAACTTGCTGCGGTGACGCTCCCCGCAGGCCATGCGCTGATTCTCGCGGGGGCCGGCAGCGGCAAGACCCACGTGCTCACCACCCGGATTGC
>SYIM01000005.1 GCA_005798775.1 Burkholderiales bacterium
ATCGCCCACGCTGGGCGCGTGGGGCCTGGGTTGGGAGGTCTGGCTAAACGGCATGGAGGTCACGCAGTTCACCTATTTTCAGGAAGTGGGCTCGCTCAAGTGCCAACCGGTTACTGGCGAAATCACCTATGGCCTCGAGCGCCTCGCCATGTATCTGCAGCGGGTGGAAAGCGTGTTCGATCTGCGTTGGACCAACGACATCCTCTATCGCGATGTATTCCACCAAAACGAGGTGGAACAGTCCACCTACAACTTCGAGCATTCAAACGCGACCATGCTCCTCCGGCACTTCGGTGAATACGAAGCCGAGGCTCGCAAGCTCATCGACGCGCAACTCGCGCTGCCAGCCTACGAAATGGTCATGAAGTGCTCGCATACCTTCAATCTGCTTGATGCTCGCGGTACGATCTCAGTGACCGAACGCGCGGCCTACATTGGTCGCGTCCGTAACCTCGCTCGCGCTGTCGCGCAGGCCTTTCATGACTCGCGCGAACGGTTGGGATTCCCCATGCTCAAAGCGCAGCCGAAGGCGGCCTGACCCATGACCCAGCCTTTGCTGATCGAGCTCTTCACTGAAGAACTTCCGCCCAAGGCGCTGTCGCGCATCAGCGAGGCCTTTGCCCAGAGCCTGCTGAATTCATTGGTCGAGCGGGGCCTCGCCGAGGCGGGCACGGCTATCGAGCGCTTCGCCACGCCGCGCCGGCTGGCGGCCCGTATCGCCAATGTACTCGCCCACGCGCCCGAGCGCACGGTCGAAGCAAAAGGCCCATCGGTCAAGGTTGGGCTTGACGCATCTGGCGCCCCGACGCAGGCCCTCATCAAGTGGGCTGAGCGCCAGGGCGCGAGCATCGAGGCGCTCGCGCGCGCGAGCGATGGCAAGCAGGAGTGCTTTTACTGGCGCAGCACCGCGCCGGGCGACACGCTCGCGCAATGCATCACCGCGCTCATCAACACCGCGCTCGCTGCGCTTCCCATCCCGAAAGTCATGCAATACCAGCTGGCGGACGGCCTCACCAATGTGAGCTTTGTCCGCCCTGCACACCGACTGATGGTGCTGCATGGCGCTGACGTGATCGAAGCCCATACCCTCGGCCTCACGTCTGGCCGGATCACCGAAGGCCACCGTTTTCTGTCCGATGGCCTCATCACCATCACCGATGCGCTGGGCTATGAAGCCGCGCTCGAGTCGCCCGGCAAGGTGCTCGCATCGTTTGAGCGCCGGCGCGATTGCATCCGGGTTGCGCTTGAAGCCCGCGCCCAGGCGCTTGGCGCCTCCTTGGGCGAGGCGGCGCAGGTGCAGCCGCTTCTTGAAGAGGTCACCGCTCTGGTCGAGTGGCCAGTGGTCTATGTGGGTGAGTTCGAGAAGCAGTTCCTGCAGGTGCCGCAGGAGTGCCTGATCCTCACCATGCGCACCAACCAGAAATACTTTCCGTTGTTCGATGCTGAAGGTCGGCTGCTGTCGCGCTTCCTGATCGTCTCCAATACTGAAACTGCCGACCCCTCGGCCATCATCGATGGCAATGAGCGGGTGATTCGTCCCCGACTGGCCGATGCACGGTTCTTCTTCGAACAGGATCGGAAGGCGCCGCTTGCCGCGCGGGTGACCCAGCTTGGATCGGTTGTCTACCACGCCAAGCTTGGCACCCAGACCGAACGGGTCGAGCGCGTGCGCGCCATCGCCGGTTCGTTGGCCAGCCTCGCGGGTGGCGATGCGGAGAAACTCGACCGCGCAGCGCTCCTTGCAAAAGCTGACCTGCTCACGGGCATGGTGGGAGAGTTCCCCGAACTGCAAGGGATCATGGGTCGCTACTACGCGCTCCACGATGGCGAGCCGGCCGAGGTGGCCCAGGCGATTGTTGAACACTACCAGCCACGTTTTGCGGGCGATGCGCTGCCCCAAAGCCAATGCGGAACGCTCCTCGCGGTCGCAGACAAGCTGGAAACGCTCGCCGGTATGTTCGGGATCGGACAGCTCCCGACCGGTGACAAAGACCCCTTCGCGCTCAGGCGCCACGCGCTGGGCGTGATCCGGATCCTGATCGAAAAGCCGCTGTCGCTGCCGCTGCCCACTCTCATCAACGCTGCATTTTCGGCCTTCGGCGATCGCCTCAAACCTGCCCCCGGCGAGCTCGAAACCTTCTTTCACGAGCGGCTATCGGGTTACCTGCGCGAACGGGGCTATAGCGCCCAGGAAACCGCATCAGTCGTCGAACAACGCCCGGCCGATCTCGCCCGGGTGCCCGACCGACTCGAGGCCGTACGCGCGTTTTCCCAACTCCCGCAGGCGCAAGCGCTTGCTGCCGCCAACAAGCGAATCGGCAATCTGCTGCGTAAATCCGGAGCCGAAGCCGCGCCTGCCACTGACCCTGCGCGGCTTGTTGAACCTGCAGAGATTGCACTCGGCGGGGCAGTATTACGACTCGAGCCCGAGGTCTCGGCACGATTGGGTGTGCACGACTACGGCGCCGCGCTTGCTCTGCTCGCCGGGGCGCGCGAGCCTGTCGATCGCTTCTTTGATGAAGTCATGGTCATGGTCGACGACCCGGCACTGCGCGCCAATCGGCTTGCGCTGCTTACCCGCCTGCACGCCCTGATGAACGGGGTCGCCGACATTTCAAGGCTCTCGGTTGGCTGAGACTGCCTCACGACTGCCAGCCCCCCCGCCTGCGCTTGGGGCAGCGCGGGCCGTCGCCTTTCTGATATTTCAGGCGGTGACCGTGGTGCCGATGGCGTTGCTATGCCTCCTGATGGCGCCGCTTCCCAGACCGCTCCGTTACCGGATCACCATCGCCTGGCCACGCTGGCAAGTGATCGCTGCTCGGGCCATCCTCGGTATCCGCTGGGAAATTCGAGGCATGTCCAACCTGCCCGACGGGCCAGCGATCCTGCTGTCGAAGCATCAGTCGGCATGGGAGACACTGTTCTACCCCTCCTACATGCCACGCGAACTCTGCTTCGTGTTCAAGCGCGAACTGTTGTGGCTGCCTTTTTTCGGCTGGGGTATTGCACTGCTCGACATGATCCATATCGATCGCGGTCGAGGCGCCAACGCCTTCGAACACGTCGCCAGTCAGGGAGCGGACAAGCTCGCACAGGGGCGTTGGATCATCATGTTCCCCGAAGGCACCCGAACACCGGTCGGCTCGCAAGGCCGCTACAAGTCGGGTGGCGCGCGCCTTGCTGTGCGCACCGGTGCTCCCGTGGTTCCCATCGCCGTCAATTCCGGCGAATGCTGGCCGCGCAAAGCATTCATCAAGCGTCCCGGTACCATCACGGTATCGATCGGTCCACCTATCGCCTCGGATGATCTCAGCCCAGACGCTCTCAACCGGGTCGTCGAGCAATGGATTGAATCCGAAATGCGTCGTCTGAATCCCGAACGCTACGCCCCTGTCGCCACTGACCCGGAAACGAAAGTCTCTTGAACGTGCTCCAGCTTTTTCGACGCAAGTCTCGCCCGGTACCGCCCTCCGCCAGCCAGCTCACGCTGCAATTCGACGCCCCACCCGACGCAACGCTGCCGCCCCAGAGCCAGCGCTTTGTCATGCTTCGACACCAGCCCGTTCGCTGGGATCTGGTGCGCAGCCGCCGTCGCACAATCGGCTTTCAGATCGACGGCCGGGGCCTTCGCGTAAGCGCCCCACGCTGGGTACCAGTCTGGGAAGTAGAGCGTGCGTTGCAGGAGAAGGCCGACTGGATTCTGCGCAAACTCGTCGAGTGGCAGGATCACGAGCAGCGCCGCCAGGACATCACGCCGCGCTGGGAACACGGCGCGCCCATTCGACTACTGGGCGACACCCTTACCCTCACGCTCACCCCTTCCTTGAGCGGTGCGCGCCGCGAGGGTGATCGCCTGTTGGTTGGGCTGGCGGCCGATGCCAAGACCGAGGTCATTCGCGAGCTGCTCCAGAAGTGGTTGCGCGAACAGGCCCGTGAAGTGTTTGCCCGGCAAATTCCGGTTTTCGCTGAGCGTCTGGGCCGAGCCCCCTCGCGCTGGGCACTATCCTCGGCGCGCACCCGCTGGGGCAGCTGCGGCCCCGATGGCGCAATCCGACTCAACTGGCGACTCGTTCACTTCCCTGCCGAGGTGATTGATTACGTGATCGCGCATGAGCTCGCCCATCTGGTCGAACTCAACCACGGACCCCGTTTCTGGGCGGTGGTGGAACGCCTCTTTCCAGACTACGAGCGAGTACGTGACACTCTCAAGCATCATTACGACGATATGCCCGAGGGCTGATCGCTCCGATTATCACTTCAGGAAATTTCACCATGCGTATCCTGCACACCATGATCCGGGTTGGCGACCTTCAACGTTCCATTTACTTCTATACCGAGCTGATGGGAATGAAGCTGCTGCGCACCTCCGATCGCCCTGAACAGAAATATTCGCTTGCCTTCGTTGGCTACGGCGACGAGACCAGCGAGTCGGTACTCGAACTCACCTACAACCACGGTGTGGATCACTACGACCTGGGCGCCGGGTTCGGACACATCGCCATCGCAGTCGACAACGCGGCGGCAGCCTGTGAACGCATTCGCGCTGCCGGCGGCACGATCACTCGCGAGGCGGGCCCGGTCAAGGGCGGCACCTCGGTTATCGCCTTCGTGCAGGACCCCGACGGCTACAAAATCGAGTTGATTGAGCGTAGCTGATCACCGAGCTCGCAGTATTGCGCCACGCTGATGTCCTCGGCGCGGCTCTCGCCATTCAGGTTCGGCGCATCCACCCCGCGCTCCCGAAGCCACGGGATGAGCGTGGAGCGGATCATTTTTCGCCGCTGCGCAAAAGCTGGGGTCAGTACCGCCTGAAGCGCGGCCAGATCGTCGGTGAGCGGACGTTCGCGCGTGATCATTCTGAGAACCGCCGAATCCACCCGGGGCGGCGGATCGAAAGCCTCAGGCGGCACCTCAAACAGAAGCTCCACCTCATAGAACGCCTGCAGGATGACGCTCAGGCGACCAAAGCTACTGGAGCCAGGGGCCGCCGCAATCCGCTCCACCACTTCTTTCTGCAGCAAAAAATGCTGATCACGGACCAGATGGCGGGCTTCAACCAGCGCCACCAGAAGCGGGCTGGAAATGTTGTAGGGCAGGTTACCCACCACGCGCAGCCGGGTGACCCCAAGCGCGGCCACCGCGTCAGCGGGGTTGAAGCTCAGCGCGTCAGCCTCGAACAGGCAAAGCCGCTCGGCTCCGAAGCGCCGGCGCAGCCGTTCACACAGATCGCGATCGATCTCGACGGCTGCCAGGCGCGGCACGGCCCGGATCAGTTCGGCCGTGAGCACGCCGAGCCCAGGGCCGATCTCGAGCAACCCGTCGGAGGCAGTGGGCGCGATCGCCTGAACGGTTGCTGAGAGGACCGATCGGTCGGTCAGGAAATGTTGGCCAAACCGTTTGCGGGCGACATGTCCGGCCACCGCTCTGGGCGGCTGCTGACGGACCCCTGCCCGCCGCTCAGCGTTCATCGAGCCGATATTCGACGTAGGTGCTGTCGCGCAACTGGCGCAGCCAGTCCTGCCAGACCTCTTCGCCCCGCTGCTCGCGCAGCGCCTGCCTGGCCACTGTGCGCGCGCGCTCGCCCGATGCCACCTGCTGCCGGCGCTCAAGCACCTGGATAAGGTGAAAACCGAAAGGCGTGCGAACCGGCTGGCTGGTCTGCCCAGGGGTGAGCGCGTTCATGGCGCGTTCGAAATCGGGCACGGTATCGCCTGGCAGGATCCAGCCAAGATCGCCCCCGCGACCCGCAGTGCCGTCCGATGAATTCTGACGCGCAAGATCGGCAAAGTCAGCGCCGCGTTCGATCAACGCGCGCAGGTCGTCAATCCGGCGCCGTGCCTCATTTTCGCTCTGGTTGTCGCTCACTCTTAGCAGGATGTGACGGACCCGGATCTGCGTGACAGCGGCATCACCCACCCCCGCCCCCGAGACTGCACGCTTGCCGACCAGCTTGAGCACATGGAAACCGTTGGGGCTTCGAACGATCGTGGCACCACCGGGCTGCAGCGTTTTCACCGCCTCGACAAAAATCTGCGGTAGGCGGTCGGCGCTACGCCAGCCAAGCGACCCACCGGTCATGGCGTCGCCAGCGTCAGAATAGGACGCCGCAAGCGCAGAAAAATCACTGCCGGGTCGCGAGACCGCTGAGAGCACTTCCTCGGCCCGCGCGCGACGCTTCTGAATGTCATCGCTCGAAGCCCCTTCGGCCACACGCACCAGGATCTGGGCCAACTCGAATTCAGCATTTTCACTGGCAAGCCGCTCGCGCTCGGCGATGAAGGCATCCAAATCGGCATCACTGATCTGAACGCGGCTGTCAACCTCACGCTCGCGCAGCCGCACCTGGATCATTTCCTGACGAATGTCGCGACGCAAACGTTCCCAGGCAATGCCTTCACGCTCGACCCGGCTGCGAAATTCGGCGACCGACAAACCACGCTCGCTTGCAATTCCGCTGATGGCCCGTTCGAGTTGCGCGTCATCGACACGGATTCCGCCGTCTCTTGCCGTCTGCAACTGGGCCCGGTCAAGGATCATGCGCTCGAGCACCTGTGAGGCGAGCACCTCGGCAGGGGGAACCTCGATCTTCCGGCTCTCGAGCTGGCGGCGCACGAGGTCGATCTGCCGCGAGAGCTCCTGGCGGGTGATGACCTCGGCGTTGACCACGGCCACCACCGAGTCGAGCGAACTCAGGTCTTGCCGGCGAGTTGTTTGAGCCGACACCAGCTCGCAAGCGCATGCGAGCAACAGCGCAATGAACCCGATCCGCGGACGATTCAGCATGGCCCCATCCATCATTCATAGCCGAAATAACGAGAACCTGGTTCCAGAGTGCCCTGAGGCAGGCGGTATCCAGGGATGTTCCGCTGCAACACGAGGAACGGATTCTGCCCGATCGTGCCAAGGCCATTCAACTCGAGTTGAAGGAAAAACGCTGTCGTGCTGGCATTGGCCGCCGTTCGGAACTGCTGGGTTAAAACGCGCAGCGCCCAGCATGATGCCGTGTATTCGAAGCCCATGAGCGATTCGACAAACCCTCGGGTGTTCTCCACCCGGCTCACCGGATCGTAGCCCTCGGACAGGAAAGAGTAGTTGAGCCGAACCAGGGAACTCCAGCCATCGACAATGGGCCATCGGGTGGAGACGTCAACTTGCCCGAGTTGGTCCCGACGGTATCGAACGCCCGCATTCAGTACCCGACCGTCCGGGGGAAGATAACGGCCCACCATGCTGAACCGCGGCAAAACCGTGGTGGCCATGCTGTACTGGAGGCCGGTATCGATGGACCAGTTTGACCCGAGCGGCCCCGCCGCAGCCACCAGCAGGTCTGAGCGCCGATCGGTACGCGGCGTAACACCAGGAATGGCCACCTGCTGATCTGAAAAATAGCTACGAAAACCGGTTGCAAACCGCAGCCCTTCAGCCCCCGTCTGAGGATCGATCAGCCGCGACACCGCAGCGGCAGTGAGCTGATTCACATCAGCAATCCGATCGTTTCCAATAAAGGTGTTGTCCGAGAACAGCTGGGCGAAATTGAAATCGGCTGGTGCAGTGTCGAAAACCGGAAACGCGCTCTGATCGCGAAAGGGGGTGCGTACGTAGAAGAGGCGAGGCTCGAGCGTTTGCGTGATGTCGCGCCCCGCATAGGTATGCGGCCGCTCAAACACCATCCCGGAATCGAACGACAGTGTGGGCACCACACGCTGGAGCCCATAGTCGGTACCCAGAGCGGTGTTCACCTGGTAACTGGTTGCATGCACATTCGCCTTCGGCACGGCAAACCATCCCGGACGGCGGACCGGCCAGGAAACAGAGGGATGAGCCACCATGCGGGTACCCGACGGGCGAATGACATCCGGCGAGATGAACTGGGTCACGTCGAACGTGCTGTTCATGTCGAACCCGCCTCGATCGCGAGCAAGCCAACGGGTCACCACCTGCGGCTCGCGTTCGTAAGGACCTGGCCTTGCGTCCAGAATCGATTGGAACTTCTGAACCAGGACCGTCATCGACCAGTCTTCGCTCAAGCCGCGGCCAAAACTCACCGTTCTGGGCAGCACCCGGTCCGCACTGGTCACAATCGAACGCGAGTAATCGACAAAGTAGCGATCATCCGACACGCCCCGCATATCCCAGCCGCCACCCCAGCCACCCAGATTGCTGAAGCTCTGCCGGGTGTGCCAGAAGTGGCGTGAACTGCCCGCCTCCTGGTCATAGGGGTTGGCCTCAAAGCGGGTATCCCCCGCGAAGTTATCCCTCAGATACCGAATTTCACCGCCCAGTTGCATGCCGCGGCGGGTGCTGACCCGGGGATAGAGCGTGGCATCGGTGTCGTGCGAAACGTTCCAGTACCAGGGCACCATCAGGTCGACGCCGCTACGCGAAGTGATGCCGAAAGAGGGAGCGAGAAATCCCGATTTACGCTCGTTACCTAACGAAAACGCGAAATAAGGGGAAGCGAGTAGCGGCGCCCCCTTGAACGACAACAGTGCGCCCCGGCTCACCCCACGGTCGTCATCCTGGTCGATGAAGAGCGAGCGGCTTGAGATCTGCCAGTCGGGAGTCTCAGGTCCACAGGTGCTGAACGTGGCGCGCGAGGCAGCCGCACGCCCAGGCCCCAGAAAATCAATTCGCTCCGCACGGCCGCGCCCGCCCCCCTGAAGCGCGAGGTAGTAATCGGGGCTGGTGAAGGTTCCCTCGTTGGCGTCCACCCGCAATTGCAGGGCGGGACCGGTGAACACATTACCGTCTCGCGTGACGCGGACATTGCCGGTTGCCACCAATTCGTCGGTCGACGAGGTGTAGGTGATTCGATCACCTCGAATCACACTCCCCGCACGGCGCACCTCCGCATCGCCAGTGAGCGTGGTCTGCTCCTCGGGCCGCCCCTCGATCACCCAGGCGCGACCATAAGCGGGAAGCGCCTGGGAAGGCGTTCGGGTCTCGGTGAGCGTGCCATCAAGTTTCAGCACAAAACCGGGTCCCGCCGGCTGCGCCAACCCATGCGTCACGACAAAGCCCAGCAGAGCCGCCGCCGTAAGGGCGGGCAACAGACGTGGCGGGCGACGGTTCATCAGGAACATGCCGGGTCGAGGGTTGAAGCACGGCCGCTGGCAGCACGGCAACAGGTCGGCCTGGGCCAGCCTGAGTGGCAGCGGTCGGTCAGAATCAATCGACTATTATAGGGATCCCCCCTTTTGTGCGCGCCGACATCTTTCCATGACCCTGCTGGACTCTGACCCGCGTCTACCGCCCCTGCAACGCTGGCTCGCACAGCGAGCCGATCGTCTGAGCCTGCAACCCGAGAGCCTTCGCCCAGCCTCCGACGATGCCAGCTTCCGGCGTTATTTCCGGATCGATTCTCCGGTCGCGCCGGGCGGCAGTCTGATCGTGATGGACGCGCCTCCCGCTCGCGAAGATTGTCAACCTTTCCTGCACGCGGGAGCCATCCTGCGCGAGGCAGGTCTCAGCGTTCCTGCGGTCATCGATGCTGACCTCGACTCTGGGTTCCTGCTCCTGGAAGATCTGGGCAATGACACCTACCTGTCATGCCTTGATGCCGAATCAGCCAGCGCTCTTTACCGAGATGCGGTGGCAGCGCTCGTGAAGCTGCAACTTGCCAGTCGACCCAGCGTGTTTCCCGACTATGACCGGGCGCTGCTTGATCGTGAAATGCAGCTCTACCCCGATTGGTATGTGGTGCGCCACAAAGGCGTAACGCTCTCGGACCCAAACAAAGAGCGACTGAATCAAGCCTTTGACCTGCTCGCGAGTGCGGCACTGGCCCAGCCTCGCGTCTTTGTTCACCGCGACTGGCATTGCCGAAACCTGATGAAAATCGACGCCGGGCGCAACCCTGGTGTCCTTGATTTTCAAGATGCCGTATACGGCCCCGTCACCTACGACCTGGTGTCCATGCTGCGGGATGCCTACATTGACTGGTCCGAAGAGCTTCAGATCGACTGGGCAATCCGGTATTGGGAGGCCGCGCGCAAAGCGAGGCTACCGGTGGCCAGCGATTTCGGCAGCTTCTACCGCGATTTCGAATGGATGGGCCTGCAGCGGCAGCTTAAAGTGCTGGGAATCTTTGCCAGACTTCAGCACCGCGACGGCAAGTCGCGCTACCGTGCTGATCTGCCTCGGGTGTTGGGCTACGCACTTGCAGCCGCTCGTCGTTACCAGGCACTCTCGGGTCTGGTGCAGGTGCTCGAGGTTGTCGAGAGCCTCGCGCCGGCCGATTCAGGCTACACCTTCTGAGCCCCGTAAAGCAGGGACTGATTCCCATGCGCGCAATGATTCTGGCAGCGGGCCGCGGCGAGCGGATGCGTCCCCTTACGGATCACTGCCCCAAACCCATGCTGGCTGTCGGCGGAGAGCCGCTGATGGGATGGCATCTGCGGGCGCTCGCCGAAGCCGGCTTCACTCACGTGGTGATTAATCACGCGCACTGTGGCGAGGTGTTGTGCCAGTGGGTGGGCGACGGGTCGCGCTGGGGTCTGTCGGTCTCGTATTCACCGGAGGACCCTGCCCTGGAAACCGCAGGCGGCATTCGCCGCGCGCTCGGGCTGCTGGGCGAGGCGCCTTTTCTGGTGGTCAATGGCGACGTCTTCACCCGCTGGCCGGTTGCGCGGGCTCGCACCATTGCCAGCCAGATGAACGCGAGCAGGTTACTGGGCTGGTGCGTGCTGGTTCCCAACCCTGACCATCACCCCGACGGGGACTTCACCCTGCACTCGGGCCTGCTGGGCCTTGACTCCTCAAAGCGACTCACCTTCAGCGGAATCGGTATCTATCACCCCTCGCTCTTTGAGTCATTGCCCGATGGCGAAACAGCGAAGCTGGGCCTGCTTCTGCGCGACGCGGCTGGGCGCGGCCTGATCGGCGCCGAACGCTTTGACGGCATCTGGACCGACGTGGGCACCCCCGCGCGCCTTGCGCAACTCGATGCAGAATTACGGGGTGGCGTCGCCGACCCCGCGGCCAGACACCGTTTCCCCTCCTGATCGAGCCCACCATGCATCCCTATCACGACCGTCGTCAGCGTCTGACCCAACTGATCCGCGAGCGCGGGGGCGGCGTCGCGGTAATTGCCACAGCGCCCGAAGTGATCCGAAACCGCGACGCGCACTATCCCTATCGCTGGGACAGCTACTTCTATTACCTTACCGGTTTTACCGAACCCGAGGCCGTGCTGGTGCTAAGCGTCGACGGCAGCGGCGCAGAATCCCGGCTTTTCTGCCGGGATAAAAACGAAGAGCGCGAAATCTGGGACGGCTACCGGTTTGGCCCTCAACTCGCGCGCGAAAAATTCGGATTCGACCACGCCCTCAGCATCGACAAGCTTGACGAAGAACTGCCTCGGCTGCTCGCCGACCGGCCAGCGATCTTCTCCGCCATCGGCGCTGACAGCGCTCATGATGCCCGCATCGCCCGCTGGCTGAATTCGGTCCGGGGGCAGGCGCGCGCAGGCGTGAGCGCGCCCGCCCAGGTGTTTGAAATTCGGTCGCTCGTTGACGACATGCGCCTGATCAAGGACTCGCACGAAATCGACATCATGCGACGCGCGGCCGACATCTCGGCAGCCGCCCATGTGCGCGCCATGCGAGCAAGCCGCCCCGGCCGTTTCGAGTTCGAGCTCGAAGCCGAACTCGAGCATGAATTCCGTATGGGGGGGTCGAAGGCGCCCGCCTACGGCTCAATTGTGGCAAGCGGTCGTCATGCCTGCGTGCTCCACTACCGCGCCAACGATGCCCGTCTGACCGAGGGTGAATTACTGCTGATCGATGCCGGCTGCGAGCTCGATGGCTACGCGAGCGACATCACCCGCACGTTCCCGGTATCCGGGCGCTTCAGCGGCGCCCAGCGCACGCTCTACGACATCGTGCTCGAGGCCCAGCAGGCGGCCATCGCGGCCACTCGCCCCGGCATGCGTTTTATTGACCCGCACAACGCTGCTGTGAAAGTGCTTGCCCAGGGGCTGATTGACTGTGGTCTTATCAGCGGGCCGCTCGATACGGCGATCGAGTCCGGGGCTTACCGTCGCTTTTACATGCACCGTACCGGTCACTGGCTAGGCATGGATGTGCACGACTGTGGTGATTACCGCGAGCCTGGAGAGCCTGCCACTGGATCAGAAAAACCCTGGCGGATCCTGCGGCCTGGTATGGTGATTACCGAGGAGCCAGGGCTCTATGTTCGCGCCGCCGACGATATTCCGCGCCACTTTCATGACATCGGCATCCGTATCGAAGACGATGCGCTCGTTACCGAATCGGGCTGCGAAATCCTCACTGGCAAGGTGCCCAAGGCCGCGAACGATATTGAAGCGCTGATGCAAAGCTGAGTCTCCATGATCCGTATCGAGGGACGCGGACCGGTAGCGCTTGCGCTCCGGCTGCTTCTTGAACGCGAGGGCGTCGATCGCCAGGCGCTGATCGTTGATCCGGTTGACGCCGATTTACCCGACTGGCTGGGCTCGCGGGCCCTCGCCGTCTCACTTGGCAGTCTGCAGACACTGGCTCGCGTGGTTCCGCAATGCGCTCCCAATGCGCTCCTGGAATCGCCCGGGCTGGCAGCGCCGATCACGGTGGTTGAGGTGAGCCGCGCGCGCGCTTCGGGCGGCACACGGATCCGCGCGGGCGAACTGGGTACGCCCTTGCTCGGCGCGGTGTTTCGCTACGGGACGCTGCACCGTCTGCTGCGAGAGGCGATCGACCTGAATGCATCTCTGGCGCAGCCGGCTCATGATCAGGCCACTGCTGGCATACAGCCCCTGCTTACTGTCGTTGCAGACGGCGAGACCGAGCGGCGAACCGGGCAGCGAACGCGCGAGTTCGAGCAGATGGCGCTCCTCGCAGAGGTGGAGGCGGAGCGTGAGTGTCCGGGCTGGGCCTATGAGCGGTTTACGAGCGAAGGACCACTCGCTCTGCTGCCCTTGCCCGAGCCGTACCGGCGCGCCTTGGTCTGGTGCGCACCCGAGTCGCAATGCAGGGCGCGGGCAGAACTGTCCGAAACAGCATTCGGCAGTGCGCTCGTTGAGGCGTTCGGCAACGCACTCGGTCGCATCAGGCTGCACAGCGCCCGGCATGTCAGTCCTGTCACGCGCCGCATCGGGCCGCTACGACCGGCATCCGGACAAGTCGTAATCGGCAACGCGGCGCAGACGCTCCACCCTGTAGCCGGCCAGGGTCTCAATCTGGGGCTGCGCGATGCCGCGGTGCTGGCGCGTACGCTCGGCGATTGGCGGGCGCAGGCTGGTTCGCTCGCGGCTGCACTCGATCGGTTTGAGGGCCATCGTCGCTGGGATCGCGAGACGCTGGTCGCAACCACCGACCTGCTTGCCACGCTCACCTGTCCCGACCTTTTCAAGCCGGTGCATGCCGCCGCGCTGACGCTGATCGATTTCTGCGCACCCATCCGGCACACGATCGCACGTGGGCTCATGTTCGGGATTCGCAGCGGCTGAAACAAACTGCCGATTTTTTGTGCAGATCGGTTTTCAGTAGAATCTTGCGCTTTATTGAAACAGCCAGCTGCTTTCGTGATTCAAATCGGGCACCATCAGCTTCGCAACCGGGTCATCGTGGCGCCGATGGCAGGCGTCACCGATCGGCCGTTTCGTCAGCTCTGCAAGCGGCTGGGCGCGGGCTACGCAGTCTCGGAAATGGCGGCCTCCAACCCGGCGCTCTGGAAGTCGGTGAAAACCTCGCGGCGCATTGATCACTCGGGCGAAATCGAGCCGCGGTCGGTTCAGATCGCGGGTGCCGATCCGCTCATGATGGCAGAGGCCGCACGCTACAACGTTGACCGGGGTGCGCAGATCATTGACATCAATATGGG
>SYIM01000313.1 GCA_005798775.1 Burkholderiales bacterium
CAGGGACCACCTGGCCAAGCGGCTAAGCGACCGGCGGGGCAATCAGGGGTCGTTCGCGGCTGGGCTGATATCCTCGCCAGCAGGCGGGGTGTCGTCAGGCACTTCGTTCTCCATCGCACCGTTCCGAGGATGTCGCCATGAAACGTTTCGCACTTGCAGCGGCAGTGCTCGCTGTCTCCGGTTCCCTCTATAGCGCTGCCGCGTCGGCGCAATTTGCCAAGCCCGATGATGCGATCAAGTATCGCCAGTCGGCCTTTACGGTGCTCACCACGCATATGGGGCGGCTGGGCGCCATGGCGCGAGGCGATGTGCCGTTCGATGCTGCGACCGCTCAGGCATCGGCGCAGGTGGTTGAAGTGGTGAGTCACCTGCCCTGGGATGCATTCCCGCCAGGATCGAACACTGGCGCGGCCAAGATCAAGGGCGATCCCTGGAAAGATGGCGCAGCGTTCACCAAACTGCAGGGTGATCTCAAGGCCCAAACCGCCAAGCTGCCTGCCGCGGTGGCCACCCTTGACGGGCTCAAAGCCCAGGTGGGCGCCACCTCGCGGGTGTGCCGTGAGTGCCATGAAAGTTTCCGGCAGGTTCGCTGATCGGCTGGGGGCGGTGGAGGATGACGCACGCGAGGCGCTCAGCGAATCAGCCAGCCGACCGCCGCACCTGAGGCGAGAAAGATCGCGAGCGCGCGAAGTCTTACTGCGCTGTGGTCTTGCGCAGGTTCGGCGTTTGCGGGTGCCTCTGCGCTGTCACCACTGATCATTGGCCACACCAGCCGTTTACCTCGTACGAGCCGATACCATGCGATTGCAAGCAGGTGGAGCGCAATGAGGGCCATCAGCACAAACCGGTTGGCGAGATGCAGCGAGGTGATGGTATCGCTCGTGCTGCCGGTGACCCACTTCCGAAGTGGTCCGTCCCAGATGATGCCGTCGTTCGAAAAGAGCCCACTCACCACCTGAAACGTGCACGAGGCGAGCAGTGCATAGACCGATAACGCTGCGAGGGGCGAGTGGCCTGGAGTCGAGGGGGCACGTCCGCGGACGTAGGCCCACGCGGCGGCGAGGCTGGGCGGAAAGCTCGAAAACCGCGCATAGCGCGGACCTGTAAAACCCCATACCAGTCGGAAGAGCAATAGCGTGAGGATCAGGTAGCCGAACCGGAAATGCCAATCAGTGTGACCGGTCTTGATGGTGATGATCGAGCCGGTGAGGCTGATCGCGAGGCCCCAGTGGAAGAGCCGCGTGGGCAGATCCCAGACGCGCATTGTGGAGGTGTTCATCGACTCAGGCGAGTAGCAGCGCCCCCGCGAAAATGCCGATCATCATGGCAACGATCGCAAGTTTGGCGACTGTTCCCAGCAGCATGCCGATCCAGGTGGCAAGTCCGACCTGACCCGCGCGCAATAGATCCTGGCGGGCGATGAACTCGCCGATCGCGGCACCGGCGAGCGGCATGAACAGCAGACCCCAAAAGCCGCTCAGTATCCCGAGTATGGCGCCCAGGGTGGCGCCGATCACAGCCCACTTGGAGGCCCCAACCCGGCGGGCGCCCAGAGCGCCGGCGATCCAGTCAATGGCGATGGCCGCCAGGGCAAGCACCGAGACGATGGCACAGACCAGCCCGGAAATCTTGGCGAAGCGGTCTATCCAGGCGGCAAGCAGAATGCCAAGCAATATCAGCGGTGGCCCTGGCAAGGCAGGGATGACCGTGCCGATGAGGCCGACGGCGATCAGCACGAATGCGAGGATCCAGAGGGCGATATCCATGGTCAGAAAACCTTAGACAGGGGCGCTCGAGGCGGGGGATACGGAGGATACGGGCCCACGCACTCGTGATGCTGGCGGGTAGCAGCCCAGGGATCAGGGAAGCTCAGGTTCGCCGTCCTGGTTTTTCTTGGGTGGCTTTACCAGGTCTTCGCGGCTCACGCCAAGCCACATTGCGACGGCGGCTGCCACGAAAACAGAAGAGTAAATACCGAACAGGATGCCAATGGTGAGCGCAAGCGCAAAATAATAAAGCGTGGGCCCGCCGAAAATCAGCATGGATAGCACCATGATCTGTGTCGAGCCATGCGTGATAATGGTGCGCGAAATAGTTGAGGTGATGGCGTTATCGATGACCTCAACCGTGCTTGCCTTTCGCATTTTGCGGAAGTTCTCCCGGATCCGGTCGAAGATCACGACCGATTCATTGACCGAGTAGCCCAGCACCGCCAGGACGGCCGCCAGCACCGAGAGCGAAAATTCCCACTGAAAGGCTGCGAAAAACCCGAGGATGATGATGACGTCGTGCAGATTCGCAACGATGGCCGCCACCGAAAATTTCCATTCAAAGCGAAAGGCGAGATAAACCATGATGCCCACCACCACCAGGAGCAGTGCGAGGGCGCCGTCGGTGAAGAGCTCCTTCCCAACCTGTGGGCCGACGAACTCGACCCGGCGCAGTTCAACACCGACATCGGCCGCCTTGAGCGCCGCCATCACCTGATCGCTCTGGCGCGCTGCGGCGGCCCCCGAACCATCTTTCAGGGGCAGGCGGATCATGACGTCGCGCGAGGTGCCGAAGGTCTGTACCTGGGCGTCGGCGTAGCCAAGCTCGATGACCTTGGTTCGGATGGTTTCAAGCTCCGCCGCCTTGGGATACGCGACCTCCATTACGGTGCCGCCAGTGAACTCGATGGAGAAATTGAGGCCGCGAATGGCCAGAAATGCGACCGCCGCTACGAAGGTGAGCACCGAGATGACGTTGAACGCCAGCGCGTGGCGCATGAACGGGATGTCGCGCCGAATCCGGAAAAATTCCATGGTGGGTTCCTGCGGGTTCGCTGTGCGGTGGTGTCGGGGGGCGGCGGCGCGCGATCAGCCGCGCTTGGCGGGCGAGGCGGCCGCCGCGTCGGGCTTCCAGATCTGTCCGATTGACAGGCTCGGCACACGCTTCATTCGTCCGTACCAGAGATTGACCAGGCCGCGCGAGAAAAACACAGCCGAGAACATGGAGGTGAGAATGCCCAGGCAGTGAACGACCGCGAATCCGCGCACGGCTCCGGAACCGAATGCAAGCAGTGCCACGCCCGCGATCAGCGTGGTGATATTGGAATCGAGAATGGTGCCCCAGGCGCGGTCATACCCGGCCACGATCGCCGCTTGGGGCGTGGCGCCGTTCCGGAGTTCTTCGCGAATGCGTTCGTTGATCAGTACGTTGGCGTCAATCGCCATGCCGAGTGTGAGCGCGATGGCGGCAATGCCGGGAAGCGTGAGGGTGGCCTGCAGGAGCGACAAAAGTGCCACAAGCAGAAGAACGTTCAGCGCCAGCGCGAGCGTGGAGAAAGCGCCAAACAGGAGGTAGTAGGCACACATGAAAAGGGCGATGGCAGCGAAGCCCCAGACCGTGGACAGGAAGCCCTTGCTGATGTTTTCGGCGCCCAGGCTGGGACCGATCGTACGTTCCTCGATGATCTCCATGGGTGCGGCAAGCGAGCCTGCGCGCAGCAGGAGCGCCACGTCGTTTGCTTCGGTGGTGGTCATACGGCCTGAAATTTGTACTCGCCCACCGCCAATTTCGGTGCGGATCACCGGCGCGGTGACCACCTCGCCCTTTCCCTTTTCGATCAGCAGGATCGCCATTCGCTTACCGACGTTTTCGCGGGTGACGTCGCGAAAGATTCGTGCGCCTTTGGCATCGAGCGTGAGATGAACCGCAGGCTCCTGGGTTTGCGAATCAAAGCCCGCCTGCGCGTCGTTGAGGTTGTCTCCAGTGAGTACCACCTGGCGTCGGATCAAGATCGGGCGGCCGTCGCGTTCGGTGTAGCGCTCGCATCCGAATGGGACTGTACCGGCAGCGAAGGCAGCCTGCTCGTCGGGCGCCTCGCACACCATGCGCACTTCCAGCGTGGCAGTTCGTCCCAGAATATCTTTCGCCTTGGCGGTGTCCTGGACGCCCGGCAGTTGCACCACGACACGGTCGAGGCCCTGCTGCTGGATGATGGGTTCGGCTACGCCCAGTTCATTGATCCGGTTCGACAGGGTGGTGATGTTCTGCTTGAGCGCTGACTCCTGCACGCGGCGCGCGGCCTCGGGCTTGAAGGCGGCCACCAGCCGGAGATCGGAGCCTTCGCCGGCTTCGGACAGGTTGAAATCGGGTTGCGTGTCGCGCAAGAGCGTGAGCGTGCGCGCCCGCGTGTCGGCATCGCGGAAGCGGATTTCGATGGCGTCGCCCGAGCGGCTGATACCGGTATGACGGAGATTTTTTTCGCGCAACTGAGTACGCAGGTCGCCCACCGTGGCGTCGAGCCGCTTACTCAGAGCCTGCTTCATGTCCACCTGGAGGAGGAAGTGAACGCCGCCTCGCAGGTCAAGCCCTAAATACATGGGAAGCGCGCGGAGCGCGGTAAGCCAGTCGGGCGAGCTTGACAGCAGGTTGAGCGCCACAATGTAAGACGGGTCGGCCGGGTCGGGATTCAGATCTGCAGTCAGCGCGTCTTTGGCCTTCAGTTGGGTGTCGTTGTCGCGCAATCGCACCTTGACCGAGTTGCCATCGAAGAACAGCCCGGTGGGCTCGATGCTCGCGCGTTTCAGGGCTGCCTCAACCCGGCCCATCATGGCCGCTTCGATCTTGACGGTAGCCTTCCCGCTTGAAACCTGAACCGCTGGCGCTTCGCCGAAGAAATTCGGCAACGTGTAAAGCAGGCCTAGGACCAGCGATACGAGCATCGCGATGTATTTCCAGATCGGGTAGCGGTTCATCGTGTCCTCTGGGGCGGGCCAGATCGTTGTGATGCTCGGGGTATCGCCAGGGTTTCGCAGTGCCGGGCGGATGCGGCTCGCCCGGCATGGGTGCTCAGCGGCCCTCGCGCATCAGATGGCTTTGATCGTGCCGTTGGGCAGCAGCGTCTGGATGGCGCTTTTCTGGAAAGTGACCTCGACGCCCTGCGGGTCCTGCCCGTGGCGGGCTTCGGGCAATTCTGCGATTTCGATCGTGACGTAGGTTTCGCCGACCTTGGTGATACGGCCAACCATGCCTCCCGCTGTGACGATTTCGTCGCCCTTCTTGAGTGCGCCCATCATGGCGCGATGCTCCTTGTTGCGCTTCATCTGAGGACGAATCATCAGGAAGTAGAGCACCACGAACATCAGGATGATCGGCAGGAAACCGACCAGCTGGCTCTCTGCGGAACCGCCCGAGGCCTGGGCGTAAGCCGTTGAAATCAGCACGGAATTCTCTCCTTTTCGACAAACTTTCGATTATAGACTGCGGCGCTGCGGGTAGGCATCACAGCCCGCGCGCCCGGTCCGAGGCAAATCGTCGCCGCCAGGCCTCGAGGTTGCCCTGGGCGATCGCCTCGCGCATTTCTTTCATGATCGTGAGATAGAAATGCAGGTTATGGATCGTGGCCAGTCGCGCACCCAGGATCTCATTGACCTTTTGCAGGTGATGGACATACGCCCGGGAAAAATTCGCGCAGGCGTGGCAGCTGCAGGTGGGGTCAATGGGGCTGGGATCGTCGCGATAGCGGGCGTTACGCAGTCGCAGGTCGCCATATCGGGTGAAAAGCCAGCCGTTCCGCGCGTTGCGGGTGGGCATCACGCAGTCGAA
>SYIM01000314.1 GCA_005798775.1 Burkholderiales bacterium
CCGGGTCGTACCAGGAGTTGACCCAGATCACCCGTACTTCAACTTTGGGATTGACGCTGCGCGCGCCGCGCGTGAAGGCGTTGATGCCCTGCAGGACCTCAGGGATGGGGAAGGCCGCGACATAGCCGAGCAAATTTGAGCGCGACATATGACCGGCCACGATGCCGGTGAGGTAGCGGCCTTCGTAGAAACGCGCATTGTAGGTACCCATGTTGGGGCCGGTCTTGTAGCCCGTGGCGTGGACGAAAGCGACCTTGGGGAACTGCTTGGCCACACGCTCCATGGGGTTCATGTAGCCGAAGCTGGTTGCGAAGACCACCTGATGACCGCTTTGCGCGAGTTCGCGGATGACGCGCTCGGCATCGGCTCCTTCGGGCACGCTCTCGATAAAGCGGGTTTCAACCTTGCCCTTGAGCGCCTGCTCCATCTGCTTGCGACCGGTATCGTGCTGGAAGGTCCAGCCTGCGTCGCCGATCGGGCTGACGTACACAAAACCAGCTTTAACAGGCGCCTGCCCAAAGGCAAGACCAGAGGCGGCAAGCAGGCCGGTACCTGCAGTGGCGGAGAGGAAAGCGCGGCGTTGGGTCATGGTCGGGCTCCTTGTCATAGTGGGGGAGAACTAGTGGTCGGGTCGCCAAGGCTGGCCAAGCGAGACTGGTGAGTTTAGCCGGATCAGTTCCGGCCGTCGCGAGATCAGTACCAGAACCACAATGGTGGCAAGGTAAGGGAGCGCGGATAACCATTGCGCCGGGATATCCCACTGGAGTCCGGAGCCCTGCACGAACATTTGCGCGATCAGCATGCCGCCGAAAAGCCAGGCGCCCAGCGCGACCCGGAGCGGCCGCCAGGTGGCAAAGACCACCAGGGCAAGTGCGATCCAGCCTCGTCCGGCCACCATGCCTTCCGCCCAGAGCGGGGTATGGAAGACGGATAGGAAGCTGCCACCGATGCCACACAGTGCGCCACCCGCAAGCACCGCCCCGTAGCGGATCCGGATCACCGGGTAACCGGCCTCATGTGCGACCGACGGTGATTCGCCCACCGCTCGGAGCACGAGGCCGGCACGCGAGCGATGCAGAAACCAGGCCACGGCAGCGAGGAGCAGCCACGACAGATAGATCATCGGCTGGTGGTAAAAGAGCGCCGGTCCCAGGAGTGGGATGTCCGACAGGACCGGAATCGCCCAGGCGGGCACGGCGGCCAGCGACAGCGACTCATAGGACTTGCCTGCGAAGGCAGAGAGTCCGATACCGAAGAGCGAGAGTGCAAGGCCCGAGGCGACCTGGTTGGCCAGCAGGCTGAGGGCGAGCACGGCAAAGATCAATGCCGCAGCCGCGCCCGCCAGGGCCCCGGCGAGCACCGCGGCGCTGGCGCTGCCCGAGTGATGGGCCGCAGCAAAACCCGCCAGCGCGCCGAGCGCCATCAGACCTTCGGCGCCCAGATTGAGGACCCCCGACCGCTCGTTGATGAGGAGGCCCAGTGCTGCGATCAGCATGGGGGTGCCTGCGACGATTGCCGCTGAAATGATCGCAGCTGCGAGGGTGATGATGTCCATCAGCGCTCCCCGCCCGAGCCGCCCCGCTGGACCTTCACCAGCCGGTACTGCGTGAACAGGTCGGTGCCCAGCAAATAGAAAAGCAGCATGCCCTGGAATACCTTGGCCACCGATGAGGGCAGCGCGAGGTATTGCTGAGACTGTTCGCCCCCGAGCACCATCAGCGCCATGAGGAGACTCGCCAGGAAAATTCCGAACGCGTGGAGCCGTCCTACGAAGGCGACGATGATGGCGGCAAAACCATAGCCCACGCCCACCTTGGGCGTGAGCTGGCCCAGCGCGCCAGCTACTTCGGCCATGCCGGCAAGCCCCGCCATGGCACCCCCTGCCAGCATGCCGATCCAGACCGTGCGAGAGGCTGAAAAGCCGGCGTATCGGGCAGCGGCTGGCGCCTGGCCGGCGACTTTCAGCTGAAACCCGACGAAGCTTCGGTGCATCAGGAGGTGACCCGCCGCAAGCGCAACCAGCGCAATCGCGAATACGTGGGTGAGTCGTGTGCCTTCGATCATGACGGGTAGAAGCGCAGCGTCGTCGAACACGCGCGTCTGCGGAAAATTAAAGCCGTCAGGATCGCGCCAGGGGCCATGCACCAGCCAGGAAACGAGCAGCTCCGCAACATAGATCAGCATCAGCGAGACCAGGATTTCGTTGGCGTTAAAGCGGGTGCGAAGTACGGCTGGGATGGCGGCCCACGCCGCGCCACCTGCCATGCTGGCAAGCGCGAGCAGTGGCAGCAGGACGGCGGTGTCGAGCGTACGGTCGAGAGCAAGCGCAGCCCCGCTTGCGGCGATGGCGCCTGCAATGTACTGGCCCTCCGAGCCGATGTTCCAGACATTGGCGCGAAAGCCCACCGCAAGACCGATCGCGATCAGCATCAGCGGTGCGGCCTTCAGGAGGAGCTCGGAGACGCCATAAAGATCTTTGAGCGGAAACAGGAAGAACACGCGCATCGCGTGAACCGGGTCTTTGCCGAGCGCGGCGAAAATCAGAAAGCCTGACAGCAGCGTGAGTGCGGCGGCGATCAGCGGCGCGCTGATCTGAAGCGCAACCGAGGACTCGGTGCGTCGCTCCAGCCTAAGCGACATGGCTGCCTGCCTGGGTGACTGAATGGCCGGCACTGCGGGGCGCTGCGCCCATCATCACACCGATCGCACCCGCATCAAGGTCTGCGGCTGGATAGAATTTGGAGAGCCGGCCGCTGGCGAGCACAGCGATCCGGTCCGAGACTTCAAACAGCTCATCGAGATCTTCAGACACCAAAAGAATGGCGCAGCCCGCATCGCGCAGATCGATCAGCGACTGTCGAATGAACGCGGCAGCGCCCACGTCAACGCCCCAGGTCGGTTGCGCGACCACCAGTACCCGTGGATTCTGAAGCACTTCACGACCCACGATGAAGCGCTGAAGATTGCCGCCGGATAGTGAGCGGGCTGGTGCGTGTTCGCTGCGGCACCGCACGGCGAAGCGCTCAATGCACTGGCGCGCAAAAGCGCTGAGTGCGCGGCGATCGATGAAAGCGCCTCGCAGCATGGTGCCGCGCGCGGTGAGCAGCGCGTTGTCGGCCAGGCTCAAGGCTGGCACCGCGCCCCGGCCGAGGCGTTCCTCGACAATGGTGGCGAGACCGAGCGCACGGCGACGTGACACCCCCAGGCGCCCAGCCGGCCTTTGCTCGATCAGGATGGTGCTGGCTTGCGCGGCAAGCCGTTCGCCCGACAGCAATTCGATCAACTCCTTCTGGCCGTTTCCCGATACGCCAGCGATGCCCACGATCTCGCCCGAACGCACCTGCAAGCTGATGCTATTGAGCGCAGTACCAAAGGGGTCGTCCGGTGGCATGGTGAGGTCGGACAACTCAAGCCGTACCGGACTGGCCTCGGGCGCTACGCGCCGGGTGACTTCGGGCAGGTCGCCGCCGATCATCATTCGGGCGAGCGATTCGTGGGTTTCTCTGGCCGGGCTGCAGCGCGCGCTTACCTTGCCGCCGCGCAGCACCGTGGCGCGGTGACAGAGCGCCCGGATCTC
>SYIM01000315.1 GCA_005798775.1 Burkholderiales bacterium
CTGCAACAAGCTCTGGAATGCCTCGCGTTTCGAGCTGATGCAAACCGAAGGGCGCGACTGCGGTTTCGAGCCCCACGAGGCGGGTGCCTGCGTACCAGGCGGCTATCTTCACTTCAACGCGGTTGACCGCTGGATCGTCTCGGCACTGCAGCGCACCGAAGCCGACATCGAGCGTGCGTTGTCTGACTATCGCTTCGATCTCGCCGCGCGCGCGCTCTACGAGTTTGTCTGGGACCAATACTGCGACTGGTATCTGGAGCTTGCGAAGGTCAATTTGCAGGCGGACGATCAGGCGGTGGTTCGTGCCACGCGACGCACGCTGCTCCGCGTGCTCGAGGCAGTGCTGCGGCTCGCGCACCCCATCATCCCTTTCATCACCGAAGAGTTGTGGCAGAAGGTCGCACCAATCGCCCAGCGCTACGGCGAGCGCGGCGTACAAAAACTCTCCGGAGAGGCGCTCGTCCAGGCAGTAGCCGAGCAGCGTCATCTGCTCATGCTGCAGCCCTATCCGAAAAGCGAACCTGGAAAAATCGACGAAAAGGGCGAAGCGTTCGTCAATCAGCTGAAGCAGCTGATCGATGCGTGTCGTGCCCTGCGCGGCGAAATGAACGTCTCGCCCGCGCAGAAGCTGCCGCTCATCGCACAGGGTTCGCGCGAACAGCTCGCCGAATTCGCGCCCTACCTGAAGGCGCTTGCGAAGCTCGAGGCTGTCGAAATCGTTGGCGCACTACCTGCCGGATCGATCGCGCCAGTACAGATCGTGGGAGATTTCCGGCTGATGCTGAGGGTTGAGATCGATGTGGAGGCTGAACGCGCACGCCTCGACCGCGAAATCGTCCGCGTGTCAGGCGAAGTTCAGCGCGCCGGCGCCAAGCTCGGCAACGCGAGTTTCGTTGAGCGAGCGCCCGCCAATGTGGTGGCACAGGAACGCGAGCGCCTGGCCGCATTCGAGGCCTCGCTCGCGCAGCTTCACGAGCAGCGCGCCAAGCTGGGTTGATCGGGTTGACGAGGGGCCCCGGCAGGCCCCTTGCAGGGTGAGCTTTCTGCTCAGCCCATCGACATGTAGCCGCCGTCCACCGCCATGATCGTGCCGGTCATGTAGCGCGCGGCGTCCGAACACAGGAACAAAATCGGATCGGCGATCTCGGCGGGTTCGGCCCATCGCCCGATGGGCGTGCGCGACATGATCATCGCGTTTCGCTCCGGGTTTTCGCGCGCGCCCCGCGACAGTTCGGTGATGACCCAGCCAGGCGCCACGGCGTTGACGCGAATGCCATCGGCCGCATAAGCGGCGGCAAGCGACATGGTGAGATTGCGCACCGCGCCCTTCGATGCGGAGTAAGCGGGCTGCTTGGGCCCACCAAAAAAGGACATGACCGAGCCAATGAACACAATGCTGCCGCGGCTCTGCGCGAGCAGCGGTCGCGCGGCCGCGCTGACCCGCATCCCACCATTCAGATTCACGTCAATGACATGCGCAAACACGTCGGGGTCATGCTCGGCATCGCGGCGGATCAGGCCGGCGCTGTTCACGACCGCATCAAGCCTGGGTAAGCCCCCCACGAGGGCATCGACCGATGCACGATTGGTCACGTCGAGCCGGCGCAGTTCAATGCCTGCGAATCCGGGATCGGCGCGCGCTGCCGACAGTTCCTGGTCAGTGAGACCGCAGGCAGTCACACTTGCGCCCGCCTGACGGAACGCAATCGCGGTAGCCGCACCGATACCGGACGTGCCACCGGTCACCAGGACATGACGACCCGAGTAATCGAAGCTCGCTTTCATGGGTTAGCGCCTCTGAAGAAAAAAGGTCCATTGCCGGTTCTGCTCTTCGACGCGCAGCAGCGTATGTCCCGTTTGCCTCGCAAACGCTTCGAAGTCGCGCTTCGAGCCGGGGTCGGTTGACACCAACTTCAGCACCTGGCCACTGCCCAGATCGGTGAGCGCCTTCTTGGCCCGCAAAATCGGTAGCGGACAGTTGAGTCCCCGCGCATCTACCTCGCGATCACAAGAGATTGCTTCATCAGCCATACCATGCCCTCACTCATCGAAACATTTCATTAAGGCAGAACCCACGGCCCCAGCGCTGCGCCCAGCCCAATCAGCCAGAGCGGGTTCAACTTCGAAACCAGACACACCAGCACGGTGAGCGCGCAAAGGGCTGCGAGCGCCCAGTGAGTGACCGCACCCTCGGCGATCACCCAGCCCGCCGATAAGGTGAGCCCCACTGCAAGGGGCGACAGGCCCAGCCGGATGGCGCGAACCGCACGCGTGTCGAGGTTACCGCTTCGCCAGCGGTTGGCATGATAGGTGATCAGGCTGGACGGCACGAGCAATCCCAGGGTTGCCAGCACGGCTCCCAACAGCCCGGCGGTCTGCCAGCCCAGAAGCGTTATGAAGAGGACATTGGGCCCTGGCACCGCCTGGGCCACCGCAATCGCTTCGCTGAACTGCGCGGCGGTGAGCAGCCCCTTCTCATCAACCATATAGCGGCTGATGTCGGGCACCATCGAGACCGCGCCGCCCACCGCAATCGCCGAAAGCGCGGCAAAGTGCGCAAGCATCTCAAGCTGAGCCCAGAACGTCATGGCGACTTACCCTCATTCCACCAGGCAAGCAGCACCGCAATCGGGACGGTGAGCGCGAGCACCTGAATCAAGGGCCAGCGAAGAAGCGCGAGCCCGATGAAACCCGCGAGCCCGAACGTAAGCCACGGCCAGCGCCTGCGCTGCGCCCAGGCAAGCCTGAGCGCCATCGCAATGATGAGACCCGCGGCGACCGCCGCCATGCCCGACAGAGCCTTCTGAACGGCTGGCACGCTCACGAATTGCGAATACGCCATGCCTGCAATCAACACAATCACGGCGGGACACAGGACCAGCCCGATGACCGCAACAACCGAACCCTGCCAGCCAAAATAGCGATAGCCGACGATGATCCCTACGTTGATGATGTTGGGGCCGGGGAGCAACTGACCGAAAGCAAGCACCTCCAGAAAGTCTTCCCGGCTCAACCAGCGGCGATCGTCAACCAGCGTGCGCTGTGCCCAGGGCAAGACGCCGCCAAAACCGTGCAGCGCAAGGGTGGTGAAGGCAACGAACAGATCAGTGAGTGACTGGGGGGAGGGGCGCTCAGGCGAAGGCTCGGAGGCGGCCGCAGCCCTGTGATCTGGCGACAGCAGGGGCACGGATTCCGTGGTCAACGTATCAGGCGGTTGGGCCCCGGCGCTCACATTGGCCCCCGCCTGTCGGTGCCACGGGCCACATAGAAAAGGCTCCCGCCCAGAAGCAAAGCCATACCCCAAAACAGGGTCGCCACACCGAACACGCCGCCGATCGCACCGAAAGCGCCGGGCAGCAGTGTCTGCGTTCCGTTCACCAGCACCATCCTGAGACCCACTGCTTCCCCTGTGCGATCGGGCGGAGCAAGCCGGTGGAGAAGCGCCAGTACGATGGGCTGCGACACACCCAAGCCCATTCCGAGCACAAACGACAGCATCATCATCAGGGGCAGCGATTCGGTGAGCGGATAGAGCAGATAAATGATGCCACCCACCACATGAGAGGCGAGAATCATTGGCCACTCGGGTACTCGCCGCGCGAGCCAGGGCACCGCAACCCGGATAACGAAGGTCGCTGCCGAGTAGGACGCCAGCAGAATGCCGATGGCAGACGCCGACATGCCAATCGCAGAGCCATAGATCGGAACGACGAACTGGTGCACATCCCACGCCGCCGAGATCACGCCCACCGACAGATAAACCTTTCGAAGCGCCGGGTCGCGCAGCAGATCGAACACGCTCTGCTCACCCGCTGACTGTCGCGAGCCGCCGGCGAGGCGCGGTCGCTCCTCGAACTTCACTTTGCTCAACCACCATGCCGTACCAAGCGGCAGCAGCAGCAATGCGAAAAACGCAGCCCGAAAGCCAGCGAAATCGATAATTGGCCCCACCAGCAGCGGGCCGATGAACGATGAAACGGAAAAGCCGACCGCCAGCATGCCAAAATTGGTAGCCCGGGCCGCCGGCCCACCCAATTCACCACCCAGCTTTTGTATGGCGACGTTGACCCCCATGAAACCCAGACCGGTGGCCGTGCTGGCCAGGAAGAGGGAGCCCACCTCCCAGGACAGCGCGGGCGCGAGAATGGCCACGGCCAGCACTGCCAGCCCCCAGAACATGGGCTTGCGGGTTCCGATACGATCGACCAGTCGGCCGGCAGGCACCGATAGGACCATGGGCAGCAGCCCGAAAAAGGCCATGAGCAGCCCGATGGTGAACGCTGAGGCGCCAAGGTCAATACCCCCCAGCGTGACCGCGATCCGGCAACCTACCAGCGCCGAGTGAGACAGCACGGACATCCCGACCAGCATCAGGAGCACGCGGCGGTGCTCCGGCCCCGGATCGGCGTTGGCGCTATCAGTCATCAAGCGCGGGCAGCCACCCAGCCCGAGACGCTGGCAAGCGCAGCCGGCAGCAAATCGGGAAGTATGCCGCCCGCCTGCGCCATATCCGGTCGGCCCCCACCCTTGCCCCCCACCTGCTGGGCTACGTGGTTGACGAGATCACCCGCCTTCACCCGGCCGGTCACATCGGCCGTGACGCCGGCAATGAGGCTTACCTTTTCGCCGTCCACCGCGGCCAGCACGATGGCTGCCGTCCGAAGTTTGGATTTCAGCTGGTCGACCGTATCGCGCAGCACCTTGATGTCGGCCCCCTCGAGTGTTGCAGCCAGCACCTTGATACCGTTTACCTCGACTGCGCTCGCGGCCAGATCGTCGCCCTGCGAAGAGGCGAGCTTTGACTTGAGCCGTGCGACCTCTTTCTCGAGCGCCCGCACCGAATCGAGGACCTGGGCAAGCTTGGCGGGTACCTCGGTGGCGGACACCCTGAGTGCGCCCGCTGCGCTGCCCAGCGTGGCCGAGGCGTCCTGTATCCAGACGAGCGCGTTATCACCCGTGACCGCTTCAACCCGGCGGATGCCCGCCGCGACGCCCGATTCCGCAACGATCTTGAACGGTCCGATATCGCCGGTTCTGCGCACATGCGTGCCGCCGCACAGTTCGCGGGAAGATCCAATGTCCAGCACCCGAACCGAGTCGCCGTATTTTTCGCCAAAGAGCGCCATGGCACCAGCACGGACCGCATCGTCAAACTCCATCACCCGGGCTTCGGTGGCGGCATTGGAGACCACCTCCTCGTTCACGCGCGCTTCGACCTGACGGATTTGCTGGTCGGTGACCGGTGCATGGTGGGAAAAATCGAAACGGGTACGCTCGGCATCAACCAGCGAGCCCTTCTGCTGAACATGGGTGCCCAGCACCTCGCGCAAAGCCTTGTGCATCAGGTGGGTGGCAGAATGGTTACGAACGGTGCGGGCGCGCCGGACTGTATCGACCTGCGCGGCAAGCGTATCGCCCACCGTCAGGTGCCCAGCCATCAGCGTACCGTGATGACCGAACACATCGGTCTGGATCTTGCGCGTGTCCTCCACCTCAAAGCGTGTGGTGTTGTCAGTCGATCGGAGTAGACCCGCATCCCCCACCTGGCCGCCCGACTCAGCGTAGAACGGCGTACGATCAAGCACAACGACGGCCTGCTGACCCGCTGAGGCCGACTGCGCAGCCAATCCGTCCAAATACAGCGCGAGCACCCGAGCCTCGGTCACCTCCAGGCGCTCATAGCCATCAAAGCGCGTCTGCTCGCCACTGTATTCGAGTCCGGCCGCCATTCGGAATTTGCCGGCCGCGCGCGCCTGCTCCCGCTGGCGCTCCATTGCCACCTCAAAGCCA
This sequence comes from Burkholderiales bacterium, assembly GCA_005798775.1. Taxonomy (GTDB): domain Bacteria; phylum Pseudomonadota; class Gammaproteobacteria; order Burkholderiales; family Burkholderiaceae_E; genus SYIM01. The sequence goes on from SYIM01000315.1 coordinate 5,791, forward strand.
GCGTCGTCGACCGTGACCCCGCGCTCCCGACACACATCAGCGGTGAGGTCCAGCGGAAAGCCGTAGGTGTCATAGAGGCGGAAAGCAGTATCGCCATCGAGCAGTTTGGCGCCGCCACCGAGCGCCTGGTCGAGAATGGCCATGCCGTGCGCGAGTGTCTCACCGAAGCGCTCTTCTTCCTGGCGCAGCACATCGGCCACCCGCTCGCGCGCTGCGGTGAGTTCGGGATAAGCGCTCCCCATGACCACATCCAGTTCGGCCACCAGTCGGTGAAAAAACGGGCTCGACTGCCCCAACTTGTGGCCGTGACGAAGCGCCCGCCGGATGATTCGGCGCAGCAC
>SYIM01000316.1 GCA_005798775.1 Burkholderiales bacterium
ACCTCGACATCGTTCTTGGTCAGGCCCGCCGACGCCAGCACGCCCAGCAGCACGTAGTAGGACGTATCCTGATAGGACATGACGGTGATGGTGCGGCCTTTGAGATCAGACACTTTCTTGATGCCCGCGGTATCGAGAACATGGAGGTGATGCAGCGCGCGGCCACCGATCAGGGCGACAGCTTTGACTGGCACGCCTTGGGCGCGCACGATGATGGGCGTGTCGCCGATTCCACCGCCGATGGGCGCATTGCCCGCGCCAACCTGCTTGGCCACATCGACGCCGCCCTTGGCGACCAGGAAGTTCACCTTGAGGCCCTCACGCGCGTAGTAGCCGCGCTGCTGCGCGAGCACCCAGGGCGCGAACGCCGGCAACGTAGGCGGGGCGGGAAGCAGGTAGCTCACCTCTTCCAGCTTCTGCGGCGCCTGCGCCTGCGCCTGCGCGACGGTACAGGGGAAGAGGGTGGCAGCCGAAAGGGAAACGGCCGCAAGCGTGCCGGCGAGACGGTTCATGAGCTCCTCCTGACAGGGTGAACGCGTGCGCCCAGGATGGCGCCGCGCGTGTGTTTTAGTGAGTCGCATAGTAGCATCGGCTCGTCATGTTTCAGCAAGAGGCGGGGATGAACCCAAGCAGCGAAAACATCATGCTTACTGTATTCCTCAGGCATGATCAGTCGCAGAATCTCGACCAGCTTCAACGCGCACTGGCCGAGCGCAACTGGTGGGACCGGTTTCCGCCAGCAGGTGTCGACATCGTGTCGTGGAATGTGGTGATGGGGATTGGTCAGATCGTTACGTTACGCCTGCCGCCCGACAAACTGGCGATGGTCAATGTCGAACTGGAGCGCTCGGCCTGGGGGGTGTTCACCACCGAATTCTTCCCCACCTACGATTTTGTGCCCGTGCGTGAGCGGATCCGCGCGCGCGCTCATGCTGGCGAATGGTCGGCGCCGTCGCCCCAGCCCGGGGAGCAGCCATGAACCCGTTCGGCGATCGCAGGTTCCCCGAGCCCTGGATGCAGCCGCACCAGGCCCGCCGGGCTCCGCCAACCGATGACGAGAACGCACTGGCCTCATCCATCGAGGCTGCGTTTGCAGCGGGGGTGTGGGATCTTGCAGGCTTGGTCGCGCGGTTGAACGCAGAGGGCCTGCGCACGCCGGCGGGCGAACCCTGGACCGAGGCGCGCTACCGCGATGTCATGGCCCGACTCGGTCGCTGAGGCACACATGACGACCGACCCCACCGATGAAGAGATCGAGACCCTGCTCCGCATGGGGCTGCGTAACCGCTGGTATCCGCTCTGTCCATCGCATTTTGTGACTGATCGACCCGTGTCGCTGTATCGGCTCGGGCTCAAGCTCGTGCTGTGGCGCGACGCGTCAGGGACGGTGTGCGTGCAGGATGATCACTGCCCGCATCGCGGCGCACCGCTGTCGCTTGGGCGTTACCTGGGCGATCGGCTCGCGTGCGCTTATCACGGCGTGGAGGTCTCCACGACCGGCAAGGTGCTGTCGGTGCCGGGCAGTCCGGGCTGCAGGCTTGAGGGGCAGATGGCAGTTCGCACCTACCCGTCGCGCGAACTGAAAGGGGCAATCTTTGCCTACGTGGGCGACTCGCTTCATGCGGAACCGTGTGCGTTCGAGCCGCCCGAGCAGCTGGCCTCCGACGAATACGAAGCATTTCTCTGCTACGCCGAATGGCGAACCGCTTACCGCTACCTGATCGACAACAATCTGGACCCCATGCATGGCAGCTTTCTGCATCGGCAGTCGCACTCCATGGCGGCAGGCGATGTGCGTGCAAGTTTTCAGGTTCGCGATACCCCGATCGGCTTTCGCTTCGAGAAGGTCACGCAGCGCGATGTGAATTTCGACTGGAGCGAGTGGTGTGACACCGGTACCCTCTACGCACGGCTGGAAATCCCCTATCCCAGATCGGGCGGGCCCGGCGGTAACTTCGGCATCATCTTCATGTCCACGCCCATCTCCGATACGCTCTGCGCAAACTTCTTCTGGCGCAATCGCCGCGTGCAGGGGTGGGAGCGTGACACCTGGCGCTTTCTTTACCGGAACCGGCTTGAAGGCCGGCACTGGCAGGTGCTTGAGCAGGATCGTGCAATGCTCGAGGCTGTCGAACCCGATGCCAATCAGAACGAGTGTTTCTACGACCATGATGTGGGGGTTGCGCGGGTGCGCCGCTGGATGCGCGAACGCGCCATTGAACAGCTGCGGGCTTTGAACGCAGCCGGCGCGCGCAAGCCTTGGGAGCGACGCGCTGCCGCAGGAGTTTCAACATGACCCTTCGCAGAGTCACCTGTCCAGAGGTGCCCGAACCGGCGGCGCCTTTCTCGCAATGCCTGGTGGTCGACCGGCAGGTGTTCCTGTCGGGGGTGACGGCAGCCGGGCCCGACGGGGAGATCCGCGGTGGCAGCGACATGGCGGCGCAAACGCGCGCCTGCCTTGAGAAAATCAGTCATTTATTGCGGGCGGCGGGCACGGATCTGAGTGATGTGGTGAAGCTCACGATCTACACCACCGATATCTCGCGCCGGGTCGAAATTTCCGTTGCGCGCCGAGAGCTTCTTCGCGAGCCTTATCCATGCTCGACGCTGGTGGAGGTGAAGGCGCTCGCCGCCCCCGGGTTGCTGGTTGAAATCGATGCCACCGCGCTGATTGGCGTCTCGCAGGGAAGCTCGCCGCCATGACCCACATGCCGCCCGACCTGCTGCGCTTTAAGGACCGTATCCTGTTTCTCTCAGAGGACCCAGACAAAGTTGCATCGCAACTCGCGGGCCAGGCGCTCGCCCGCCAAGCGGCGGGCACGCTTCGCGACAATGTGTCCACTGACGAGATCACACCTGTGCCGGCCATGACCCGATGGGACGACCGGCTGGGCCGTATTCCCTACACCGGCTTCAAGGCCGGGCAGCGTCTGCCGATCGGGCGCGATGCGATTCGCGACGCCGGTATCGAGGTGGTGGTGGCGGGCGCGCGCTATGGCAAGGGGTCTTCGCGCGAGCACAGTCCGGCGGCCGAGCGGGCGGCGGGTGTTCGCCTGGTGATTGCCGAAAGTTTCGAGCGCATTTACCGGCAGAACGCTGACAACATTGGCCTCCTCACCTCCACCGATTTCGGGCTGATTGAACAGATCCGTCGCGGTGAGCCCATCACGCTTTCTGAGCTGCTCGCCGACCGCGATCAGCTCGCCGCCGCCATTGTTCGCGCGGGCGGACTGATCGAGTTCGGTCAGCGCCATCTGCGGGCGGTGAGCCCGCAACCGATGGCGGTCTCGGGCGAAGCTCCCCCTCCGCGGACGCTCTTCGAAAAAATCATCGAGCGCAATCTGCTTGCAACCCCGGTGAGCGCTCAGGCGGTGCATCCTGGCGCCGGGGTGTTTGTACGCGCCGACTGGCGCTTCATCATTGAGTACTACGCGGGCATGGCCATTCATATGCTGGAGCGCCGCTTTGGCAGCGCGCTCTCGCTTGTGGACCCCGAACGTATCGTGATGTTCGAGGATCACACCTCCTATGCCGAGGAAAGCACGGTGCATGTTCGACTGGGGCTGCTCACCCAGGTGCGCGAGATGTGCGAGGTGCAGCGCAACTTTGCCGACCGCCATCAGCTCAAGTTCTTTCGCACGCTGCCCGAAGACGAGGCGGCCGCTGATGAGGGTGGGCATGTGGCGGGTATTTCTCACGCTGTGATGTCTGAGCAGTTTGCGCTGCCCGGCCAGCTCATCGTGGGTACCGATTCGCATACGCCGCATAGCGGCGCGCTCGGGTGCTTGGCGATCGGTGTCGGCGCGACCGATATGGCTAACGCCTTCGTTACCGGGGCGATGCGGGTCACCATTCCCGATACGATTCGGGTCGAATTCACGGGGCGCCTGGGCCCCGGCGTGACGGCCAAGGACGCGGTGCTGCATCTGCTGTCGCAGCCGGCGATTCGGGCGGGCGGGGCGCTGGGCAAAGTGTTTGAATTCTGTGGGGAGGCGGTTCGGGCCATGGATACCGACGAACGGGCCACGCTCACCAACATGGTGGCCGAACTCGGTGGACTCACCGGGCTGGTCGAGCCCGACGACGAAACCGTCCACTACCTGAAGGAGCGCCGCGGTATCAACTTCCAAATCGAAAGCTGGATGCGCAGTGACCCTGGCGCGCCCGTGGCTGAGCATCTGCGGATCGACTGCGCCAAGCTCGGGCCGATGCTGGCGCGGCCCGGCGATCCGGGTAACGGCCTCGCTATGGCTGAATTGGCTGCACGTGTGCCGATCACCATCGCCTACGGCGGCTCGTGCACCGGGGGCAAGCGCGCCGATTTCGATCATTATTTTGCGGTGCTGCGCTGGGCCTTCGATCGCGGGCTCAAAGTGGCGCCTGGGGTGCAGCTCTATCTGCAGTTCGGCACCACGGCCGTCCGCGACTATTGCATTGCCCGTGGTTACATGCCGGTGTTCGAAGGGTCGGGCGCGAGGCTGCTGCAGCCTTCCTGCGGCGCCTGTGCAAACTGCGGCCCGGGTTCCTCGGTGAGTGCCGAGCAGGTGACCGTGAGCGCAATCAACCGCAATTTCCCTGGTCGTAGCGGGCCGGGTCAGGTGTGGCTCGCGAGCCCGCCTACGGTCATTGCGAGTGCAATCGCGGGCGAACTGATGTCGTTTGAGGGGCTGCAGGCTCGCCACTGATCCTTGCCGGGGCTGGGCGCCCGATGTCCCCAGAACGTGAACGGTTGAAGCTTGTTGTAATCAACTCGGCTTACCGGTTTCCGGCCACTTGGCCTCTTTCCTTTCATCCACCGTGACCGGATTGCCCATGTCTGGCTCAGCGCTTAAACGCTCTCACCCTGCTCACGCTGGTTGTGCTGCCTGCGCTCTACCGCTGGTTCGACGATCGCCCGGAAGAGCGCTGAGACTCAGCGATCCATGCCGTATTCGCGCTGGATACGCTCGATGTCGTCAAATCCGATCAGCTTCTTGAACTGATCCATGCTGGTCTGCGGCAGGGGCAGGTTGCGCGCGTGCCGGTCTGTGGCGAGCTTCGCAAGATTGGCGCGTATGGCGCTCGTAATTGTCATGAGCGGCACCAGCGGGAACACCGCAAGCCCGGCGACTGATTCAATATCGGCTGGGCTCAGATCGCGCTCCAGCCAGCCCAGGATCTGTAACGACAGACGCTTGCCGCAGGCGGCCTGGAGCCGGCGCAGGTCGTCGATCGATTTCATAGTTTTCGAGATTGGTTGAATCAGATCGGCACCGGCTTCGGCGTAGAGGCAGGCCCGTTCGATGGCTTCCTCCACGCTGTCGGCGTCAGTGCGCGCGATCACCAGAAAATCCCGATCACGGCGTGTATCGCAGGCGGCGCGGATCTTTCGTGCGGCTTCTTCGGCGGGCAATACCTCTACCTTGCTCGCTGCGGCCGGGCAGCGTTTGGGGATCAGCTGATCCTCAAAAACAATACCCGCTACGCCGGCATGCTCGAATTCGCGCACGGTGCGGATCACGTTGATCACATTGCCATAGCCTGTATCGCCGTCAGCGATGACAGGGCGCTTGACCGAATTCACCATGTGACGCACCACGCCCAGGTTTTCGGTCATGGTGTAGAGCTCGACATCGGGCAGGCCGAGGTGAGAGGCGGAGATGCCAAAACCGGTGGTGAAGACCGCATCGAATCCGGCCTCGTCGACCAGGCGGGCGGACAGCGCGTCGTAGGCGCCTGCCGACCAGATGGTGCGGCCGGCTTCAACGATATTTCGTAGAGCGCGGGTATGGGTGGTCATTGCGGTCTCCGGGAGAAAAGGCGGGGAGCAGGGCTAGGGGGTTGCGGTTGCCCGGTGCTTCAGATAGCCGGTGAGACCGCCATGCTCGAGCATGCTGAGATCGGCGCTCGCGAGCGGCAAAAATGGCATCGTGGCATCATTGTCGAGCACCACCTGCTGGCGGGCCCAGTCGATGGTGAGGGTATCCCACCGGGTTACAGCCTGGAGGATGCCCGGGCAGGCGACCATCGGAAACCCCATGCTGATTTCACCGCGCCAGAAACCCGGCGAGAACGATTCGGCGATCAGTGCACGAATGCCCAGATGCCGCATGGCGCGAAGCGGCGGGTAGTGGGGATGACCGTAACCGAAGTTCACCCCACCCACCAGCACGTCGCCCGGTTGCACCTGCCGGGCGAATGTGGGGTCGAAATCTTTCATGGCCTGTGCGGCGAGCTCTTCGATGTCGGTGATCTTGATGTTTTTCACGCCCACGATCTGGTCGACGTCAAAGTCTTCCTCAGGAAAGATATAGGCGATCCGGCCGGTGATGTTTTCAAGTGCCATGGCGGGGTGGGTGAGGGCGGTTGATCAGACGGCGCTCGTGGCGAGCAGGGGGCGCGGGTCGGCAATGCTGCCGGCCACGGCCGAGGCTGCGACCACAGCGGCGTTGCAGATGTAGATTTCGGAGTCGGGACTACCCATGCGCCCCGGCACGTTCAGGGTGCCAGTCGACACGGCACGCTGGCCCGCGGTCATGGTGCCAATCCGGCCAAAGCAATAGTCGCAGGAGGGCGAGCTGACAAAAGCCCCGGCGTCAGAAAACACCTGGATGAGGCCCTCGGCCGCCGCCTGCGACATGATCGCCTGCGAGGTGGGCACGATATGAAGCGATACCCCTGCGGCCACCTGTCGGCCGCGCAGCACCTGGGCCGCGGCGCGGAGGTCTTCCATGCGGCCGCTTGCGCACGAGCCGAGGTAGCCTGCGTGGATGGGAAGCCCGATGAAGTCGGTCAGGTCACGGGTGCGCGCGGGGCTGGGCGGAATCACCACGATCGGTTCAAGCGCCGAGATGTCGATCTCGACCACCCGCTCGTACACCGCGTCGGGGTCGCTGGTGACCGGATCAAGCGCGATGCGTGCCCGATCGCGCGCGTAGTCGATCGCTTTCTGGTCGGGGTTGACGATAGCAGTGGTGGCGCCCACGAACATCGCCTGGCCGCAAATCGTCTGCCGGCCCTCGATGCTCATGGCATCAATCACCGGCCCGCCCAGTTCCAGCACCTTAAAGGCGCACGACGCCGGTCCCATGACCCGGACGATGTGATGAAACACGTCGCGTGCCATCACGCCATGACGCAGCGTGCCGCGCAGATTGACCCGGACCGTTGCGGGCACGCGCAGGCTCACGGTCTCGTTGACGAACGCCTCCAGAAGGTTGCGTCGGAGCCCGATGGCAAGCGTGCCGAGCGCCCCGAGCTGGCTGATGTGGCCATCAAAATGAACTGCGAACGCGCCCGGCGTGGCATAGCCCAGTTCTGCACTCACCTGATGCCCGATTCCTTTGCGCTCGTAGACCGGAACGCCCTGCTGAGCCCCCCACTGCCGGGTCTGGATGTGGAGTTCCTCTTCCTTGGGCGTGGCGACCGGCACCATATGATCGATGAAAAGCGCGAACCGCTTCGGGTCGGTCACCCGGTCGATGCCGAAGTCGTCTTTCATCTGCTTGAAGATGACATCGGTGTAGCCAGGGAAATCATAGGCAATGACAAAGTCGGGGCGCGCCAGCACCTCATCGCCGGCGCGCACAGCAGGACGCTGCGCCACGCGCGCGAGAATTTTTTCGGTGATCGTGAAGCCCATTGTTCCTCCGCAATTCGCCCGCCTGACCGCTGGCCGCTGAACGCGCGGGGCGGAGGGGTCTGATCTGGTCATCGGCAACGCCTTGGCGGGCGTTGCGGATCTGGGTAGTCTAGCGATAACCCGGGCGCGCGGGATGTTCGCGGTTCACGCCCGTGACGATCCCCCATCAAAACCGGTAGTTGGTTCGGGGCGATGTCCTTTATCATCCGCGGGCCTGTCAGCTTTTCCCACCAAGGAGACATACATGTTGAAACGGATTCTGGTCGCGGCCGTCACCGCAGCCTGCGCAAGCGGCGGTGCCATTGCGCAGTCTCTCCCCGCTGGCCCCAAGGTCACAGTCACCGCGGTGACCCAGGCGGCGCCATCCATTCCGCAGTACACCCGGGTCGACGTGCCGGTGCTACGCGAGAATATGCCCAAGGCCAGCAACGGCCGCATCGAGTTCAATCTGAAAAGCTGGCCCGAGGCTAACGTTCAGGGGCCAGAGGTGATCCGTCTGGTTCGCTCGGGACAGGTGGATATCGGCGGCGCGCCCCTCACCACGGTGTCGGGTGACGTGCCCATCCTGGACGGGGCGGACCTCGCCGGCCTGAATCCTGAAATTGATCAGGCGTTCAAGGTGGCTGAAGCCATGCTGCCGCTTGCCAACCGCGAGCTCGAGCGGCTGGGCGTCAAGATCATTGCCACCTATCCGTATCCCGCGCAAGTCTTTTTCTGCCGTAAGGCCATCAGCGGACTGGCCGATTTCAAGGGTCTGAAGGTGCGTGTGAACGGTCCGTCGCCTGGCGATCTGATGAATGCACTTGGGGCGCAGCCGACGGCGCTTGCATTCGGTGAGGTCTACACCGCGCTCGAGCGTGGTACGGTCGACTGCGGCGTGACCGGGTCGGGCAGCGGTAATGGCACCAAGTGGTATGAGGTGTCCACCCACCTTTACACGCTGTCGATCTCATGGTCGACCTCAGCGTATTTTGTGAACCTCGCCTGGTGGAACAAGCTCGATCCGGCAGTACGGAGCTTCCTTGAAGCGCAATTCCGCGATGTACAGGCCCAGCAGTGGAAGCTGGGCGCCGATGCGTCGCAAGACGGCATCGACTGCAATATCGGTAACGCCGCCGCCTGCACCATCGGTACCGTCGTCAAAAACCGTCCGATGGTCTGGGTGAAGGCGACCGATGCTGACAAGGCGCGGGTTCGCGAGGCGCTTCAGAACGTGGTGCTGCCCAACTGGGTCAAGCGCTGTGGAGCGAAGTGTGGCGATATCTATAACGAGGTGATCGCACCGATCTCGGGCGTGCGCTACTCGGCGCGCTGATCGGAGCCGCGCGATGCTGCTCGTCGTGGTGCGCGCAGCCAACCGCGCGGTCGACGCGCTGGCCCGGGTGATGGGGGCGTGCGCAGGCTGGCTGATCATTGCCTGCGCACTCTTCATCACCTTCGATGTGCTGGCACGGCGGTTTCTGGGGTTCTCCACTCAGTCGAGCGTCGAGCTGTCCGGGTACATGCTGGGAATCGGTATCACCTGGGGGCTCGCCGCTGCGATGGAGGCGAGATCGCATGTGCGGATCGATGTGCTGATCATGCGCTTTCCACCTGGAGTGCGCCGGTGGCTCCACTGGGTGGCGCTTCTGGCGCTGGCCATCTTCGCGGGTTTCCTGGTCTATGGCGCCTTCTACACCGCCAGGGAGTCCTTTGAGTTCCGGGCCACTGACAACAGTCTGCTGAAGACGCCACTCATCAGTCCGCAGGGGTTATGGTTTGTGGGTTTGGCCGTGTTTGGTCTGATGGCGGCGCTTCGTACCATCGAGGTGACTTTGCTCCTGCGGGGCGGCACGATTGGCGAGGTCGAGCGACTCACCGGCCCGCGCAGCTATGTTGAGGAGGCTACAGAAACCCTTGACGCGATCGGCGTGAAGGCGGGTGCCTTGCAACAATCGCTTCAACCTGATGGGAATGGAGCCTCGGCTCGCATGGCTCGTCCGCGAGACAGGAGTGCGCTGTGATCGCGGTAGTCTTTCTGATCCTTCTTTTAGCGGTGACGGTGGGCGCCTCGCTTTTTGGCGGCGCGTCGGCCTCGCAGGTGCCAGTCGGCCAGATACTGATGCTGGTCGGCCTGTTCTGCCTTTTTTTTGGTGCCGGCATCTATGTGGCGGCGGCGCTGGGGCTTTTGGGCATCATCGCAGGCTTCGCTTTTTCCGACCGGCCTTTCTGGAACTTCATTGGCCAGATGGTCTGGGGACCCACCACCAATTTCGTGCTGGTCGCGGTGCCGCTATTTCTGTTGATGGGCGAGATCATGTTGCGGGCGGGGTTGTCGGACCGCCTGTACCGTTCGCTCAACTTGTGGCTACAGCGGGTGCCAGGGGGCCTGCTGCACACCAACATTGCCGCCTCCAGCGTGTTTTCGGCCATTTCTGGCTCCAGCGTGGCCACGGCAGCCACCATGGGTTCGGTGGCCCTGCCTTATTTTCGCGATACCCGCTACTCGCAGCCTATGGTGCTGGGCTCTCTGGCCGCTGGCGGAGCGCTCGGCAATCTCATTCCGCCCGGCATCACCTTTATTGTTTATGGGCTGATCACCGAGACCTCGGTGGGTGCGCTCTACACTGCGGCAATTGGTCCCAGCATCCTGGTGGTGCTGCTCTTCACACTTCTCATCCTGTGGCACGGCGTTCGCAACCCCCTTCCGCGGCCCGATGCAATTCCGATGGCGGTGAAGCTGAAAGGTCTCCTCGACCTGCTGCCGACCCTGGTGCTGATCACGATTGTGCTGGGCACCATTTATTCGGGTCTGGCCACGCCCACAGAATCCGCCGCGCTCGGTGTGGTGGCGTCGATCATCGCAGCCGCACTCGCCAGGCGCCTTTCACTGTCCATGCTCAACGAATCCGCCAAAGCGGCTGCGCGGACCACCGCATTCATCGGACTCATCCTTTGCGGCGCCTATCTGCTCAACTATATCTTCAGCGCGCTCGGCGTGCCGCGAGCGCTGTCTCAGGCGGTCTCCGACCTGCCGGTTCCTTCGTGGATGATCATGACGCTGATCGTGGGGTTTTATCTCGCGCTCGGCACGTTCATGGAAGGGTTTTCGATGATCGTGACGACAATTCCGGTCATCTTTCCGGTCGTCAAGGCGCTCGGCTACGATCCGATCTGGTTCGGTGTGGTCGTGACGATGCTGGTCGAGATTGCGCTGATCAGTCCTCCCGATGGCACGGTGCTCTATGTATTGCAGGGCATGCGGGGAAATCCAGGGCCGATCACCGATGTGTTCAAGGGCGTCATGCCCTTTCTTCTCGTCTACATTGCTGCGATCATCTTGCTGATGGTGTTTCCGCAGATCGCCCTGTGGCTGGTCGCGCGAACGCCCTGACCGGGGTTGCCGGGCCCGATTCCTCGGCATTTCTTCAACTCAATTCGGGTTTTGTCATGCTGCTTGGGTTTGTTGTCGTTTACTTGCTCTGCACGATCGCAATCGGGCTATGGGCCGCGAAGAACGTTAAGACTACCGCCGACTTCGCAGTGGCTGGCCGGCATCTGCCGATGATCATGATCGTCACCACCACCTTTGCAACCTGGTTCGGGTCGGAAACCGTACTCGGCATTCCCGCGAAATTCGTCGAGGGCGGGCTGGGCGCGGTGGTCGAAGATCCCTTCGGCGCCGGCACCTGTCTCATTCTGGTGGGCCTCTTCTTCGCAGCCAAGCTTTACCGGATGACGCTCCTCACCATCAGCGACTATTACCGCGAGCGCTATGGACGGGGGGTGGAGGTAGCCTGCTCGCTCATCATCATCATGAGTTACCTGGGCTGGGTTTCGGCCCAGGTCACCGCGCTTGGCCTGGTATTCAACCTGCTGTCGGGCGGCGCCATTCCGATCGAGATGGGAATGATCATCGGCACGACGGTCATTCTTGCCTACACCCTGTTTGGTGGCATGTGGTCAGTGGCGGTCACCGACTTTGTGCAGATGATCATCCTGGTGGTCGGGTTGTCGGCGATCGCCATCTTTGCGGCCAATCTTGCAGGGGGCGCCGACAAGGTGATCGAACTCGCAGCGAGCAAGGATCTGTTCAGGTTCTTCCCGGAGCCCAGCTTCACCGAAATCATGTTCTTCATTGCTGCGGCGATCACCATGATGTTTGGGTCGATTCCGCAGCAGGATGTCTTCCAGCGCGTGATGTCGGCGCGCGATGAAAAGGCAGCCACCCGCGGCCCGGTAATCGGTGGCATCTGCTACATCCTGTTTGCATCGGTCCCCATGTTCCTGGTGACGAGCGCGCTCATTATCATGCCGGAGAAGGCGGCCGAACTGATCGCAGAGGACCCGCAGAAGGTGCTGCCCACGCTGGTACTGGAAAAAATGCCGCTCTTCATGCAGGTGCTTTTCTTTGGCGCTCTGCTGGCAGCACTTCAGAGCGTGGCCTCAGCTACATTGCTCGCGCCTTCGGTCACGTTCGTTGAAAACATCTGGCGGCAATTCAAGCCCCGCACCAGCGACAGGCAGGATCTCCTCACCATGCGGATTGCGGTGTTGGTGTTCGCCTGCTGCGTGTGCACCTACGCGATTGCCCTCAAAGGCACGCCCATATACGAGATGGTGTCGGGTGCTTATCAGGTCACGCTGGTGGGCGCATTCGTGCCGCTGGTCGCGGGCCTCTTCTGGTCGCGAGCCACCACCCAGGGGGCGGTGTTTGCGATCGTGCTGGGGCTTGCGACCTGGGGCATCCTGCTGCTGGCCGGTCTGGGCAAGGTATTCCCGCCTCAGCTGGCGGGGTTCGCCATGGCTGCTGTGGGCATGGTGATCGGTTCGCTGGGGCCGCAGCGCCTCATCCGTGATCAGCAAGGGTCGCATCACCACATGACGGGGGCGGAAGGGCGAGGGGCGCGCTGAGCGGGTTGTCGGGGCTCTGGTTCGCCCGGCGATAGACACCATGCCATTTCTCCACTACCGTTCGCCCAGCATTTTCAAATACACGGAGACGCAAGTGATATTTAATCTCGTTCGCCGCTCTTTCGTTGCCGCCGCGTGGGTTGCGGCTGCAGCTTCTGCCGCCTATGCGCAGACCCCGGTAGCCTCGCTTGATCAGCTCGCCGCTCAGGCGCGTACCAAGGGACCCGTAATCTGGTATGAAAGCTCGCCCACCGATCAGGCCGATAAGGTCTCTGCGGCCTTCGCAAAGCGTTTCCCTGGGGTGCAGCTGCAGCACACGCGTGACGCGGGCGGGGCGGGTATTGGCGCCCGGGTCATTCAGGAAGTGCAGGGTAATGCCCGAACCGCTGACCTGCTTACTGGCAGTGCCTCAGTGATCTGGCAGCTGGTCAATCGCGATATGGTCGTGAAGCAGGACTGGCGGGCGATGGGGGTTCCGGCGAGCGTCAGCACCTCGCCGTTCACGATTGCGAGCACCACTGCCGTGTATGTGCTGCTCAGCAACAAGCAGCAGGTATCTGATGCCGAGGCGCCCAAAAACTGGGACGACCTTCTCAATCCCAAGTGGTCGGGCAAGATCGGTCTCTGGATTCGCGCCGAGCCGCAGCTGTCGCTCGCATCGGTTTGGGGCGAGCAGAAAACCGCAGCGTTCATCGAGTCGGTAAATCGTCAGAAGCCGTTTGTCTTCAAGAGCACGTTCCCGCTTGCCCAGCAGGTGGGCGCGGGTGAAGTCCCGGTCGGCCTCGGGCTTTATCACGCAGCCATGGTCCCGATCTCGAAAGGGGCCCCCATCCGTTTTCATTTCCCTGACCCGGTACCCACCACCACGCTGCACAGCGCGGTGATCGCTGCAGGCAAGAACCGCGAGGGGGGGTTGTTACTCGCCCTCTGGCTGGCCACCCCCGAGGGGGCCAAGGTTTACGAGGCCGCCACAGGTCGCGGTCATGCCGGCGTGGAGGGCACGGAGGTGCAAAAGCTGCTCGCGGGTCGCACGCTTGCCGAATTCTCGCCCGACAAAGTTCCGGACAATCTCGAGATGTTCGAGCGCTTCAACAAGTCCATTGCTGCCGGCGGCCAAGCCGCCAAGTGAGGTGGGCGCCTACATCGGGCGCACCTTCCATCGGGCACGGTTGGGGAGCGCGCCTCACTGCGGTGGCAATGGCGCTGCTCCTGCTTTACCTGGTGGTGGTGCCTCTGGTGCTGCTTGGCATCAGCAGCATTCGACCCACTGGGTTTCCTCTCGAGCCCGGTTTTACGCTCGACAACTTCGGCAAGGTCTTTCTGGCGGGCGATTTTGCCCCGCTGCTCTCGACCACAGTGGTGTTCGCGCTCGGTTCGACCGCGCTCGCCCTCGTGTTCGGCACCGGGCTTGCGTGGCTGATCGAGCGCACTGATCTTCCAGGGCGCGGCGCGTTTCGTGTGCTCGTCATCTTGCCGATGGCTACTCCGCCGGTTCTGCTCGCAATCGGTTGGGCCATGCTGCTGTCGCCCCGCACGGGTTTCTTCAATCTGCTGCTCCGCGATGGGCTGGGTCTGAGCACGGCACCGTTCAATGTGTACTCGGTGCCCGGCATGATCTTCGTCGAAGCGCTGGCACTCGTGCCCACGGCCTTTCTGTTTCTTGCGCCTGCGTTTCGCAATATGGATCCCAGCCTGGAGGAGGCGGCGCTTGCAAGCGGTGCGTCCACCTGGCGGTTGATCCGGAAAGTACTGCTGCCGCTCCTCTGGCCAGCGCTTGCGGCGTGCGCGGTGTTTTTGCTGATCGTGTGTTTTGTGGTGTTCGATATTCCGGGCACGCTCGGCATGCCCGCGCGCATCTACGTGCTGAGCACTCGAATCTTCTACCTCACCGCAGACAGCCCCTCCGGTGTGCCGCTCTATGGGCAGGTCAGTGCGCTGGGCAGCTTTTTTCTGCTGATTCTTGCGGTACTGGGATATGCCTATTTCCGCTTCACCCGCGAGAGTCAGCGCTATCGGACGATAAGCGGAAAGGGTTTTCGTCCGCGACAATCGCCACTCGGTCGCTGGCGCTGGCTGGCGTTCGGTGCCGTGAGCGTCTACTTCCTGCTGGCGGTCGTCGCGCCGCTCGCGATTCTGGTCTGGGCGAGTCTCATGCCCTATCAGACAAAGCCCAACCTCGCGTCGTTATCGCTTGCCACGCTTGATAATCACGCAGACTTTCTCCGTAACGCCCGTCTGATCACCGCTTCGCTCAACTCGCTCACCATCGCCATCGTATCGGCCACCGCGGTGGCGTTGCTCTCGCTCGTGGTGTCGTGGCTGGTGGTTAGACAGCGGCCGCGAGGGGCTACGCTAATCGATAACCTGGCGTTCGCGCCGATCGCCATTCCCGGTGTCATGCTGGGCGTGGCGGTGGTGTACGTCTACCTGTCGCTTGATCGGGTGTTTCCGGTCTACGGCACGATCTGGATTCTGGTGATTGCCTACGTCACCCACTACCTGTCGTTTGGCAGCCGGCTCGCCAATGGCGTGATGGTGCAGATTCATCCCGAACTCGAAGAAGCGGCCCGCGCATCGGGGGCCGGGGGCTTTCGTATCCTGGCGCGCATCACCGCGCCGCTGGTCTGGCCGGCAGTGGCAGCCATCTGGATCTGGGTGCTGGCCCATGCGATGCGCGAGCTTTCCACGGCACTCATGCTGTCCAGTCGCAACAACACCGTGTTACCTACGCTGCTCTGGGACTACTGGACCGGGGGGGAGCCCACTCGTGCCGCCACGGTTGGCGTCTGGCTGGTGCTTGCGCTGGCGCTGATTCTTGCTTTGTGGCACGTGCTTGCCACACGGAGCGCCACGCGGACCTCATGAACCCGACCGGATGAGTCAACATGCTTGAGGTGAGTCAGCTTCGCAAACGCTATGATCGGACGGATCCCAACGCGTTCGCTGTTCGGGAAGTATCGTTCGCGGTGAAGCCTGGCGAGTTTTTTACCCTGCTCGGGCCTTCGGGCTGCGGCAAGACCACCACGCTGCGGGCGATCGCCGGACTGGAAATGCCCGATGAGGGGGAAATCTGGATCGCTGACGAGACCGTTTTTTCCTCTACGAACGGTGTCGCGGTACCGGTCAATCGTCGCGACATCGCGATGGTGTTCCAGAGCTACGCGATCTGGCCGCATATGACGGTGGGCGAAAACGTTGCCTTTCCGCTCGAGGCGAAGGGTGTGCCTGCGGTTGAGGCGAAGCGTCGGGTGGAGCGTGCGCTCGAGATGGTGGGCCTCGCAGCGTTTCGCGATCGTCCTGCGCCCATGCTGTCTGGCGGTCAGCAGCA
>SYIM01000317.1 GCA_005798775.1 Burkholderiales bacterium
CAGCCGATCAAGCGAAAGCTGTTCAGCAAAGAAGCTGGCGGCGAGTGCCCCGGCTGCAGGCCCGCTCTCGATCATTCGTACCGGATGCCGACCGGCAATTTCGGCTCCGATGATTCCACCTGAGGAGAGCATGATGAGCGGCTCGTTGGCATAGCCTTCGTCCGCCAACCGGCGACGCAGCGCCTGCAGATAAGGCTGGGACACCGGCATGGTGTAGGCATTGATGGCGGTGGTGGAAGCCCGTGGATATTCCCTCACCTGTGGCGCAATTTCGCTCGAGAGCGAAATGAAGAGGTCGGGTAGCGCCTGCCGCAGATGCGCGGCGATCGCCTGCTCATTGGCGGGGTTGGCGTAGCTGTTCAGCAGGCACACCGCCACCGACCGGACGCCCTGCGTGCGGAGTGCTTCGATTGCAAGGTCGATGGACGCGAGGTTGGGCGTTTCGGTGACGGTGCCATCGGCGAGCGTGCGCTCCTTGACGCCGAAGGTGAGTTCGCGAGCCACCAGCGGCGGGGCGAATTCGATCTGCGGGTCATACATGTCGTAGCGGTGCTCATTCCGGATGGTGAGCAGATCGCGAAAGCCTTCGGTGACCAGCATGGCGGTGCGCGCGCCTTTGCGTTCGATCAGCGAATTGGTCACCACGGTGGTGGCATGCACGATCACGCCGTTGACCTGGGCGGGGCTGATTCCGCGGCGGCGGAGCACCGCATTGACCCCGGTGAAGAAACCTTCGAGCAGATTACGCGGGGTGGTGAGGGTTTTATCGACCGTGAGGCTGCCGTCTGCGGCCCGCAGCACGATGTCGGTGAACGTGCCGCCGATGTCGACGGCGAGCGAATAAACCTCTTTCAAGTCGGTCTCCAGCCCATATGAGAGGAAATGGTTGCTGCAGCCCGTGTGACCTGCTCGACTTGAGCGGCTGAGGGCTTGGCGGGGATGTACTGCACGGAGCCCACAATGGCCACCGCACCCAGGTAGAGGCCGTTTGCGCTGTAGACCGGCGCTGCGAGCGCGTTCATACCAAACATCACTTCGTTGGCGGCAGTAGCCCAACCCTGTTTCTGGATGGCCGAAAGCTGGCGTCCCAATGCGGCAGCGTCTCGCCGGTCGGCTGCACTCTGACCTTGACCGGTACGCAGCGATCCTGGCCCGAACGCCAGGGCGACGCGTCCGTGGGCGGTGCCGGTGAGACGCATTTCGGTGCCAGGACGAATCCCAAACTCGATCAGGGTGTGGCCCTGCAAGAGGTCGACCACGATCACCCGATCTTCGATCAGTGCCGAGAGCGTCACAGCCTGGCCGCTTGTATCGCGCAGACGCTGCATGACCTCGCGCGCTGCTCGACCCAGGGTGAAGCGCTCGCGTAGTCGTTCGCCCAGCTGGAAGAGTTTGATGCCGGGCTCATAGCGCTGGGTGGAAGCGTGCTGCCGCGCAAAGCCACGCTCAACCAGGGTGCGCAGATGCCGGTGCGCAGTAGTCTTGGCAAGACCAAGAGCCTGGGCCAGTTCGGTAACGCCCCTGGGCTCGGACTCGAGCGCGAGATGCTCGAGCAGTCGCAGGGTGATGTCCGAGGCCTGCATGCTGGCACCCGACGGATCGGCTGCGGGAATGGCTGTCTCCTTGTGTGCGCCTGCGGAACCATCTCGCCGTCAGACGTGTTCCGTTGGGTGGAACAATGTTCCAAAAAGAATAGGCGCCGATTTCTGGCAGGTCAAGCTGGTGCGTTTCGATCCATTTTGAGCTGGCGGGACTTCGTGCGCGAATGCCCGCCACACCGGGCGGGCGCAATCAGGTCAATGGGCAGAGCGGGCCAGCAGGCGCGCCGGCCCGTCAACATCTGCTCCGACCCCGCAGCGTGTTGCGAGGCACGGCCTGCGCGTGAGCGGGCCTCCTCAGAGGCTCAATCGAATTTGAGCCCCTGGGTTTTCACCAGCCGCGTCCAGATGGCCACTTCATCGGCCACCGCCTTGGCGAGTACTGCAGGCGCGCCGCCCACAGGCTCAACGCCCAGCGAGCGTAGCCGGGTCTGAACTTCGGGGTCGAGCAGCGCTTTGTTCACCTCGGCGTTCAGAAAATCGACGATGGCCTGCGGCAGGCGGGCGGGCCCCAGCAGGGCGAAGAAGGTGCCCCCGCTCACGGCATGCCCCTGCTCGGCGAGCGTGGGCACGTCAGGCATGAGGCTGAACCGCTTGGGGGCGGCTACGCCGAGTACCCGGAATTTGCCGGCCTGAATATGAGGATTGGCGGTGGCGTAGACGTCCATGGAGGATTGCACCTCGCCTGCGAGCAGCGCGGTGATGAGCGGCGCGCCTCCTTTGTAGGGCACATGGACAATCGGAATGCGGGTGATACTGATCAGGAGTTCGTAGGCGAGATGGTTGGAACTGCCCAGACCAAACGAGCCGAAGTTGAGCTTGCCCTTCTGTGCGTTCGCGTAGGCCAGAAACTCGCTCAGGTTCGCGGCCGGGACCGATGGATGGGCGAGCAGCAGATAAGGCGTACTCGCCATCTGGATGACCGGGGTGAAGTCGGCGATCGGGTCATAGGCGAGATTGGGTTGCGTGGCCGAGTTGGTGCCGAATGTGCTGGCTGTGCCCAACACAAAGGTGTAACCGTCGGGTGCAGACTTCGCCACGTGGGTGGTGCCGATTGCGCCCGCTGCGCCCGCTCGGGTGTCCACCACATAAGGTTGCCCTACGCTCTGCGAGACCTTGTTGAAGACCGTGCGAATGACCTGATCACCCGACCCGCCAGCCGGGAAGGTGTTCACGATACGGATGGGGCGCTCCGGGTATTTCGATGTAGCGCTGCCTGACGCGGCGCTGGTTTGCGCCGCACCGGCCCCGCTCCATGAAAGCGCAGTAACCGCGGCAAGGCACGTGGCCAGCGGTTTGAGCCGGGAGCGGATTCTGAAAATACGGTGGTTCATCGCCTGTCCTTCCTGGCTTGATGCACGATGCGGATTGATTGGGTTTTGATGGTGGGCCACGCGCGCGGCGCGTCGCGATCAACCTGATCGACGATGGATGATTTTTCGAGGCGAGTCAATCGGATGCCTCTCGGATTCAGAAAGGTCGGATTGTGGCGCGCAGTCATTGGTATGAAGAATTCGAAATCGGGTCCGTTCA
>SYIM01000318.1 GCA_005798775.1 Burkholderiales bacterium
AGGAGCCCTCGCCGTAGTCTTCGCCAATGATGATGAGCGCGCCCCCAATCACGCCACCGGAGGCGAGGTTTGCGAGTGCATCCGAGGCTACATTGGTGCCGACCGTTGATTTCCAGGTGACCGCGCCGCGAATCGGATAGGTCATGGACGGGGCTAGGGTTGCGGCTGCGCAGGCCTCACTCGCGCTCGATTCGAAGTGGACGCCTAACTGGTCGAGGATGGGGCGCGCATCGGCGAGCACATCCATAAGGTGCGAGATGGGCGCGCCCTGGTAGCCGGCAACGTAGCCAACACCGCACTCAAGCAGTGCCTTGGTAACCGCGAGGATCCCCTCGCCCCGGAACACTGTGCCAGCCGGGACCAGCAGCTGCTCGACTTCCCTCTTGAATGAACGTTCTGCCATGATGAGTCATCCTGTCTTGACGACCGAACGGGGCGTGCGCCCCGCTGCGAAATCCACCAGGCACCCCAACCCTTCGCGGGCGATGGCGTCGAAACATTCATCAGTCCAGCAGAGCGCATGAGGCGTGACGATGACCTGCTCCATGGATAGTAGCGGGTTGGCGGGGTCGACCGGCTCCTGTTCAAAGACATCGAGGCCTGCGCCCGCGATGCGACCGGAGCGAAGCGCATCGATCAGGGCGGCTTCATCGGCCACTGGACCCCGCGCCACATTGATGAAAAAGGCCTCACGCCTCATCTTCGCAAAGCGCTCGGCGTTCATCAGATGACGGGTCTGTTCGTTAAGGATGCAGCACGCGACGACAAAATCGGAGCGGGCGAGCATCTCGTCTAGTGCAACCGGCTCACCCTGCAGAGTCCGAATGGATTGCGGGTCGGCAAACGGATCAGACACCAGCATCTTCCAGCCAAAGGGCGCAGCGAGGGAGAGAATTTCCCGGCCAATGCCGCCCGCGCCAATCATGCCAAGCGTACGACGGGTGAGGCCGAGACCCATGTGGCTGGTGCGTTCATGCCAGCGGCCAGTCCGGGTGAGACGGTCTTTGGTGAAGAGGCGGCCGGCGAGCGCGAAGATGAGCGTGAGCGTGGCAACTGCGACCGGCCGGCGAACCGCCACCGGCGTGTTGGTCAGCATGATGCCGCGTTCAGCGAGCGCCATGGTGTCGACCGAGTCGTAGCCTACGCCATGGCGTGCCACGATTCGTACTCGGCAGTCACCGCGCGCAACGCTGGCCCGCGTGACGCTCGGCGAGTTGACGTATAGACCGTCGTAGCGGGCCACCACGTCGGGAGTGATCTCGCTCAAGGTCTCGGGGATGAGCTCCCAGGTGAGGCCTGGCGCGTTGTCCAATAGCTCGAGCGGGCCTCGCCCGAACGAGGGTTCGCCGTCGGCCTTGATGAGGTCGCTGGTCAGTCCGATTCGAAAGCTCATGCGTCAGTTTCCGGTGCGGCCGGCGTAGGCCGTGAGTTCGCTGGTGGCGGCTGCAAGCAGCCCGGTATCAGTGCCGATCGCAAGCATGTTGTAGCCCAGGTTGCGCGCGCGATCGATCCAGGCGCGGTCGGTTGCCATGAAACCAGCAGACTTTCCATGCGAACGTGCGACCTGCGCGATTCTGCGCATGGCGGTATCGAACTCTGGGTGATCAAACTGCGCCGGAATGCCCATGAAGTTGGACAGGTCAAAGTGCCCGAGCCACAGCACATCGATCCCGGGCACCTGGGCGATGGCCTCAAGATTGGCGAACCCGCGCTCGGTTTCAATCTGCGCGATGACGGTGGTTCGCTGATTGGCGATTTGAATCTTCTGCCCGACATCGCCGCCCAGATAGTCGCACTGGGCAAACCCGAATCCCGCGCCGCGCCGGCCCACCGGCGGGTAGCGGCAGGCATCGACGATGTCTCGCGCCTGATCTGCCGATTCCACCATGGGAATCATTACGCCCCGGGCACCAATGTCGAGCGCCCGCGCCAGATAGGGATATTGCCCGCGCGGAACCCTCACCATGGGCTCGATTGGAAGCCCGCGGCAGGTTGAGAAGAGCCATTTGAGGGTTTCGAAGCCCAGGCCGGTGTGCTCCATGTCGTAGATGACGAAGCGGCATCCGGCGTTGGCCAGAATGGCGGACATGCCAGGTGAAAAGAACTCGAAGGTCATGGCGCCGATTACGGTTTCGCCAGCGGCAAGGGGAGCCTGGAGCGGGTTGGGTTTCATAGTTTTCTGCTGTTTCATAGTGTTCTGCTTGAGTCGGAGAGAAATGACGAATAAGCTTCCGCAGGAGCTCCTTTCAAAAGGGACAGGCTCGCGTACCGGCATCCGCGCGTCGCCCGGGTTTCGGATATAACTATTCAACCACATCCAACAGGAGACAAGATGATGTTCAACAGAATTTCGGCCGCCGGACGGGGATTACTCGTTGCCGCATCACTGGCTGCGTGGCCCTTGGCCGCTTCCGCCCAGACGGTGCTCAAGTTTGGTTTCGGTCTTCCTTCCGAGGCGCACTACGGCGTTGGGGCCGTCTTTATGCAGAAGGCGATTGCTGAACGCATGGGCGGTCGATACAGGATCGAACTATTCCCCAACTTCCAGCTGGGTGGCGAGCGCGAAATGACCGAGGGCGCCCAGCTTGGCACCATCGATCTGGTGACCACGTCCACCGGTCCCGTTGGTAATTTTGTTCCCGACACCCTCATCACTGATATCCCCTTCCTGTTTCGCGACTACGCCCATGCGCGCGGCGTGCTCGACGGCCCGATCGGCCAGGCCATTCTCGATAAATGTCCGTCCAAGGGATTGGTGTGCCTCGCCTGGTCTGAAAACGGTTTCCGTCACATGACGAACAACCGCCGCGAGGTGAAGTCGCCGGCCGATGCCAAAGGTCTCAAGATCCGCACTATGGAAAACCAGGTGCATATGACGGCTTTCCGTACCCTGGGCGCGCTGCCCACGCCCATGGCATTTCCCGAGCTCTTCAGCGCGCTGCAGCAGGGGACGGTGGATGGCCAGGAGAACCCCATCGGCGTGATCGTCTCGGCCAAGTTCGTCCAGGTACAAAAGCACCTCACGCTCTCTGGGCACCTGTATTCGCCCGCACTGGTGCTGATGTCGCCCGCTGCCTACAACAAGATGTCACCTGACGACCGTAAGTTGATCGTTCAGATTGCACGCGAAGGGGCGGCAGTGTCGCGTCAACGGGTCGAACAACTCGAGCGTGAGGGCGTCGAGTCGCTGAAGGCTGCAGGAATGCAGATCCGTGCCCTCAGTCCCGACGAGAAAGCGGCGTTCCAGAATTCGCTCGCCCCCGCCTACGCCGAATACGCGAAGCGCTTCGGTCAGGCCAACATCGACGCCATTCGTAACGCGAAGTAAGGGCAGCGTTCGCGCGTGGCGCAGTCCGGCGCTTCCTTCGGGTTTGCGCTGGTACCCGCGCCAGCGTCGTGCGCATGGGCGGGCGCAGGCGCTGGCGCTTTTTTGGAGAGCTCATCGTGCGACAGTGGATTCTTGCAGCCGACCGGGTGGTCGGTCAGTTCATTCTTGCCCTGGCGTGTATCACGCTCGCCATTGCCGCGCTCTGTGGCGGCTATCAGATCATCACGCGATTTTTACTGCAGGAACCCTCCACCTGGACCGAGGTTCTCACCCGGACGCTTGTCATCTGGAGTGTGTTTCTGGGGCTGAGCGCAGCGCTGCGCGGCGGGGCCTTGTTGTCGGTGGATCTGCTCTACCGGACCGTTGCCCGAACCCGCTACCTGCCGATTCTTCATTTTTCCATCACCGCCGCCACCATGCTGTTTCTGCTGATCGTGGTCTGGTATGGCTGGGACGTGGTGTACCGGGTACGTTTTCAGAATCTGGCCGGGCTCGAGATCCCGATTTCGTGGGCCTACGCGGCCATTCCGGTGGGCGCCATGTTCGGTGTTCTGGGCTTACTCGCGAACTACCTAGACCCCAGACGCGGCGAACTCGAAACCCAGCAGTAATCGTCTGACCCAGCAGGAGCGGCGCTCATGGTTCCCGCAGTTTTCACGATTTTTCTCGCGCTACTCGCGCTTAGCGTGCCGGTTACGGTGGCGATTGGCCTCGCATCAATCGCAGGCATCCAGTTTTTTTCCAACATGCCGATGTTGGAGTCAGCCCGGCAACTCTTCACCTCGATCGACAAGTTTCCGCTGGTCGCTATTCCCTTCTTCATCCTGTCGGGAAACCTGATGGAGGCGGGTGGCATTTCCGAGCGCTTGGTCAATCTGGCGCGAGCCCTGGTGGGCGGCGTGCAGGGCGGGCTTGCGATGAGTTGCGTGCTCACCTGCATGATCTTCGCCGCGGTGTCGGGGTCCAGCGTGGCCACCACCTTTGCTATTGGCGCAATTCTCATTCCCGCGATGGTTCGCTACGGTTACCCGGTTCAACGTGCGGCGGCGCTGCAGGCCTCATCTGCTGAACTCGGCGTGATCATCCCCCCCTCCATTCCTATGATTCTTTATGGGGTGTCGGCCGAGGTGTCAGTGGGCGAGATGTTCATCGCCGGTTTTGGTCCGGGATTTCTGATCGGTGGCGCATTGATTTTATTTATTTTCGTCTGGTCCAAGGTCACTGGCCACGGCAAACGTGACGGCGAGGGGCGACTCGAGTTGGCCGTGGCCTTCAAACAGGCAAGTCTCGCGCTTCTCATGCCGGTGGCGGTACTGGGCGGCATTTACGGCGGCGTGTTCACACCCACCGAGGCGTCAGTCACCGCGGTGTTCTACGCGCTGATTGTCGGTATGTTCGTCTATCGCAAGATCAGCTGGCGCGATCTGATTCGCGCGCTTCAGAAAACGGTGGTATCCACCACTGTGATCATGCTGATCATCGCGACCGCGGGCTTGTTCGCGTTTCTCATCACGCGCGCGGGTGTACCGGCCGCGGTGGGTAGCTGGGTAGCGGCTAATTTTGATGGCCCGATCGCTTATCTGATTGGGGTGAATGCGTTCCTTTTCGTGATTGGCATGTTTATCGAGACCGGCGCCGCGATTGTGGTGCTCGCGCCGATCCTGGCCCCAGTTGCCATTCAGTTTGGTATCGATCCTGTGCACTTTGGCATCATCATGGTGGTCAATCTTGCGCTTGGCATGATCACGCCGCCCTTCGGTGTGAACCTGTTTGCGGCCTGTACGGTTGCGAAAATTTCGTACGATGAGATCATCTTGCCGATCATGCCTTACGTGGCGGTGGTGGTGGCCTGCCTTGCAGTGATCACGTTCGTGCCCGAACTGAGTCTGTGGCTGCGTGATCTGGTGTACCGTTAGCCGGCTCAGTGCGGCAGTCACTACCACCGCGAGCGCTGTGCTAACGGCCGTCGGCGAGCGCCGCAGCGCGTCGAGAAAAGCGCTCATCAGTGCTGTTCGCAGCTGCGTTCCAAACGGTGCGAGGCGCCTGGGCTTGCGACTGGCCCTTCAAGCCGGGCCAGATGGTTGTAGCTTGTCAGCAGGGGGTTTAACCCGACCGTGACAAAGGGCAAGCAGAGCGCTGTAACTTAGGCAATCCTGCCGGTTCGCGCGAGCGATACTGCGGCCGCCACGATCACCAGCACACAACCGGCGAGTGCAAAAACTGCTGTTACCTCGGTGAGCTGGCGCCGCTCGAGTGTGAGCCGCGAGCTGAGCTCTTTGTAGATTCGACGCAGGTCGAGCGCATCGTTCGCACGGAAATAGTCGCCCAGCGTGATGTCGGCGATCTTCTTCAATGCATCCTCATCGAGTCGTACCCGCATCGACATGCCTTGAGCGTTGAGCGTGATGCCTTCTGGCGTACCTACGCCGACGGTGAAGATGCGAACGCCATGCTGCGCGGCGAGTTCGGCCATCTTGAGCGTATCCGGCCCGGTGTTGCCCTGGCCGTCAGTGAGCAGGACGATCGCCGCACTGCGGTTGGATCCTGGCTCCGCTGGGGGGTTGGTCTTGGGCGGTTCCGGGCTACCTGGGCGGGCGCCCTGCGCCGTGGCGCCGGCTGCGCCGGTGCCATCACGTCCCGGCGCTCCGCGCAGCGGCGCGCCGCCAGCGCCTGGCCGAGGCCCGTCGCCCGAGGCCTCATTGAGAATTTTCTGCGCGTCGATGCCTGCGCCTGGCAGCAACTCGGCGAGGCTTACCAGAATGCCGCTGCCGATGGCTGAGCCACGCTGGAGCTGCAGTGAGTCGATCGCCTGGTACAGATCGTCCCGCTCGCTCGTGGGAGACTGAACAACCGCAGCGGTGCCCGATATGGCGACCACACCGACCCGCAGCCGCGATGGCATGCCATCTATAAAACTGCGGGCAGCAGCCTGTGCGGCTTCGATACGACTGGGTTTGACATCTGCGGCGCGCATGCTACCCGAGGTGTCGATCGCCAGAATGACTGACTCGACCGCCGTGGGCATGAGCAGCATGGCCCGGGGGCGAGCCACGGCGATGAGCAGCAACGCAAGCCCGGCCAGCGCGATCAAGCCTGGCCCATAGCGACCCATGAAACCCCACAGGCCAGCGTGCGCGAGCGCCTGAGGGACCATGCCAGGATAGCGGGAATGGGCTCGCGAACGGGCGAAACGAAGCAGCAGCATCGCGAGCGCCGCCACCGGTACGATTGCGAGCAGCCAGAGAAGTATCGGCCACAGAAAGCTGAGGGTCCGCAGATCAATCATGGCATGCGGTTCCGTCAGGCCGGCCGCGATGCTGCGGCTGCACCGAACGCGCCTGCGGACAGCTGCGAGCGGCGCTTTCGAAGCTGCAGGAAGCGGAGCAGCGATTCATCGAGTGGCTCATCGGTGGCGAGTTCAAGGCAATCCACGCCGCTGCGCGCCAGCGCCTCGCGAAGCTGCGTTTCACGCGTGCTCGCAGCCTGGGCGAAGCGCTCCCGAAAGCGGCGGTTGCTGCTGTCCACCCACAGTAACTCGCTGGTTTCGGCGTCGCGCAGCGCGATCATTCCGAGGTCGGGCAGCTCGACTTCAAGGGGATCGAAGAGCCTGACTGCCACCACGTCGTGGCGTCGGGCGAGCTGCAACAGCGCCCGATCCCAGCCAGGCAGGCTGATGAAATCGGACACGACAAACACCACCGACCGCCGCTTGATCACCGCGAGCGCATCAGAGAGCACTGCGCCCAGTTCGGTGGCATCGTGAGGTGTGCCGCCGGCGTGTGCGGCCTCGATACTTCGCATCAGATGGAGTACATGCCGACGCCCTGACCGCGCCTGTACGATAGCGTTGTCGTGATGACCGCCTGTATGGATCAGTGCACCGATCCGGTTGCCGCGGCGTGTGAGCAGCCGAGCCACCACGGCGCTGAATTCGAGTGCAAGTGTGCGCTTGGAAATCTGCCGCGATCCGAAGTCGACCGAGCCAGAGAGGTCAAGCAGCAGCCACGCCGCTACCTCCCGGTCCTCCTGATGCTCACGGACATAAGGCACCTGCAGCCGCGCCGTGACGTTCCAGTCGATATGGCGAACATCGTCGTGCGGCATGTATTCGCGCAGATCCGCCAGGTCAAAGCCGCTGCCCCTGAAAAGCGTGCGGTAATCGCCCTGTAAAATGCCATCGAGTCGGCGTACGACCGTCCACTCGAGCTTTTTCAGCAGCCGCTCGGGATCGGTTCTTACGGTTTGAAGAGCCGGGCCGCCCGAAGCTGTCGCTGCCCCGGATGCGGCCGCTTCAGAGCGGTCTGTAATTCGCTTGCGAAACCAGCCAAACATGAGAGGGTGCGTTCCTCAGCCGGCCGGATCAGGCCGACTCTCCCAGCCTGACATGGGTGGAGAGCGGCGTGTCGGGCGCAGGAATGGCGCGCAGCAGCTTACCGATCAGTTGATCGGGCGAGAGGTTTTCGGAGAGCGCCTCATAGCTCAGCACCAGGCGGTGACGAAGCACATCAGCCACCAGGTCGATCACATCGGCAGGTAGCACGTAGCTGCGTCCCCTCAGCAGGGCGAGGGCGCGGGCGCCTTCTATCATGCTGATCGTGGCGCGCGGGCTGGCACCGAAGCCGATGTAGCGCGCGAGCTCCGGCAGACCGCAGGCGGCTGGGTTACGGGTGGCGGCCACGATTTTCACCGCGAACTGCACCAAAGCCGGATCGACGTAGACCCGCCGGCATTCGGCCTGCAGCGCGGCCAATTCCTCGGTGGTGGCCACCGGCGAAACTTCAATCGCCGGGCCGGTGACGCGCTCGACAATGACGAACTCTTCCTCCTCGGTCGGATAGCCCACCAGCACCTTCATCATGAAGCGATCAACCTGAGCCTCGGGCAGCGGGTAGGTACCTTCGGTTTCGATCGGGTTCTGAGTGGCCATCACGAGGAAGGGGTTGGGCAACCGATGGGTTTCGCCAGCGATGGTGACCTGGCGCTCCTGCATTACTTCGAGAAGCGCGCTTTGAACCTTGGCGGGTGCGCGATTGATTTCGTCGGCGAGCAGGAGGTTGGTGAAGACCGGGCCCAGCGCTGTGAAGAACTCGCTGGTTTTCTGGTTGAAGACACGCGTTCCGACCAGATCTGCAGGAAGCAGATCGGGAGTGAACTGGATACGCTTGAAAGTGCCCCGCAGTGTTCGCGCGAGTGTATTCACCGTGAGCGTTTTGGCGAGCCCCGGTACACCCTCAACCAGCAGGTGACCTCTGGCCAGCATGGCCACCAGCACGCGTTCCAGGAAGGCATCCTGTCCCACGACAATCCGTTTGACCTCATAGAGCACCTGCTCCATTCGGGCGGCGACTTCATTTCGCAGCGGGGCGGTGCCCGGCCGATTCCAGGCGGGGTTCGATTCCTGGACTTGCATGGGACACGCTTCCTGTAGGTTCAGAACGGGGGAATACCGATCGCGGTACCAGCACTTTCTATGGTGACAGCGAAGCCAATGCCGACGAATGTTCGCGCCGAGGTGGGGTTGAGAATGGCGGTGACAATCCCTACCACTTCGCCTGACAGGGTGACGAGCGGGCCACCTGAATTACCCGGGTTGGCCGCGGCGTCGAATTGTATGAGGCCTTTTAAGGGACGCTCACCCTCTCCGGATTTGAATTCGCGATTGAGACCGGACACCACGCCGGCGCTGACTGATGGGCCAATACCGAACGGAAAGCCGACGGCCACGACCTCGTCGCCCGGCGCCAGACGGTTGCTCGCGCCGAGCGTGGCCGGAGGCAGATCATCAGGAATTCCCTTGGGCTTGAGCACGGCGAGGTCGTTGTCAGGCTGGGCGCCTGCAAGCGTGGCAGTGGTTTCGCTGCCGTCAAAAAACGTGACGCGAAGTTCCTCGGCGCCAGCCACCACATGCAGATTGGTCAGCAGCGTGCCGTCTTCCATGATGACCACGCCTGTGCCCGTCCCCCGTTCTTTGAGGCCTGCTTCGGGCTCGCTGGGGTCCACCGCATAGCCGCGAATTCTGACCACCGATTGCCGGACGGCCTCGGCTGCGCGAGCGGCGCGCGATGGCAGGTCGCGGGTTTCGAGTGTGTGGAGCACGGCTGCGTCGATGTCCTCCTGGGTCAGCATGACCTGGGGTGGGGTGAGCGCGTCGCGGATCAGAACGAGTGCCAGGGCGAGCACGATGCCGGCAATAAATGCCGAGGCCTGGCCGTAGCGTGCGAGGCGCGACCGGAGGCGGGCTCGTAGCCCCTGCACGCGTGGGGCTTCCAGGGGGCTGCTGGTGTTGAGGCGTTCGGCGGGTTGCGTCGGGCCGCTGGGTAAGGCCGCGCGACTGGGCTCTGGCGCGGCTTGCTGCCTGGGCGCGCCGCTTGCCGGAGAGCGGTCTTCGCTGGGACGTGACCGGCTGCTGTAGAGCGAACCGCGGCGCATGGCTGGAAGCTGACCCTGGATTGCTGTCGATGGTAGAGTGGGACATTAGCATTGAATCCAAAAGCCGTGCGATTCATCTGGCCCGATTTCCTCTGGGGTCTGCTGGTGCTGCCGCTCCTGGTGGCACTGTATGTATGGCTCCTTCGCCGCCGTCGGCGAAACGCTGTGCGCTACGCGAGCCTGACCCTGGTCCGACAGGCGATGGGTCCCGGTCAGCGCTGGCGCCGTCACATGCCGCCTGCGCTGCTCCTCGTCAGTATTGCGGTGGGCCTGGTTGCGGCAGCGCGCCCAGCGGCCAATGTGGTGTTACCCGCCGACTACATGACAATCGTGCTGGCGATCGATGTGTCGCGCAGCATGCTCGCCAACGACGTCGAGCCCAACCGCATCCACGCGGCCCAGGTGGCGGCCCGCGAATTCATCCGTGAGCTTCCTGATGGTATCCGGGTGGGTATCGTCACCTTCGCGGGGTCGGCTCAGGTCGTGCAGGGCGTCACCGACCGGAAGGAAGACCTGCTTGCGGCCATCGACCGGTTCCAACTGCAGCGAGCCACCGCTACCGGTAGCGGCCTGCTCGTGGCGCTTGCCACGCTCATGCCTGAAGCGCGTGTCGATCTCGAGTCACTGCTCTATGGCCAGGGCTTCGGCCGAGACGGCGGCCGCACCAAGGGGGCGATGGAAAGCCGAGCCGCGCCACCCGCTCCCAAGGCCGCGCCAAAGGCGCTGGCTGCGGCGGTCGCCCCAGGCACGTATACCGGCGGGGCAATCGTGCTGCTTTCCGATGGCCGGCGAACCAACGGCCCCGACCCGGTAATGGCTGCCCGCAAAGCGGCCGAGTTGGGGGTTCGTGTCTACACCGTCGGCTTCGGCACCCCAAACGGCTCCATTCCTGGGTTCGAGGGTTGGTCGTTTTACGTGCGATTGGATGAAGAGGCGCTGAAAGCGGTTGCCAAGGTCACCGAGGCCGAATATTTCTATGCAGGGTCGGCGGTCGATCTGCGGAAGATCTATCAGCATCTCACCTCGCGCTTTGCGCTCGAACGCCGCGATACGGAAGTCGGGGCGTTGTTTGCGGCCGCTTCTGCCTTGTTTGGGCTACTTGCCTTCGGGTTATCTGCGATCTGGTTCCGGCGCTCGGTCTGAAAGGTCTCGCCCGGTTTCGAGCGGCACCTTGCGCACGACCCAACCGGTTCTCTGCCGTCCGTCAGGCCGGGTCCACAAACTGCGCCGTGCGCTTTTCCAGTTGCGCGCGCACTGCCTCGCGCTGGTTGGGGCGTTCCATGATCGCGATCTGTGCGTCGGACTCGCGTTGCAGGCGGGGGCCCTGATTCCGCGAATAGGCGGCTGCCACCAATGCTTTGCTGGCACGGATCGCGTCGGGATTGCGTGAGGCGATGTCCCCGGCCATGGCAAGCGCTGAGTCCAGCGGTGTATCGCTCAGCTGGGTGGCAAGCCCCATCGCGACCGCCTCGGCGCCACTGACCGCGCGGCCGGTGTAGGCAAGATCGCGAATCCGGTCAGCGGGCATGAGTTCAGGCAACACAATGAAAGCACCCATATCGGCAACGATACCCCAGCGGATTTCCAGGAGCCCCAGCTTGGCCTCCGGCGAGACGATCCGGATGTCGGCGCCGAGCGCGATCTGCAGACCACCCCCCAGGGCGGCGCCGTGAACGGCGGCGATGACGGGCACAGGAAGACTCCGCCAGACCATCGCTGCGTACTGCGGCACATTGCAGTCTCCGTGCGAGCGGGGACCCAGCCGCAGTGATGCGGCGCTGTCGGTATCGCCGGCCATGGCCTGGAAGCGCCCCATGTCGAGCCCTGCGCAGAAAGCCTTGCCCACACCCGACAGCACGACCGCCCGCAGGCCAGGCAGGGTTCGTAGCCGATCGCCTGTTGCGATGAGCGCATCGAACATGGCGTCGTCAAGCGCGTTGAGTTTGTCCGGGCGATTGAGCCGGACGTCGGCCACCCCCTGGTCGATTGTGACCAGAACCCGCGTGTCGTCGGTCGCTGACATGTCCGATTCTCCGGCCGTTGCTGAACCGGATCAGTATAGGCCCGCGCTCAGCCGCCTGCGGTAGGTGCCTACAAGGACAGGGTCGCCGCACAACTCAAACGCCGCCAGCATGACTTTGCGCGCTGCGTCCTCACGAAATTTCCGGTCGCGGCCGATGATCTCCAGGCACAGATCCATGCACGCCTGCCACTGCCCCCGCAGCAGCAGCGACTGGGCGAGCAGCAGCCGGTTCTCGAGGCTGTCGGAGGCGGCAAGCGCGCGCTGCAATTCGCTTTCACCCCGGTCGCTCTCGGGCAGCGCCGAGATAGCCCGCGCGGCGTCCAGCAGTTGCCCCACAGCCGCAAGCGCCAGGTCGCTTCGGGCTGCGGTGCGAATCGGCTCGAACGCCGTGGCCGCCTCGGTCGTTCGATTCATCGAGAGCAACAGTCGGACGTAGTCGGCGCGGACCTTGTCCTGCGCTGGGTTTGTGGCCAGTGCGGTAGCGTAGGCAGAGACTGCCTCCTCCAGGCGTCCCGTCGCCACCGCGTCCTGTGCCTCACGCAGATGATCATCGCCCGGCCGGGGCAGGTGCAGGCCGAGAAAGGCGTGAATCTGGCCCTCCGGTTTGGCCCCGACAAAACTGTCTACAGGTGCGCCGTTGCGAAACAACATCACCAGCGGGATGCTGCGCACCCGAAAACGGGCGGAGAGCTGCGGGTTTTCATCCGAGTTGATCTTGACCAGTCGGACCTGGCCCTCCAGCGCCTTTTCAACCCGCTCGAGCGCAGGGCCGAGCATCCGGCAGGGGCCGCACCAAGGCGCCCAGAAGTCGACCAGAACGGGTTGAGTAAACGAGACGCGGATGACTTCGCTTTCGAAGGATTGTTCGTTGACGTCAATCATGGAAGTGTCGGAGAAGACGGGTGGATTGGCGGAGGTGCTGCGTCATCCTTGTCGATTCTAGGGCAAGCGGCGCAGCCTTCAAGTGTCCCGGGTATCCTCCGCGACGACTCCATCATGAATGATCTTTCATTATCTTTGCGACTGGCGGCGCGCGACTGGCGCGCGGGCGAACTTCGCCTATTGATCGCTGCGTTGGTGATCGCAGTCGCTGCGATTGCGAGCGTAGGCCTGTTCGTCGACCGTATGCGTACCGCCCTGTCCCTTCAGGCGCGCCAGCTGCTGGGTGCCGATCTGGTGCTGGCGGCGGGCCGTGAGCCTGGTGCCGCTCTGTTGCGCGAGGCTGCGTCGGAGTCGCTCGCAGCGGTTCGCACCGTGTCCTTTCCAAGTATGGCGTTGGCGGGCGAGCGTTCGGTTCTGGTCTCGCTCAAGGCGGTCGAGCAAGGCTATCCGCTGCGTGGCGCTGTTCGGGTGACCAGCCAGCCGGGTGCGCCGGACGCACCAGCTGATTCAATTCCTGCTCGAGGCGAGGCGTGGGTGGACGCGTCACTCCTTTCGCCGCTCGAGATCAGCGTTGGCGGCCGCATTGAATTGGGTGACAGATCCTTTCGGGTCACGCGGCTTGTCACCCTCGAACCTGACCGTGGTGCGAGCTTCATCAACTTCGCCCCGCGGGTTCTGATTGCACTGGATGATCTCGCGGCTACCGGCCTTGTCCAGCCGGCTAGCCGGGTCAGCTGGCGCCTGCTGGTGGCGGGGTCAGCCCAGGCTGTCGGGCGGTTCGAGCAGCGTATCCGTGAATTCGATGGCCAGAATCTTCGGATCGAAACAGTCGACAACGGACGCCCCGAACTCAGCGCCACTCTGAAGCGGGCGGAGCGCTTTCTGTCGCTGGTCGCGCTTCTGACAGTGCTGATTGCTGCGGTGGCGATCGCTCTGGGGGCGCGCCGATTCGCTGAACGGCATCTGGATGGCTGCGCGGTCATGAAGGCTGCCGGTCTGGGTCAACGGCGACTGGTGCGGCTCCTGTTGCTGGAATTGCTATGGGTTGGGGTAGTGGGTGGTCTGGTTGGCGCCGCCCTGGGTGCGGTGTTCCAGCAGTTTCTGGCCGACGCGGTCGCACCGATGCTGGGTGTGAGGCTGCCCGCGCCAGGGTGGGTGCCGTTTGCGCAGGCGCTGATCACCGGCCTCATCCTCCTCCTGGGGTTCGGTGGCTGGCCAGTTCTGAGACTCGCCGGCGTGCCACCTCTGCGCGTGCTGCGGCGCGAGTATTTGCCTGGCCGTGCCAACCTGTGGGGAGCGTTGGTGGTGGCTGTTCTGGCGTTTTCGACGCTGCTCGCGTGGCTCGCTGGCGACCGCCAGCTTGCCCTGATCGCTGCAGGCGGGTTCGCTGCGGCTACCCTGATGTTTATTGTTGTATCGGCCCTGGCGGTCTGGGTGGTCACCCTGATTCGGCGCGCTGGCCCGGTGGCAAGGCGTCCGTTGCTCCGACTGTCAATCGCATCCTGGAGCCGGCGGCGCTCCCTTGCGATCGCCCAGACGGCGGCGCTTTCAGCCGGCATCATGGCACTGCTGCTACTCACCATCACGCGGACCGACCTCGTCGACGCGTGGCGTCGCGCAAGTCCACCTGATGCCCCCAACCGATTCGTCATCAATATTCAGCCTGATCAGCGCGAAGCGGTCGAACAGGCGCTGGTGACAGGGCGTATTGCGGCCGACTTGCAGCCCATGGTGCGCGGGCGGCTGATTGAGGTGAATGGAAAAGACGCCACTCAGCATGTGCCGGCGGGGGAACGCGCGCAACGTCTCGTCGAGCGCGAATTCAACCTCTCCTATGGCGCCCAGCCGCCGGCCCACAACACGGTCGTGGCCGGGCGCTGGTTCGATGCGTCGGCGATGGAGGTCTCGGCCGAACTGGGAATCCTGAAGACACTGGGCCTCAAGATGGGCGATAGCGTGGTGTTCGACGTGGCCGGAGAGCGGGTGGAGGTGCGCATCACCAGCGTGCGCAAACTTGCCTGGGATTCCATGCGGGCAAACTTCTTCATGATCCTGTCGCCGGCTGCGCTTGACGATCGGCCCACCACCTTCCTCACCGCATTCCATCTGCCGGCTGCCTCGCCGGCACTGGATCAGCAACTGGTCCGTCGCTTCCCCAATCTCACGGTTTTCGATACTGGACATCTGGTGCGGCAGGTGCAGCTGATGCTCGATCAGGTGGTCGCTGCAGTACAGTTCCTTTTTGTGCTCACGCTTGCGGCAGGACTCACCGTGCTCTGGGGGGCTTTGCTGTCTTCGAGGGACGAGCGAATACGTGAGGCTGCGCTCATGCGTTCGCTGGGCGCCTCGTCGCGTTTCCTGTCGCGGGCGCAGCATACAGAGCTTGCGTTCGGCGGGGCGCTGGCCGGACTGCTGGGCGCGTTGGGGGCCATCGCGGTGGGCTGGGTACTGGCCGAGGTGATTTTCGGGTTCGAGTATCAGCCGCGCTGGCAGGTGATTCCTGCGGCCATGGCTGCCACCGCATTTCTAACGGTACTCGCGGGCTGGTTCGGGTTACGCGACGTGCTGCGCGCGCCGGTTCGCACGAGTCTTTCTTCATGAGTGACGCTCCGACAGCGTTCGATGCGCTGGGCGGCGAACCCGCTGTGCGGGCGCTGGTCGACCGCTTTTACGATCTGATGGACCTCGAAGCCGACTATGCCGCTATCCGTGCACTGCATCCGCCTGGACTCGACACTTCGCGCGACAAATTATTCTGGTTTCTGTCTGGCTGGCTGGGCGGGCCGTCTCACTACGTCGAGCGATTCGGCCATCCGCAGCTGCGCGCCCGCCATCTGCCGTTTTCCATCGGCATTCGCGAACGCGATCAGTGGCTCGCCTGCATGGCGCAGGCGATGAGGGAGCTCGAAATTTCCCCTGCTTTATCCGATCCATTGGCCGAAGCGTTCCACGGCACGGCTGACTGGATGCGTAACCGGGCTGGCTGACAACCCTGCCCGGTTTGATCGGGGTCGCGTAAACAAAAGCCTCCCCGGATGCTGTGTGACTGACGGCGGTCAGGCACATACCGGGGACGAAACGCGTGCTCCGGTCGCTGCTCAGCCTGCGCCTTTGGCAAGTGAATACACCGTCGTACTTCGCGCGCCCGACCGGCAATAGGCCAGAATCGGCCGGGGCAGGCGGGCGAGTTCCTGCTTCAGCGTAACCGCTGCGCCCTCGGCTGGGTAGGCTGCCCCGACTGGCAGGTAGACATACTGCATCCCTGCCGCCTCGGCTGCTGCCTGCATCTGCGCGCTGGGCGCCTGCGCGGATTCTTCGCCATCTGGGCGATTGTTGATGACGCTGCGGAAACCCGCGTCGGCAAGCTGCTTCATGTGTTCGGGGGCCAACTGGCCGGCAACCGCATAGTCGCTGTCGATATAGCGAATCATGATGGTCCTGTCGCGTGAAAGTCAGATCGGTATTTTACCGGGTGACGCGAAGGTTTCGCATCGTGAAAAATCGATGTTGCTTCGCAGCGTTGATTTTTCTCATTGTGAAAAACTAATTTTCATAATACGAAAAAATATCCTAACTAACTGATTTTATGAAAACAATTCCTGATTAGGAACCTGTCTCAGCATGCTCACCCCCTGATGCCTTTTTTCGACAGCGGCTTGGTTTTCGCCACATCGACGATGAGGCTGGCGATGAGGTTGCGCAGGTCGAACCGTTGATTGAATCGGTACGCAAAAGC